>QHZW01000299.1 GCA_003224815.1 Acidobacteriota bacterium | reverse complement strand
CTGATTAAGAGTCAGCCCGCTCTCTGCCGTTCATTCTGGTCTAAGCACCAATCTCACCAACCACTTAGAACAAGTCTTGCGCGCACAGAGAATCCGCTGGAAGTGCTTGAAACGTTGGCGGTGTTTAGCAACGTACAGCCACAGTTACAGCCACACCCGGAAGCATAAATACACCCGGAAGCATAAATAAGGAGCACCCTACGCATGTGCTTCTTCGACAGGTTTCAGCGTCGGCAGTCGGTTGATCGACTTTCCAGCCTTCTTTTGCGCAATCCGCAGCTCATAGAGACTTTGCAGGTTAAGCCAAAACTCCGCTGTCGTACCAAAGAAATGCGCAAGTCGAAGGGCTGTATCACCCGTAATCGCTCGTCTGCCGTTCAAGATCTCAGTCACACGATTGGTCGGAACGTCGAGCTGCCGTGCAAGTTCGGCAGCGCTCATGCCAAGTTCCTTCAGCTCCTCAGCCAAATGCTCGCCAGGGTGAATCGGGGTAATCGCCACAACATCTCTCCTAATGATAATCAATGATCTCCACCTTCGAGGGCCCAGGCGAACCTCCGGTCCACTCGAAGCAGATCCGCCACTGGTCATTGATCCGAATGCTGTACTGTCCCTTTCGGTCGACCTTCAAGGGTTCAAGTCGGTTACCAGGCAAAGCACCAAGATCCTTAAGCTCAACAGCCGCTTCCAGGCGATCCAGCTTTAAGCGAGCAGCGCGCTCGATCGCAGAAAATGCTTTGACTCGCCTACCGGACGCAAAGTCCCTGGTCCGCTTGTCCCGGTAGCTGACAATCACATCTAAGAAATAGCATCTCGTTACGTAT
>QHZW01000298.1 GCA_003224815.1 Acidobacteriota bacterium | reverse complement strand
GTAAGACTCATCCTCACCAACTTTCCCCACAGACTCGCTGCCGTGATCGGCGCGTACCAGAAGGATGGCACCATCTTTTTCCGCGGTGGTTTGATTTAACCGCATTCCGGTTTCGTGGGAAATCTCACCGATAAACCGTTGCACGCCCCGCTCGAGTATGCCGTCTCGATGACCCGAAATTGCTACCGAGAAGGATCGCTTTATGGGCAACTTTCCAGTCCGGAGTTGCACGCTTGACGGCGTGGGCATCAAGTTGAAATGCGATGATGATTGCCCCCGGGCAAGTGGAGTCAACAGAAGAAGCAGAGTCGTGACAAAAATGATTGGCATGGATTCGGGAAAATTCCACAGTTTCCGAGATTTTGAATTTACTAGAATTTTGATTCATCCGACGGGCAATCAAAGCGGCGATCTGGGCAGCCTAAAACATGCAAAACATTCACGCCCATGCAAGTGTCGTTACGGAATTGCTCGCGACAGTCAAATCTGCCGTGCTCGGGCCCAATTGCAAGGCAATCGAACGCTGGGGGCCGCCATTGGTTAATACCAAAACCTTACGCCCGTCAGAATTTTCAAACACGACATGGTCAATGTCATTCAGCGTGCTCTGAGAATCCAGTCGAGTGGCACCGCGACGAACCAGTCGCGAAAAATGCACAAACGCCCAGTACTGGCCACTGCGCGTTATTTCCTTCGTCTGCGAAATAATTGTCACCAGTCCGCCGCATGGAAAGGGTCCGATATTGGGACGACCGTGCTCATCGAGTGCCAGATTCCAACCAGTAATCGATCGGCACCAGTTGCGCAGAGCCTGGGTAAAAGTACGACCCCACTGGGCCCAATCAGTCGCATAACTGAGGCTGGTGTAATCAGGCCCACCTTCTGTCCAATGCATCTCGACATCTGGATGCGCATCATGCACCTTGGACATCATGTCCGCGCTGCCAGCGTAACCATGCCAGGCCACTGCGGCGGCGTGCTGCCGAACCGCCGGGTCATCGAGTTCGCATATCGCGCGGCCCCACAGGTTGTAATTGTGATCAAGCAGCCAGATCCTAGTTGGAATTGCGTTAGCTCTTAGTAGCGGCCCCAAGTGCTGCGCTACGAATTCAATTTCATACTCCTGGCCCCAGAGGCATGCAGGCATTTTACCGTCTTGGTCCGTATCCACCTCGTTCTGAGTTGTGACAGCTTGGATCGGCACATTTTCGGCTGCGTACGCTTGCAGGAATTTCAAAAAATATTGCGCGTAAGCTTTAAAGTACTGCTTCCTCATTGAGCCACCCAGCATCGATCCGTTGGCCTTCATCCAGCCTGGCGGGCTCCAGGGAGACGAAAACAGAAATAAATCAGGATTCACCTTTCTCGCTTGCTGCAATGCCGGCAGCAAGTACTTACGATCGTGATCAATGGAGAAGCGTTCCAGCTCAGGATCAGGATCTCCCTCATCGAAGCTATACACCTCCGTCGAGTAGTCGCTTGCCCCGATACAGGTTCGGCAGACGCTGAGCCCCAATTCCGAAGGGTGAATGTTCTGAAATTTCCTTTCCGGGTTGATGATGATGGTCTCTTCAGAAGGATTGTCTCCCCGGCTCTCCCGCCAATCAAGAGATGGTGCACTAGCAAAGCGCTGTTTTTCATCCGTAACCCGGACTGCGATTTCTCCCGAAGCTCCGTAGACCGAAGTCGAAGATGATGGAACCCCAAGCGCTTGTGTGGTCGCGCTAGCTGCCAGCCCTGAGGCAGTTATTTTCATAAAATCGCGTCTGGTCCGCTCGGTGAACATTTCCTCTCCCTAAAAGCCAACACCCATAGCGAACCAGAATCTCATGTCTGTCAAATCACACTTTTCGAGACGATAGATCACTCCTCCCTTCCCGCAATAGACAGTTTCAGCTACCCTAGTGCGAATACGCGGAGATCGTAGCTTTGCGATATCGCCCCTTAGTATCATGTTTCCAATCGGCATGCGCCCCGATCCGGGGACCTATTCGTGCTGGGTATGTCCGTGGACGCACCCGATTCCCATCGCGACGTCCCGTTTTGATGGCTAGCGTCGTGTGCTTCATTGTCTGCACATCTGGGTGGTCGCAAGCGCCAACCGGCGCACCTCCGACTCTTACTCATGCTGACCAGATCCGTCGCCTGAGTCCCGAACAAGCCTCGTTACACTATCCAGTGCGTATTAGAGGCGTCATCACGATGGGCGCCCCAGCACCGGACTTCTTCATCCAGGACGCAACTGCCGGCATTTATGTCGAAGGGAGCGCTTCGCCGAAGTATCCCCATGTCCTCGGACAATTCGTGGAGGTCGAAGGGGTAACCGGGCCTGGCAAATTTGCTCCCGTCATACGAGAGGCAGAGTTGCGCATATTAGGAAAAGGCAAGCTGCCCGAAGCGCAACTTTCTTCTTTTTCGCAATTGGCAAATGGTCAACGGGACAGCCAATGGGCTCGGGTGAGAGGCATTGTTCGTTCTGTAACTGTTGATCGAAGCTCCTGGCGGGAAACTACATTAGCAATCCACGTCGCGTCCGAAGGCGGAGAGTTCAACGTTCGGGTTCCGATCAGCCACGAGCAGGATTTTTCCTCTTTGGTGGATAGCGAAGTACTGATTGAGGGCGTGTGTGGAAGCCTCTACAACGCGGACCGCCAACTTACTGGAATACTATTTTATGTTCCGCAGCTGAGCTTCATCAAAATCGAGGCTCCTGCTGCCGAGGTTCCTGTATCCGCCCTACTGCGGTTCTCGCCGGGAATCGGCAGACGGCATCGTGTAAAAGTCAGGGGAGTCGTAACCTACCAGCAGCTCGGAAATGCACTTTTTCTTCAAGTCGAAGGTAAGGGGCTCCGCGTTCTGACGCAACAACCTACTCCTCTCGCAATCGGTGATCTGGTTGACGTGCTCGGATTTCCCGCAATGGGTGAGTCCGCGCCAATACTCGAAGACGCAGTATTCCACCGTCTCGGGCACCAGAACACGCCTGATCCCATCACGCTAGATTTGGATCTGCCTTGGGAACAATTTGACAGCGCTGTAGCGCGCACGGACGCAAAGCTGCTGAGCCGAGAGGTGCGACCGGATGGCCTTCGACTCCTTCTGCAGGAAGACAACGTGCTTTTCGAAGCATCCCTTCCGCAAGGAATATCTGCGGACGGTCTCCTATCTGTTCCGCTGAATAGCCAGGTGCGGGTCACCGGCATATGTTCCGTTCGCAGCGGAGGACTGTGGCGTGTTCCGCAATCATTCCGCATGCTACTCCGCTCGCCCCAGGATGTGTTCGTACTCGCCACTCCTTCGTGGTGGAATCTTCGTCACACATTATGGGTGTTGGCCATCACGGTGGGTGTTCTGTTGGTGGTAATGGCGTGGGTGGTCGTACTCGGGAGGCGGTTGCGCGAGCAAATGTCGGTCATCCGTCAGAAGTTGAAGCACGGTGCGGTGCTCGAAGAGCGTAACCGGATTGCCCGGGAACTTCATGACACTTTGGAACAGGAATTGGCCGGAATCACTATGCAACTGGATCTCGCAACAGATTGTTTCCGTCACGCTCCGAGTGTCGCGCAAGAAGCGCTGGAGGCTGCGCGCAATATGAGCCGCCGCAGCATGGTCGAGGCGCGCCGCTCCGTGTGGGACCTACGCTGTCAACTACTGGAAAATGGGGACCTCGTCTCTGCGATATCCCAAATTGTCGAGCCGCTGGTTTCGTGTGAGAACGCGAAAGTGGACGTCAAGATACAGGGAGTTCCCAGACGCCTTCCGGGGCCGATCGAAATGAATCTGCTTCGTATCGCTCAAGAAGCTGTTGCCAACGCGGTGAAGCATGGGCAGGCGCAAACCGTACACATTGAATTGGAATACGCGTCTAAATTCGTTCGTCTGGCGGTCGTTGATGATGGCAGAGGATTTACCGCCAGCCATGATTCACCTATTGGACACTTTGGCCTCCTCGACATGCGTGAGCGTGCGCAGTCGATGGGCAGCCAGCTAAAGCTGGAGAGCGAACTGGGACTCGGAACGCGCATTATGGTAAAAGTTCCGATGGAGCGCACCGCCGCTGACCATGCAGACCTCAAAACCAATACGTATTCTGGTGGTTGATGACCACTTCATGGTACGAATGGGCCTTTCTTCGTCCCTGAATGTTGAACCAGATATTGAGGTCGTGGCCGAAGCGGCCACCGGCGAGGCCGCACTGGAAGCGTACCGAAAGTATCATCCCAGTCTCGTCATGATGGATCTCAGACTCCCTGCTATGACTGGCATCGAGTGTACGGCGGCGTTGATTCGGGAATTTCCGGACGCATGCATCCTGATACTCTCGACCCATTCCGGCGAAGAAGATATCTATCGTGCGATGCAAGCCGGTGCGCGTGGATATATTGTGAAGAGCATCGTTCGAGAAGAGCTCCTCCGAGCGGTTCGTGAAGTTCATAGCGGTGGACGCTATCTCGACCCAATCGTCGCTTCGCACCTGGCCGAGCGCCAATCCCATCGCTCGCTGAGCAGCCGGGAAATAGAAGTGCTCCGCATGGTAGCCAAGGGCTTTGGAAACAAGGAAATTGCGAGCGCACTGAACATCGCCGAAGTAACCGTTAAGCTGCATGTGAGCCACGTGCTTGAAAAGCTCGCCGTGAAAGATCGGACGCAAGCTGCAACGGCCGCATTACAGCGAGGAATCATCTCCCTCGAAGATGATGCAATGATCATTAGTTTTTTGAAACGGCGCTGAACTCGGCATTACATCTTCTCCAAACCGGAATCGTCGGTAGTCACCCCGCGTGACAAGAATCCGGCACCGCGTTCCCTGACAATCAACGCTCATACCAGCTATACGAAAGTACAGTATTGACAACTTTTATCTAGTTGTTTTCTATTAGGGGCACTTTCGTAGGGGAGTGATATGAAGCCATTTTTTTCGGCGCTTACGTTTGTTTTTCTGTGCATGTTGCTGTCGAGCGCAACGTTGGCGCAATCCGATCGTGGAGCAATCGCCGGGTCAGTTGTAGATAGCACGGGCGCGGCGGTCAGCGGTGCATCCGTGACCGTCAGGAACACCACGACCGGAAACACGTACAACACGACATCTACTGGCGAAGGCGTCTATCGCATTTCTGACATAGCTATCGGGAGATATGACGTTACGGTGGAGGCCGCCGGCTTCAAGGCTTCTGTTCAGCGTGGAGTGCCGATTCAGATCAACACGGTTGCCGCCCTCAACATCACACTGCAGCCGGGAGATGTGAAGGAAGTAGTGAGCGTGCAGGCAGACGCGCCTACAGTACAGGCAGAAAGCTCCGATATCGGCACGGTCGTCGGGGACAAGCAGATTCACGACTTGCCACTCGCTTTGAATTCCACCGGACAGAGTTTCGTGCGGTCGCCGGAAACTTTCATCTTCCTGGTACCCGGCACCATTGGCCAAGGAACTGTAGGCGATCACGGCAACGCCGGCGTTTTTGAAACTAAGTTGTCAGGCGGGCAAAACTTTGGCTCGGAGATTTTGCTGGACGGCGCTAGCGTGCAACGTTCCGACTCTGGGACGGCGTTCGATCAGACAGCTCCCTCAGTTGAAGCGCTCACCGAGTTCAAAGTCACGACGGCAACGCCGACTGCGCAATACGGACACACCTCTGGAGGTGTGGAAAGCTTCACCACAAAGTCTGGTACCAATGGTTACCACGGCAGCGTCTTCGAACTTTTTCGGAACGAGGCTTTGGACGCAAATTCCTGGGACAATGACTTCTTTGCCAATAAAAAGCCGCGCGATCGGCAGAATGATTTCGGCGGCGCTCTCGGCGGCCCGGTAAGAATTCCGCATGTTTACGACGGCCACGACAAGACGTTCTTCTTCTTCGCCTGGGAACAATATCGTAACCGCAGAGGTCTGTCTAACGACCCGGAAACACTGCCGACGGCCGCCGAACGTAACGGAGATTTCTCGGCGCTTCTCGGGCCGGGGCTGACAGCTGGTGGCAACCCGGTCATCAATCCGTGCAACGGCCAACAGGTTCTTCAAGGACAAATTTTTGATCCTTCAACTACCCAAGTCGTTGGAGGGCGAACCTGTCGCCTGCCATTTGCCAACAATCAGATCACACCTTTGAGCACAGTAGCTCAGACCGTTGGGGGTTTTCTGCCTGCCGCCAACCAGCCGGGTAAGCCCGCCAATGGTGCTCCGGGACTTATAAATAATTATCTCAATCCGGCGGTCCTGGATCACGTAATCACCACCCAGACTAGCTTCCGCATTGACGAGAATCTCACCCAGAAGAGCAAACTTTTCTTCACATATCACAGTCGAGAGCAGAATTTCCTGAACGGTGGTGCCTTCGACCTGCCCGCGCCCATCACCCCCGACAATTACTACAACTACTACTACACTCACTATCTCCGTTTGGGGTGGGACTACCTGGCGACTCCTTCGGTACTGAATCACTTGACCGTGGGCTTCAATCGCATATACACGGCGTCTAAGTCCCCGAGCAACACTGGACAGGACTGGCCGCAGGCTCTGGGCATCGGGAACGCAAGCGGAGCGACATTTCCGATCTTTGAATTCACCGGCGGTCAGTACACGATTGGGTACAGCAAGTTTGGGAACAACGCCTACAGTCTTCAGGTCCCCAACGCGCTCGTGGTAGCCGACAGTGTTTCGTTCACGCACGGCCGCCACGCACTTCAGTTTGGCTTCGATTGGCGCTCTTATCAATATTCGGTCGAGAGTCCAGGGGCGACCTCGCCTCACTATTATTTCGATAGTCGAGAGACTTCCTTCACTCCGGTCACTCAGGATCCCAATGCCGGCCTCACTGGAGATCCGTTCGCGAGTTTCCTGTTGGGCCAGCCAGACCGGGAAACTCTCACCGTGTCTTCTCATTACTCTCGCTGGGCACAGAACTACTACGCGGCTTATGTGCAGGATGATTTCAAGGCGCTGCATAATCTGACTTTGAATCTCGGACTCCGCTGGGACATCGAAACACCGCGTCATGAGGCGATCGGAGCACAGTCGGTGTTTTCTCCCACCGCTTCCAACCCGCTCACCCCAGGTCAACCCGGAGCGACCGTGTATGGGAGCGGCGCTACCGGCACCAGCACATACTTCAAGAATGTCGGGCCTCGCATCGGTTTTGCCTATTCGCCCGATTTCTTCCGCAATACAGTTGTGCGCGGCGGCTATAGCGTCTATTACGCTCCTCTCACCTACTCCGATTTCGGAGGCAATCTGAGCAGCGGCACTACCGCGAACCCAAATTTCCAGAATCCTGACAACTTCACGCCCGTGCAGTCTCTAGATGCTGGATTTCCTTCGTATGCGCTGCCTAGCAACTCGCAGGATCCTAGCCTAAACACTTTTACCAACAACACTGTGACTTACGTTGCTCCTGAATACAATCGGCCTGGCATGGTTCAGAATTGGCAGTTAGAAATTCAACACGAATTTGCGCCTGACCTCATTTTCGCCATCGGGTACGTGGGACAGCACGCAACTCGTCTCCGATCGAACCTTGCGCAGGTCAATACTCCGAATCCCAAGTACAACTTTCTCGGCGATTCTTTGAATTCTCTTGCGGACGGAAGCGACGGCAAGAATGGTCCTGCAGTTCTCTCGCAACTGGGGGTGACAGTGCCTTCCTGGTTCGTTCCAGGCTGGGGATCGAACGCCACCGTTGGTCAGTTGCTGCGTCCTTTCCCGCAGTACGGATACATCACGACGAATTGCTGCCTGGAGAATCTCGGCCAATCTACTTACAACGCGCTGCAGACCAAGGTGGAGCGGCGTTTCCGCAATGGACTGAACCTGCTGGCCTCGTACACCTATTCGAAGACGATCACGGACGCGGACTCGTCATTCTCGACCCTGACTGGCTTCAACTCCCAGGTTTTTGGTGCTCAGAATCCCTATAACCTGCGCGCCGAAAAGGCAGTCAGCTACCAGGACATCCCGCACGCGGTCGTGCTGAGCTATTTGTACGAATTTCCCGTTGGTCCCGGAAAGAAGTATCTGAGTCATGGCGTCGGCAGCAAGATCTTGGGCGGATGGCAGGTGGGCGGGGTCCATCGCTATCAGATAGGGTCACCCACGGTCATTAACGCATTTGCCACCGCGAATCCATATAGTGGCGGGAATTTCCGCCTGAGTTTAGTCCCCGGACAGTCCGTGTTCCCCGCACATCCCACGAAATGGACCCCGGCATTGGATGCTGGCTGGAATAGCGGCTGCACAGCGACCAACGGCCTTTACGCTCCTAATAGCAATACTGCGCCACAGACTGTCAATTGCGGAGCTTTTGTGGATCCGAGCGCCGCTTCGCTGGCGGGGGGTGGGGGCTACGTTTTTGGGGACCTTCCCACGGCCGTCTCCTGGTGGCGAAGTCCGGGATATAAGAATGAAGATTTTGCCATCATCAAACGGACCAGTATTCGGGAGGGGCAGAATATTTTATTCAAGGCCGATATCCCGAACGCCTTCAACCGGCATATCTTTGGCGGCATTGACGGCTGGCCAGGAGATCAGTATTTCGGTGTGCCGGGTGGGAGTGGTCATGCCGTAATCAACGGCCCGAGGCAGATTCAACTCACACTTCGTTATGAATTCTGAGCTTAGGGCCTCCAACTCGAGCTCGTCATGGGGCTAAAGGCCGACTCGTTTCGGCCTTTGCTTCGTCGATTCCACTTCGCTTAGAAACGTGACGAACAAAGCTCCGATCTCGTCGTGAAGAGCTTGGGCCTCTCTAATCTTCGCCTTCGTCACGGTCTGCTTGCTCCTCGCATCGGTGTAAACTTTTATGGTGTACGGGAGTCGGTTCTCAAATCCATCGCAATCAATCAACTTTCTATCGCTCTTGCGGCCAACGCTATGCTTGCTGATCGCCACACTTTTCGCCGGGCCTGCACCGTCTTGGAGTCAAACACCCGATCAGGCCGCTGACTTCTCTCAAGCCATTGAAGCCATGCGCGGCGGAAGACTGGATGAAGCTGCTGCTGGCTTTGCTGCAGTTGTGAAGCATCAACCCAATTTCGCTGAGGGACATTTCAATCTTGGCCTAGTTGACGAAGAGCTGGGCAAGTACGACGACGCCGTCGCGAGTTTGCATAAAGCGTTAGAGCTTAAGCCGCGGCTTCGTGGCGCAAACCTCTTTCTCGGCATATGCGAATTCCGCTTAAACCACCTGGATGCCGCCGCCGCTGCCGTCCAGAGAGAAACCGCCGCATATCCCAAGGATGGAACTGCCTGGATGTGGCTGGGCGTCGTGCGCTTGTCCCAAGATCGTGCCGAAGAAGCAGCGGAAGCTCTCGATAAAGCGGCCAAGCTGAAGCCCGACGACCAGAACATTCTCTATCATCGCGGACGCGCCCACTTGCTAGTCTCGAAGAATAGCTATGCCAAGATGTTCAAACTTGACGAAAATTCGTGGCTGGTGCATCGAGTTCTGGCACAGGCGAATGCGGAAGCGGACCGGCATGTGCTGAATACCGCAGTGTGAACAAAATTCCAGAGGCGGAGACAGCTTTCCGCCAGGAGCTTGAGCTTGATCCCCATAACATCCTTGCAACGTACAAATTGGGCGCACTCGAAGTCGAAAAAGGGGACGGCGCAAAGGGTAAACAACTGATCGAGGCGGCTCAGAAAGAGAAGCCTGATCTCGACCATATTGATTACAACCTTGGTCGGGCTGAGATCTTGCTAAACAATGAAGCTGCTGCTGCGAATGATTTCGAGCGTGCAGTAAAGATCGACAAAGATCCAGAGGTCATCGAGCAAGCTTGGTTTCAACTCGGGACCGCTTATCGGCGCCTGCACCGAATGGACGAGGCTCGAAGTGCGATGGCAACGTACCAGCAGCTTAAAGATGAGGGCGCAAAGAAGTCTGAGAAGGCGCTTGAGACCTACCGTCAAGATCACCCGGATGCAAGCACGGTGTCACCAGCTCAGAGTCCCCAGTGATATTCGTGAGTTGATCTTAAGGATTTTGTGGAACAGGTTTCGAGCCGGCTGCGCGGCCTTGCAGTTCGGAAGTTCGATCAAACTCCGCCTTCGCACGGTCGAGATCATTGCTTTCTTTGTACAGCCGCCCAAGCTGATAATGGGCAACTGCGCTGTCAGGTTCGAGCTGCGTAGCTCGCACTAGCTCCTGCTGTGCGCGTCCCATCTGGCCCGTCTTGCGGTAGAGCACTCCGAGTGTGATGTGGCAGAATGCATTATTTGGCGCGATCGCTGCCGCTTTTTCCAAGAGTTCGGCAGCGTCCTGAGTGCGGCCCTGTTCGAGCAAAAGCTTCCCAAGATTCACATAAGGCTGCTCGCTCATTTCCGAATTTTGTTGTTGCCATTCGACTGCCTTCTTATAGGCTTCGATCGCCTCAGCAGGCTTACCTTCGGTTTCTAGTATCAGTCCGAGATTGTTCTCTGCTCTGGCGTTGTGAGGATCGACCTTTAGTATTGCTTGGAATGCCTGGCGTGCCTCGCTGAGCCTGGATTTCGTGTAATAAGCACGGCCCAGAAAATACCACGCCTCTTTGTTCTGGCTGTCCAGCATCACGGATTTCTCCAGCCACTTGATCGCATCCGCATAGTCGTCCAGCAGAACATAGTCGAGGCCAACGATCTTCAGATCGTCCGAGCTTGGCGGTGTAATGGCTGCAGCCTGTGTGTAAGTAGTCAGTGAATCCGCAGGGCGGTTCTTGCGGTTCAGCACGAATCCCAACATATACAGCGCATCCGATGAATCACGATGCGACTGAAGATAGCTGCGCAATGTCACCTCGGATGCGGAGAAATCTTTCAGATGCACAAGAGATTTCGCCCGATAGAGCAGCGCATCAGTCGCTCCTGGAGACGCGGTCTCCACACGCGCAAACAATTCTGCTGCCTGGGCGTAATTCCCTCCCCGAAATTCAGCAACTGCGTGGTCGAACTCGTTGTTGGACTGGGCAAAACCGCGCAATATCCAACAAGAACACACAACGAAACACAACAAGAAATGCGTGCTTGTGCGGCGTACACTCATGGTTTTACTGCCGTTGACGGTGTTGCGGGCTCGTCGATCTGCAAAATCTGGTCGGCAGGCACACTTGAAAGAGTCTGGGTGATGCCACTGGGCCAGCGAACCTCGATTCGTTCTACAACCGTGTTCTGTCCCAATCCGAAATGCACGCGCTTGTCGCTGGCAGAGAGATAGCTGCCGGTCGTCGAAACGGTCGCGTATTGTGAGACCGAGCCAGTCACAACCTTGACCTCGGCGCCAATTGCGTCGCGGTTGCTCTTGTGACCGACTAACTTTAATAAGATGCAGTGATTTCGAGTTGAACTTTCATTGTGCAGAACGTGCACAGGCCCATCGTTGGTAGTCACCACCGCGTCGAGCCGGCCGTCATTATCCAGATCACCAACCGCCATGCCACGCGCCACCCAAGGTTCCCGAAACACGCTGCCGGATTGCGTTGAAACATCGACGAATCCGTGCCCGGTATTGTGAGCGAGCAACATTGGCTCGCGGTAGTGCAGATTCGGATAGCTGCGTTCGATGGTATCGAGATCGTGCCCTTGAGCAATCAGCAGATCCTTTAAACCATCGTTATCAAAGTCCAGGAATCGGATACCCCAGCCGGAATGAGAAAGAGTCATCGTTCCGACGCCAAGACTTTGGGTTGCGTAAGTGAATGTCCCATCACCGTTGTTCTGGTAGAGAGCATAACGCTGGTTCGCAAGATCGGTAACTACGATGTCGGGCCAGCCGTCGTTGTTATCGTCAGCAAAATCAACGCCCATGCCTGCGTAAGTGCGGCCGTCTAGGTCGACAGCAGTTCCAGCCGTTAGCCCAACCTCTTTGAAAGTGCCGTCGCCGTTGTTGTGATAGAGAAATTCAAACATGGAATCATTGGCGACAAACACATCGATGTGCCCATCGCGATCGTAGTCGGCGATCCCTACTCCTAGTCCCTTGCAGGGCGTGCCAAAGCCGATTTTCTGTGCGGCTTCGGTGAACGTACCGTCGTTATTATTATGGAAGACCAGTGGTGGGACGGGCTTGAAATAATCAGGATGACAGTACGCTCGATATCCTTCTTTGTGCTCACCGCACCAGACATCGTCGAAATCCCAATCCAGATAGCGCAACACAATCAAGTCTAAGAACCCATCGGCGTCCACATCGACCCATGCTGCACTGGTTGACCAACCACTGCCTGCGACTCCGGCTTTTTGGGTCACCTCAGAGAACGTGCCGCTGCCGTCGTTGTGGTAAAGCTTATTTCCCCCGTATGCGGTTACGTAGAGGTCCTCAAATCCGTCGTTGTCAAAATCTCCTACAGCGACGCCCATTACGTATCCTGAACCTTGCAGGCCAGCCTTCTCAGTAACGTCCTCAAAAGTTCCGTCGAACTTCTGATGGTATAAACGATTCCAATAACGCGAATCGGTCTTCTGCGGGATCGTCCCTTTCGGGGTTGGGTCCGCCAGCGGCGCCCCATTTACGAGGAAAATATCGAGGCGACCGTCATTGTCGTAGTCGAGCAGGGCGACGCCGGCTCCCATGGTTTCGAGAAGATATTTCTTTGTGGTATGAGAGGACTGATATTGAAAGTTGATCCCGAACCTTTGCGTTACATCCACAAAAGACGAAACAGATGATGCTGCGGCAACTGTTGCCGAATTCGGTTGTCCGGCAAGAAGCTCAGAACTCAAGAGCAAGTAACAAACTATGATCAGGCGCATGCGCCAATCGCCGCGTGAAAAATCAGGCTTCACGGCCGCGCAATCCCTTTGCCTTCAACAATGGTCACAATCTCGTCAACCGTCGGAACCTTAACATCCTCTTTGAACCCATCCGGCCACACAATTTCAATCTTATCTACCTTCGTTGCGGAGCCCAGCCCAAAGTGCAGGCGCTGGTCTGAACTGGAAGCGTAACTGGCTCCGCTGAAGACGTCTGCACGCTGGCGCATACCACCAGCGGTGACAAAAACCTTCGCTCCAACCGCGTCCCGTGGGCTCTTGGGACCACCGAGTAACTTCAGCGTGAGCCAATGGTTTGAATCCTTGGCCACGTTCCGCAAGAGTACAGGCTTTGAATCGATCACGTTCAAAACTACGTCAATGTGCCCGTCGTTGAACAAATCGCCGAAGGCAGCGCCGCGTGCCGAGACCACATCGGCCAATCCGCTTCCTGTGGCTGCTGGTACTTCTTCAAATTTCGAGCCATTAACATTGCGAAACAGCAGCGGGCGCTGCGCCCAGGTCGTCCCCCAGTCCTGCTTGTCCACTCCCGGATAAACGTGCCCATTGGCCACGAACAGGTCGAGCCACCCGTCGTTGTCATAGTCCAGAAATCCTGTGCCCCATCCCAGAAATGGGATCGTCACATTGGCGATGCCGGCTGCAAAACTTACATCCGTGAAGCTGGCGTCACCATCATTGCGGTAGAGTGTGTCGTAATCGTCGGAGAAGTTAGTGATGCAAAAGTCCACTTTCCCGTCGTGGTTGTAGTCGCCGACTGCGATTCCCATTGCTGCTTGCTCGCGGCCTTCGTCGTTGAGAGCGAATCCTGAGAGATAGCTGGCATCCTCGAACGTGCCATCGCGCTTATTACGATAGAAATATTTCGGCACTGAATCATTGGCCACGAGCAGGTCAAGCCACCCGTCGTCATCTACGTCAACAAAAACCGAAGCCAGCCCGTAATAAGCTCTAGGATCCGCGACTCCGGCCTTTGCACTTACATCTGTAAAAGTACCATCACCATTGTTGTGAAATAAGTGATCGTTCTCGCCCGGTAAGCCGCGCGGACCGCACATCACATTCACACCGCGAAACTGGCAGAAGCCGGGCGGCAGGCCACCTTTGCCCGCGATGGGCGGATTGTCAGGATCGAATTTCACGTAGCCGGGGACAAACAAATCGAGTCGCCCGTCGCGGTCGTAATCTCCCCAGGTCGCGCCCGTTGACCAGCCGCCCAGTGCCATGCCCGACTTTTCCGCCACGTCCATAAATGTACCGTCATGATTGTTGTGGTACAGACGATTCTTGCCGAAATTCGAAACGTAGATATCAGGCCAGCCATCGTTGTCATAATCAGCCACCGCAACGCCGAACGCCCAACGCTCATTCGCGACACCACCTCTATCGGTCACATCGGTAAAAGTTCCGTTGTGATTGTTCTGCAATAACATTGCTCGTGGGGCAGTCTCTTTGCCTTTGAAAGCCGGAAATATTGAGCCGTTTAGGAAATAAATATCCAGCCATCCATCATTGTCATAGTCGAGCAGGGCCACACCCGATCCAGGAGTCTCAAGAATTGTGCTCTTTTCGTGGGTCCCGGAGATGTGGTGGAACTTATCGAGTCCCGCGGCGTGGGTTATATCGGAAAAGATCACAGGAGCGCGGTCGACGAAACCACCTGCAGTGATTGGACGCGACTGTGCGTCTTTGACTGGCGCGTGCGCGATTCCTGTGCTCATGCCATTCTGCTGACCGCGACTATCGGGCTGGCTCGCCTCCTGCCCCAAACCATGCGCAACCAATACTGCAAGGCAAATTGTTCGTGTAGTTACGCGTGACAGCATTCGGATGGAAGATAATAGATGTTTGCAAACCTGTGACGATCAAATCGGCATGTGTCCGACATTTATGATCTTCTCACACGACCGCTCCTGAATCTACCCGATTGAAAGCTTGGCTCCAGTGGCAGGACCTGTGACCGTCTCGAATGAGAACACGCTCGCAGTTGCTCGATCTACAACAATCTTATGCAGCTGGATGCTGCTGCAGAATGGGCTGCACCGCGGGGCTGATCCCGATTCCGAGCGGATATATTCCCTTGATTTGAGTAGGGCCAAGCGCATGATACCCCGGCGCACGCCGCTTACTCCATTGACGATACCGCCCGGATAGCTTGTTGTGTCAAGGCTGCTATTCGAGTGATGTTGACAGAGCTATACGAGATCGCCAGCCCCTAAAGTTGCACCTGGCATGGCGCGCAATGCGCTTGTACCCTGAGCATCGCCGCCCTTCATAGTTGGCGAAAAAGAACACACGATCACGCTTGATCGGCTCTCCTGCGGTCGCCCCGAATACGTTGCGCAAGAGCTTCGGGGCTTTGTTCTCTTCGCCATCCCAGTCAAAATTTTCCTAGCCGGATTCGTAGCACCGCTGGATCCTCGGGGTGATTTGCAAGCCGCGATCAGTCTCATCCCTGTCCATAGGAATAAGTTAGTCATGCTCCGTAATATGACGATAACTCAGTTCACGGGGAAATCTGGGCATTGTGGGTATCCGTAGTGGGTGGGCACAAAGCTAAGTGGTAGGAAATAAAAGTGATGGTGCCGAAGCAGGGACTCGAACCATCGCGGCTTGCGCAGTTCTATTAGCAGCCCGTGGTGCAAGTCCAGATTCGTAAACAAAAAGTTCTGAGGTATCCACAGACTTTGTTCGTAGAATCGGCGCATGGCGATGGGGACGCGCAAGCAGCGGGAGAAGCAAGAGGACATCTGGATCGCGCACGCCGAGTTGGCGACGGCGCCGGGACATCCGTTTTATCAGCGTTTGAATGAGTTGCTGGAGGCCGAGGGCTTCGACCAGTTTGTCGAGCAGCGGTGCGCGAAGTTTTATGCGGAGAAGTACGGGCGTCCGTCGCTGACGCCGGGGATTTACTTTCGGTCGTTGCTGATTGGGTATTTCGAGGGTATCGGGGCGGAGCGGGGGATTGCCTGGCGGCTGGCGGACTCGCTGGCGCTGCGGCGCTTTGTGGGCATTGCGCTGGACGAGTACACGCCGGACCACTCGACGATCTCGCGCACGCGAAGATTGATCGACCTCGATACGCATCGTGAAGTATTCAGTTGGGTGTTGGGGGTGCTGACCGATCGCGGGCTGCTGCAAGGACAGCGGATCGCGATTGATGCGACGACGCTGGAAGCCAACGCAGCGATGCGCTCGATTGTGCGGCGGGATACGGGGGCGAGTTACGAGGAGTTTCTGCGCGGGCTGGCGAAGGCCTCGGGGATCGCGACGCCGACCCGCGAAGATCTGGCGCGGTTAGATCGCAAGCGCAAGAAGCGCACGTCGAATAAGGAGTGGAAGAGCCCGGCGGACGAGGATGCGCGGATTGCGAAGATGAAAGATGGACGCACGCATCTGGCGCACAAAGCGGAGCATGCGGTGGATCTGGACACGGGCGCGGTGGTGGCGGTCACGCTGCAAGGAGCGGACAAGGGCGACACCACGACGCTCGATGAAACGTTGTGCAAAGCCGGAATGGCAGTGGCGGAGCAGGTCGGGCGCGAAGCCGAATTACGCCCCAACGATAAGCCGAAGGTGAACGTGGCCGGCATCGAAGAACTGGTGACGGACAAGGGTTACCACAGCGGCGCGGTGGTGAATCGGATGAAGACGTACGAAGTGCGCAGCTACATCCCGGAGAAAAAACAAAAGGGAAGACGGAACTGGGTGGGTAAAGCGGCCGAGCAGCAAGCGGTGTACGCGAACCGGCGGCGGGTGCGGGGCGAGTACGGCAAGAGTTTACTCAGGCGGCGCGGCGAATTCGTCGAGCGCAGTTTCGCGCACTGCTACGAGACGGGCGCGATGCGGCGTTGCCATCTGCGCGGACGCGACAACATTCTGAAGCGGCAGTTGGTGCATGTGGGCGCGTTCAACCTGAGCCTGATCCTGCGCCAACTGCTGGGTGCGGGCACCCCGCGGGAACTGAGAAACCGCTTTGCCAGGCTCGTGGTAAGCGTTCTTTTGCTGTTCTCGAACAGGAATAGTCAGCAGCGACTTCGTCGTTGCCGCGGTATCTCCGGGTCGGTTGCCAAGTGCGTCGCAAGATCGCGCACCCGGCTACGTTGCTCGCTTTGTAGAAAATCAGCTACATGCACCACGGACTGTTAGGCTCAACAAAATATCGTTACTCACTGAATACAACAAACTTGTTCCGCTTTCAACACTATCAACTCAACTGCCGCAAGGCGGTATTGCTTCTTTATTCTACTCACGGACACCAAAGCCCACTTAGTGTCGCAGACTTGGACACCGTGCGAATCGAATGGATCAGTTCTTGATTTCTGGTAAGTCCGTGCTTTCCCTCGTTAATGACAAAAAGCGGAGAGGCTCGAGCCTGAGGGCTATGCGAGTATCGGCCAGATGGCCCCGCCTGAATCGGCTCAGGCGCGACCCACGCAGCAGATCAAAGGTTCAATAATGTCGGCCAGTTTTCTAGCGCATCAATCCAGCTCTGCTTCCAGCAGTCAGGATGGGCAGCCATTTTGGAACGTGTGCCGATAGCCGACATAGGCTCTTCCAAATCGCCGTGTCAATTCACGATCTTCGAAGGGTGCGGCAAACAGCTCGAAATAAATCAGTGTAAGGGGCAACAGCAGTATCAAGGTTCTTGTTCGTAAAATTGAATAGTGCAGCTCCCATATCTTTTCGGCAAGGCTATTGAATCTCCGAGCGACGATAGGCATTAATCGCGTTAGGCTGTTCGCATATTCGGCTTCCAGCCTTCGCTCTGGGGAGGAACGTGAGCGTATTACCATTCTCGTGCGGAACGCCGATCAAAAGCGTCATAGTAATCAGTAAGTAACATCTCCCGATATACCAGAATTGCTGGATTGCCTGTTTCAAGTCCTGAGTTCGTAATGAATGTGGGACGCAGAGTCCGCGAGAGATCGGCCTAATAGCCCTTCCCCATTGCGCTTTCTGTGTCCTTCTTTATTTGGAACGACACCGCATGATCTTAACTGCCAGTACCTAGTTTTAGGATTCGTCCGCTGTGTCGTGCGCGAATCCTCTATGCTGATCGCAAACGCGATTTTACTAATTGACGATGCGTGTCTCGCTAGCGCACGGAGGAAAGCGAGAAAATCTAGCTGCCGAACTGCGACTTGGATTTAATCGCTTGACTTGTATCTCAAATGGTAAACAACAGAAGCCGTCTAGGAATGGTTTGCCATTTTCAATTTTCACTTGCGCACTCTCGTTGTGTTCGGAGCAGCGGAGGGCAAGAGCAACCCGCATTTTGCCTTCAGTGAATTTCAGTAAGACATCTGTCGGGATCAAAGACTTCATGTTGACCTTGAGTGGCGTTTGCATTGCAATCCTCATTTTCTGCAGTCTCTTTCAGAATCGCACGTAACTAATTGATTCTTACGAGAATAGGCGTGGCGCGGTTACATTCGTCACCACACCTCAACGAAGCGACAGTAAACTAAGGCGCTCATGCACAGCTTGGAGATCAGCGAACCTTGGTGGCATCTGATAGCAGCGTCTGTTGGAACGACACCGATGTTGAACCCGTTGCTGCGGCTCCAACTCGCGACGTTTCGGACGACTGAACATTTCGGACGACTGAAGGCCTGCGCGACCAGCCTTATGTATCACCGGCACTGTGAAGTGGGTATTGAGATTGCCGAGATTGATGACATCAAACGGACCTCCTCCGAAACTGCCAAACTTAGGGGTTCCAGTTGCCGGTGCCAGAGCTCGCGATACCTGCAGCAGAACTACCGCCATTGCAACCAATTGCACAAAGCATACTGCAATGCGTCTCATAATCGCCTCGCTGGAGGAAGCTTACGGAAGGGTAAACAAGTTGTCTTGCAAGCCCGTGTTGATGGTGGCGCTAGTAACCGTTGCGTCTAACGCTACGTTGCCGTTGAATATCCGTTGAAAGTGGAAAGGAACCTGAACGCCATTTACCGGCTGATAAGTAGCAAAGCGGATTTCGCTAGGAGTATCAGTATTCATGTCATTGTCCGGATGAACATTGAATCCGATATCTAACGGTAGAAAAGATACTGGATCGAGGTAGACATCCATTGTGCTGAGATGCTGCAGACCTGAGAAAGCGCCGAGTTGCGTTTGGAACACATGGATGTGCTGAGTGTTCATGCCCCATGTTGCTCTTGCCCAATTGATCGAAAGATGAAATTCGGATTTGTCGTTTGGCTGAGCGACGCAAGCGCAGGAAAAAACCAGGCCGCGTCTGGCCAGGTATTGTGTTGGGCATAAGGTGTTGGCTTGGCGCCGTTGTTTGTCCATTGACCCGACGGAATCCCGTTACTCAAATTGCGCACATCGGTTCGGTTTCCACTGCTCAAATTCAAGTCAACCCGACTGAGGGCCAAGCCCTTCGCTTGAAACACTGAGGTTCCCGTCTCGCTATCGGTTCCGAGAATCGAAATCACGTTTGCGTTCAGCGTGATGTCTGTAACGGCCTTGCCCCAGTGAGCGCAGCAACGGACTTCGTTGCGAGCGAAACCGCGACCGGGTCACTCGCAGCTACGTTTTGGCCTTTCGCATAATTCGCAAGTATCAGAAGACAAACCAGTCCTGTGAAGCGTGGCATACCGCTCCTCCGCGAAAAAATAATTCCACGTTTTACTAGGGGTCCCTGAATACGGACGACCGGGAGAACTCGGGGAAGGAAGTGCTTCAGATCGTGTTGTGAGTATCAGTAACTACTCACATCGCAACGAAGGGATGATCAGGTTTGTGCCTGAATTCCGTTCCATTCTCCTCCTTGACACACAATACGCGTCTCCCTGCAGCGACGGCATTCTGCGGACCGACGCGCTTAAACCAGCAAACAGCGGCAAGTTTTTTCAGACTCGAAGGACGGCCCTTGGACGGCTTACTAGAACTGGAATCAAAAATGTTCCCGCTGTCGGGAGCGCCGCCACGCTCGGGCAGCGTTCTGCGCAGACTCGAAATTGTCCGGACGCTGCCCCTTCGTGCAGTTTACGTTTTCGCAGCGCACAGCCGGATGTTCGCAGCTACCGCTCCTCGATCGACTGCACCCCTCCCATTCTGGAACAAATATTCTCGCGGCCAGAC
>QHZW01000297.1 GCA_003224815.1 Acidobacteriota bacterium | reverse complement strand
ATAATCGAAGCGAAGTTGGCCGGCACCAAAGCCACTCTGGAAAAGGCCAAGGCATCCGCCAAGGCCGATGATGCTGCCAAGAAGAAGTACGAGAGCGCGATTGCCGACCTGCGCGGCAAGATTTCCAAATACCGCGATCAGTCCCTTGATGTAAAGACCAACGAGCAATACAAAGCCCTGCTGCACGAGATCAGCTTCGCAGAGAAAGAGATTACCGCGAACGAGGACAAGATTCTCGAACTCATGCTGAATTCCGAGGCGCGCGAACAGGAAGTCAAGGCTGCTGAAGCTGAGCTGAAAACCGAAACTGCGGAAATCGAGCAGGAAAAGACGTTAGCCCGCGAGCGGGCGGCAAAGGACGAAAAAGAGCTCACCGAGTGGAATGCGAAACGGGATGCGGCGCGTTCAGCGGTCGATCCTGACCTGCTACGGCATTACGATCGGGTGCAGAAGTTCCGCGGTTCAGGGCTTGCAGAAGTTCTCGGTGAGAGGTGCTCGGGATGTCAGGTGGCCTTGCGGCCGCAGATGTATAACGAGGTCCGGAGCGGCAAGCTGCTTTATTGCGATTCGTGCCAGCGAATTCTGTATTACGACGCCTCGAAGGACGACCCGGCGGAAGCGGCTGCGGAAAAGGCCTCGCGACGTAGGGCGCATCCGAAAATTGACGCCAGTCATGCCTGGTATTATCGCCCGGAATACGGCAACGATGGCGAGGTGTTTCTCAGCTTTTCAAATTCCGGAGGCTCTGCCACTCGGCGTATTTACGATGCTGCCTCCGGCCGCAAGCTCGGCGATACGCTCATGCGCGAAGGCGGATACCGTCAGGCTTTTCCAGAAGATCTCAACGATTCCATCCGCTTGAACGGCCATTGGAGCGACGACGACCAAGACGAGTGGGGCGATGAACTGCCAACGCGAATTCTTGATATTCTGCAGCGCGATCTGATGCTGGCTCGCGCAGAAGCGGCGGCGCACCACGAGAAAGCCGCGCAAGCACCCAGCAGCGTTGCAAGCTAAACTTTGCTAAGTCGTACCCCTTCCCCATCGAAAGCGCTGATGCTGCCACCATGCCTCTGCTTTTCTTGACAGCTCAGGAGATTTACTGCGCAGTCCCTTCATCAGCCGTCCTGCCCACGCATATTCCCGCGACAGCACGAACAAACCCGTCATGAGTAGAAGTATTCCCGGTAGCAGCGGGAGAAAAAGGCCAACGACTCCCAGCCCGAGCAACACCCACCCTAACACCTGGCAAGCAATCCTTTTCATCACTTTTTGTTGGATGCGTGCTCTGCGGTTTCGACCGGTTCAGATCCGGATGCGCGCGTCGGCTAGTGCCGGACGCATTTAGTTCTGCCGCGATACCATGATCACCATGGCGCCAGGCTCAACAGTTGCATCTCCAGAAATTGTCGTCTCACACCCGGGCGCAGAGCGAGTTCGTTCCGGTCATGTCTGGGTATATCGCTCAGACATTGTGGATTCCGGAAGCGCCGGTCCGGGAGCGCTGGTAAGCGTCATCGAAGAGGTTGTTTGAACTTAGAGATTTGGCTCCGGTAGAGCACCTCTGGGCCACGCGGCCAGCTCGGACAAGAATGTCCGAGCCACACGAACGCGGCCTCTCGGCACAGCACTCTACAGCTCATCTTCAGAGATTGCGCTGAGGATGATTTCGCGCCAGCCGGTCGAAAATCTTGAACACCTTGTCCGCGAAAGGATTCGCGCGGCGGTCGCGTACCGCGAGCAGTTTGTGCGCGCCACCAATGCTTACCGGGTGATCTTCAGCGAGGGCGATTTTTTGCCCGGGCTGATCGTGGACAGGTACGACGACATCCTGTCCTTGCAGATGCTCACGCAGGCGATGGATGCCGAGGAGATGCGCAGGATCGTCGTATCTGAGTTGGTGGATGCGTTTCAGCCGCGGGCCATCGTTGAGCGCGTGGATGCGCGCGTACGGAAGCTCGAGCAGTTATCAGAGAGGGCGAACGCGTTGCTTTGGAAAACTGCCGATTCAGATGTCGTTCCGAACCCGGACAATGAAGATGAACACGTGGGCCCTGACGCCCTCGTCCAGGCGGGTGAGCGATGCTCGCCAATGGCCGCGCAGGGCGCGGCCGGACGGGTGAGGGCACCCGTCCCCACGCAAACATCGGTAGCTTCAGAACGGCTAACAACCGAGTTCCGGATGAATGACGTGCGGTTTTTTTATGATGCTCTCTCGGGTCAAAAAACTGGAGCATTCCTGGATCAGCGAGAAAACTATGCGGCGGCTGCGCAGTACGCACGCGGCGAGGCGCTGGATGTTTTCTGTTACCAAGGTGGTTTTGCGTTACATCTCGGCCGAACTTGCGAAAGGGTTACAGGAGTGGACAGTTCCCGCCCAGCCCTTGAGGCGGCCGAGCAGAATGCAAATCTGAATGGCCGCGAGATCGAGTGGATCCAGGCGAACGCGTTTGATCTGCTCCGCGACTACTCGGATTCGGGACAGAAATACGACAGCATAATTCTCGACCCGCCGGCGTTCGCCAAATCAAAGCGCGAACTTCAGACTGCCCTGCGCGGATACAAGGAATTAAACCTGAGGGCCCTGAAGATGCTGCGATCGGGCGGAATTCTGGTCACGTGCTCGTGTTCCTATCATGTCAGCGTCTTTGATTTTGTAGAAACCGTGGCGGCAGCGGCTCGCGATTCGCACAGGATTATTCGAATTTTGGAAAACCGTGCCGCGGCGAAAGACCATCCGAGCGTACTGGGAATCCCAGAGACAAGTTACCTGAAGTGCCTAATATTGCTTGTAAGCTGAAGCAAATTAAGCATATGTTGTCATTGACAATAAGACACTCATATTTTATGCTTGGTTTGTGATAAGGGCACTTGCCGAAAGCAACCAAGCCCTCAAAATACAGGAATTCAGATTCAGGAGGATTGTGATGACAGTTCTTACACGTTGGGATCCTTTCCGCGAGTTCTCCACCCTGCAGGATCGGATGAACCGCTTGTTCCGTGACAGCTATGGCGATGGCCGGGAAGAGGCACTGACCACTTCAACCTTTGCGCCACCAGTCGATGTCTACGAAGACGAGCACAATGTGGTGCTTAAGATCGAAGTCCCGGGAATCGATGAGAAGGACATTGACGTCCGGGTCGAAAACAACACGTTGACCGTTCACGGCGAGCGCAAGTTCGAGAAGGAAGAGAAGGAAGAGAACTTCCGCCGGGTTGAGCGGCAGTACGGCAGCTTCACCCGTTCGTTCACTCTGCCGACCACGGTTGATGCCGAGAATATCCAGGCCAACTACGACAAGGGCATCTTGAAGATTGAACTGGCGAAGAAGGCCGAAGCCAAGCCGAAGCAGATCAAGGTAAACATTGGAAGCACCGGCTCGAGATCGCTGGAGGGCAAAGAAGTGAAGAGCACCGGCCGCGCAGCGTAACGCACAGCAACGGCGAGTAATTAACGGGCGAGTAATTAAAGAAGGGAGGCGGAGGTATTGCATGCGCCTCCCTTTATTCTTGGCTCTTAGTTATTTAGCTTTTAGCTGTTAGCCAATGTCACGTCGGATTTGGCTAAGCCAAAGCCTAAGCGCCTAACAGCAATTTAGGAGTTTCACATGCCTATTCGTTGGGACAAATTCACAGTCAAAGCACAGGAAGCCGTGCAGCGGGCCAATGAGGTCGCGTCTGAGCACGGGAATCCCGAGCTGTTGCCAGTCCACCTGCTCGCAGCTTTGATCGAGGACCGTGAAGGGATTGTTCCGCCCATTCTGGAGAAAATTGGGATTGGGCCACAGGAGGTGCTGAACGATGTTTACCAGGCAATCGAACAGCTACCGAAAGTTTCCGGTGGAGCAAGCCAAGCTTCTCTGTCGCAGGCTGCCAGTCAACTTCTCGATGCCGCATCCAAGCAAGCCGACAATTTCAAGGATGAGTATGTCTCGACCGAGCACTTGCTGCTGGCGATCACTGAACTGCACCGCGACCCGGCACGAGAAACCCTCACGCGTGTCGGCGGGACGCACGATAGCATCCTCAAAGCGTTGACTGCCGTGCGCGGGTCGCAGCGTATTACCGATCAAAATCCTGAAGCGAAGTACCAGGCATTGGAACGCTACGCGCGAGATCTGACCGAGCAGGCACGGCGCGGCAAGCTCGATCCGGTGATTGGCCGCGACGAAGAAATTCGCCGGGTTGTCCAGGTGCTTTCGCGGCGCACGAAAAACAATCCTGTGCTGATCGGTGAGCCCGGCGTTGGCAAGACGGCAATAGTTGAAGGGCTAGCGCAGCGAATCATTTCCGGCGATGTGCCCGAAATTCTGAAAAATAAGCGGGTAATTTCACTTGATCTCGGTGCAATGCTAGCCGGTGCGAAGTATCGCGGCGAATTTGAAGACCGGTTGAAAGCAGTATTGAAAGAGATACAGGACTCGCAGGGCAAGATCGTTCTGTTCATCGACGAGTTGCACACCTTGGTCGGCGCGGGGGCTGCCGAGGGTGCAATCGACGCTTCGAACATGCTCAAGCCGGCGCTGGCGCGCGGAGAATTGCGCGCAATCGGCGCAACCACGCTGAACGAATACCGCAAGCACATCGAGAAAGACGCGGCGCTGGAGCGGCGATTCCAGATCGTTTTTGTGGGAGAGCCGAATATCGAAGACACGATCGCGATCCTTCGCGGATTGAAAGAACGCTACGAGGTCCACCATGGCGTGCGCATCAAGGACTCGGCGATTGTTGCCGCCGCGACACTCTCGCATCGTTATATCTCAGATCGTTTTCTGCCCGACAAAGCCATCGACCTGATTGATGAAGCTGCGGCGTCTCTGCGCATCCAAATCGATTCCCTTCCCACTGACATCGACCAGCTCGAGAGGCGGGCGACACAACTTGAGATCGAGAAGCAGGCGTTAAAGAAAGAGGACGACCCAAACTCGCGCGAGCGGCTGGCCAATGTGGACAAAGAGCTTGCCGAGGTACGGGAGAAGTCGAATGCACTCAAAGCCAAGTGGAAACAGGAAAAGGACCTGATTGCGCGCTCGCGGCAACTGAAGGAAAAGCTCGAGCAGCTCAAAATTGAAGAGCAGCAGGCAGAGCGCAAAGGGGACCTGCAGCGGGTGGCTGAGATTCGTTACGGCCTGCTGCGGCAGGCGGAAGCAGAGCTGGCGAGAATTACCGAGCAGATGGACGGAAAGCCCGCGGGCAAGAGTGGCCGCGCCACACAGACAACCAAAGCCCCACGGATGCTGAAGGAGGAAGTGGACGAGGAGGACATCGCAAAAATCGTCTCTAAATGGACGGGCATTCCAGTCTCCAAGATGCTGGAAGGCGAAGTGAAGAAACTCGTCATGATGGAAGAACGGCTGCGGCAACGCGTCATCGGACAAGAAGCGGCATTGGAACGTGTATCCAATGCAATTCGGCGCTCGCGCGCTGGACTAAGCGATCCGCGTCGCCCCATCGGTTCGTTTATTTTCCTGGGGCCGACCGGTGTTGGAAAAACCGAACTGGCGCGGGCTCTCGCTGAATTCCTTTTTGATGACGAGCATGCAATGGTTCGCATTGACATGTCAGAGTACATGGAGAAGCATGCTGTGGCCCGCCTGATTGGAGCGCCTCCGGGGTATGTCGGCTACGACGAGGGCGGACAACTAACGGAACAGGTACGCCGCCGCCCATACTCAGTGATCCTGTTCGATGAGATTGAGAAAGCGCATCCGGACATTTTCAACATCTTGCTGCAGATCATGGATGACGGCCGTTTAACCGACAGCAAGGGCCGGGTCGTCGATTTCAAAAACACGATCATCATCATGACCTCTAACCTGGGCTCTGCATTTCTGCAAGCTGATGCCTTGCGCTCGGAGGTTGATTTCGAGAGTGCTTCGAAAGGAGTTATGAACGCTTTGCATGCCCATTTCAAGCCGGAGTTCTTGAACCGTGTCGATGATGTGATCATCTTCAATCCACTGGGGAAAGAACAGCTGGTGAAAATTGTGGAGCTGCGTCTCGAGGATTTGCGGCGGCTGTTAGCTGAACGGAAAATCTCGATAGAGCTTACGGATCCAGCGCGTGAGCTGCTGTTCGCTGAAGGTTTCGATCCGGCGTTTGGCGCGCGACCGCTGAAGCGCGCGATCCAGAAGCTGATTCAGGATCCTCTGGCGCTGAAAATCCTCGATGGCGAAGTATTGCATGGTGATCACATCGTGGTGGATGCCGCGAAAGGAAAGATGCAGTTCCGGACCAGCAGGACCGAGAAGGAACCGGCGGAAGTTCGCTAAAAGGTACAAATTAAAAAAGGGCCGCTTCATGGCGGCCCTTCTTGTTCTGAAACGAAATCTACTTTGCTTCGAGCGGCTCGATCATCACGAACTTGCCCATGGATCCGCGGTCTTTGAATATGATTTTGCCGCTGATCTTGGCGAAGAGCGTGTCATCTTTTCCGCGACCGACGTTGAGCCCCGGCTTTACGCGAGTGCCGCGCTGGCGAACGATGATAGTGCCACCGGGCACGATCTGACCGCCGAATGCCTTGAATCCTAGTCGCTGCGCGTTTGAATCACGCCCGTTACGTGAACTACCTAACCCTTTTTTGTGTGCCATAAATCAGCTCCTAGCTTTTAGCTGCTAGCTTCGGGCTAGCGCTGCCCTATTTCTTCTTGCCAGTGGTTTTCTTTGCGGCGCTCTTTTTGGGAGCAGCGGCTTTCTTCTTCGCCGCCGGTTTGGCGGCCTTGGTTTCAGCTTTCGGCGTTGCTTCAGACTCCGCTGCTGCCTTTTTAGGCTTGGCTTGTTTTTTCGGAAGCTCCGGCGCGGTGAATTTCTGCCCGTCGAAAGCAATCTCGGTTATCCGTACAGAGGTAAATGCCTGACGGTGTCCCTGCAATTTTTTGTACTGCTTCTTGCGTTTGTAGTGGAAGACGATAACTTTCTTGCCGCGGCCTTCACCGAGAACTTCGCCGGTGACGAGAGCGTCGCTGTCAGGACGAGCGATCTGTCCGTCGCCACCTGATACCGCTAACACATCTCCGAACTGAACTCTGCCGTTTTCGTTCGGCTGGGTTTCCACACGAAGAATGTCGCCGGGCGTTACCCGATATTGCTTGCCACCAGTGCGGATCACCGCGTACATAGTCATGCCTCCATGGCGTCCGTGGGTCACACAATTGTGTAAGCAGGACTTTCGCCCGCCAAACCGCAGGACTGATTCTTAGCTAACTCTGAACTTGTGCGCTTGCTGTTTCCCGCGCGGTGCTTTCGGCAACGATTGCGGACGGCCGCAGGTCATCGTGGTTGCTGGCGTCCGTTCAGAACGCCGAATAGATGACGACCGTAAGTACAGGCAAACAGTGCATAACGATCTATTTCCGAAGTAAGTCTTTATGCTATGCCGCTCCGCTCCTGACCGCTTCGGGGCCGTTTGTGCGCGCCCATGTGTATTGGATTCGGTGAATAACAGTGATGGTCGAGAGCACGGCAATTACCCACAGCACTGGGGCCATGACGTTGAAGAGTGCGCCAATGATCACCAGCACCAAACGTTCTGGGCGTTCCATGAATCCCACTCGACAGGAGCCAATCAGCGATTCAGCACGCGCGCGGCTGTAGCTGACCATAATGGCACTGACTATTACATAGGCGGTCAGGACGATGTAAAAGAAGCGTCCGGCGCGCGCATAGAAAACGAGCAGCCCAAAGAACTGGGAAGCGTCGCTGTAACGATCTACTACTGAGTCGAAAAACGCGCCAAAGCGGGTGACCCGATTTTGCGCCCGAGCTACTTCGCCGTCCACCAGATCAAAAAAACCGGAGCCGATAATGATCAGGCCAGCGAGAAAAAACATGCGCTGCTGATTTTGAGCTGTGGCGTAGCCGAAAAAAAAAGCTGCCCAGGCATTTACGACGAGTCCCATGAACGTGAGGACATTGGGATTGATGCGAGTAAGAGCGAGCCATCGAACGATGGTTCGTAACAGAACGGCGCAGCCGCGTCCGAAAGCGCTAGTCCAGGTTATTGCCATTCAAGAAAATGCACGGGCGAGACGCCCGTGCCTCCACAAATCAATCCTCCAAAAATCAACTTCCATGTCACTCCGCAGTGGCCACATCGTGAATGGTGCTCAGAGTCAAAATCTCCAACTCCCGGTTTCCGTTAGGAGTTACAACCATTGCAGTGTCGCCGATCTTCTTATTCAAGAGAGCGCGGCCGATGGGCGAAGTTGTCGAAATCTTGCCTGCCGCAACGTCGGATTCCTCGCTGGTTACAAGGTTGTATTCCACTTCCTCTTCTTTCGTGTTGTCGTAAACCTTCACCGTGGAACCCAGGCCGACGCGATCTTTCGGAATATTGTTCATGTTGACCATGGAAAGGTCAGCCAGTCGCTTCCCCAACTGGCGCACGCGCGCTTTGACAAACTCCTGACGCTGCTTGGCCATGTGGTATTCGGCGTTTTCGCTCAGGTCACCAAGGGCCGCGGCCTTTTTAATCTCTTTCGGAAGTTCGTGGATGAGCTCATGCTCAAGGGCGTTGATCTCGTCCTGCAGCTTCTTCTTGATTTGCTCGGTCATGCTGGGTGGAATTATAAACCGTGCGAGACTGGAACCCTTGTGGACAGATCCAGCGACCCGGAATTAGCAGCGGCCATCCGCAAGCGCACCTATAAGTTACTGAAAATGCAGACACCCGCGAACGTGCAATTGTGCAATCACGCTCTCATCAGGTAAAATGAGTTGTGTCTCGCGGCAGTGGGCTGTTCCCAGTATGAGCAGCAACGGTAACGGTGATTTCCACATTGGCGACCGGGTAGTTTACCCAAACCACGGAGTAGGAATCATCGAGCAAATCGGCAGCCGCACTCTCGGCACCCAAGCCGAGCGATACTACCTGTTAAACATAAAATCCAGCAATCTGAAGGTAACTGTTCCCTTCCATAGCGTCGGAGCCGTCGGCCTGCGGCGAGTTGTCAGGAACGGCGAAATCAAGAAGATCCTCGATTTTTTGTCGGATGGCGAGGGTGGTAGCGATGCCGACTGGAAAGACCGCTTTAAAGAGAATTCCGACCGAATGAGGACGGGATCGCTGCTGGAAGTAGCTGCAGTATTGAAGAACCTACTGGTCTTGAAAGAATCCAAGAGCTTGTCTTTCCGCGAGAAGAAGATGCTGGAGCGGGCACGCTATCTGCTGGTAAGCGAACTGGCCCTTGCGCGAAATTGTGAAGAATCGCAAGTTGAAATTCTGCTGGCGGAAACACTCGCGAAAACTAATCTTAGGTTTCCCGAACCTGGCGAACTAGAAGCCTAGTACGAGCGGGCATCGCACCCATTCTCCTGCGAGCCATTCCCTCCTAACCACAGACCAAACGGCTTGAGCGACGGCACGTGATGGAAGACAATTCTCATTGCGGCAGTAATAGGCACAGCCAGCACCAGGCCAACGGCTCCCCAAAGCCAAGCCCAGAAAAGGAGCGCGATCGTTACTGCCAGAGGGTTCAGGCACAAACGGCTACCGAGTAATTTAGGGTAGAGCACATTCAACGCAGCTAGATGGAGCGCAAATGCAGTTAAGACGACCCATCCGACTCCTGCCAGGGTGAGTTTACCGATCCCAAGAAACAGCGGAGGCAAGATCGCCAGCACCGCGCCGAAGTACGGAATCAGGCTGAGGAATCCGCTCGAGATTCCGGCAAAGTAGAAGAATGGAATTTTCAGGAAACCAAAAACAAGCACGCTGATGCCTCCGATCAGAAGCGCGATAATCAGGTTGCCAAGAATGAAACTGCGGACCATGCCGGAAATCGTCCCGAGCGTGAGATACGCTTCACGCCGGCGTTCCAGGGGGAAGAGACCAACAGTGGCTTTTCGAGCGTGCTCCTGCCAAGTAAGCATGAAGAAGACCAGAACCGGCACAAATGATGCGATCAACAATCCCTCGGAGAAGGATCCGAATCCCCGAGTCAATACATCGGTCCAATTCGGTGTTTCGCGAACTTTGATTGCACCCTTGTCCTCGACTTGCCCAATCGCCTGTACATTCTGGGTTTTGTGGACAAAATCAGCCACTTTCGCGTGGACATTCTTCGAGTACTTCGGGAGTTCTTGAAGGAAATTCGCGGCGTGGTTGAACCCGAGGTAAGTAGTTCCTCCCAGCATGCCCACGAGTAGGCATACCGCGAGCAGGGCTGCCATCCACTGCGGCACCTTCAACTTAGTCAAGAAAGTGACGATTGGCGCTAGAACAAACGCCAGCAGGATGGACACCAGCATGGTCACCAGAATCTCCTCGGCGAAATAGCAGATGGCGACAATCGCGCCCAAGCCTATGACGTCAAAAACCCAGTGTTTTCGGCGGGGCCGCGGACGGTCGGCTGCAACTCCGGGTGATGGAGGATTCAGCGGCTCGTGCTGACGCCTCTTTTCGATATTGGTAACCGGCTGCGCCATATAATCCGAACGTGCACTCCAGCGACAATGGATTTAACCAACTTCATCCCAGAGTCTTGGGATTAGATGTCGGTTCGAGGACTATCGGGATGGCGGTTTCTGATCCTTTATGGATAACGGCGCAGGGACTGCCAACGATCCGCAGAAGCAACAAGCGAAAGGATTTCCAGCAACTCGGAGCAGTAATCCAGGAATATGCGATTTCTGAGATTGTCGTGGGATATCCCTTGCGCCTGAGTGGCGCTACGGGGACTCAGTCAGAGAAAATGCAAGTTTTTGCCGAGGAATTGCGCCGCAAATTCGGTTTGCCGGTCCATTTGTGGGACGAGCGCCTGACGTCCAGTCAGGCGAACCGTATTTTGCGAGATGCAGATTTATCGATCAAGCGACGTGGCGAGGCCGTGGATCGCATGGCCGCGGTACTGATATTGCAGAGCTGGATGGAAAGTCTGAGTTTCCCTTAAGCGGGCAATGAACCCCGGGCTTCGTTCCGGCGGACAGCCGAGGACGGCTGTCCCCCACAAACAGTTCGCCTGCTATTCCGTCTGCATTGCCTCGACGGTTTGGAATAACTGACTGCTATCGGTCACTTCGACAAATGGGCGCGACGGGTTTCGGCTGCTGACTACGTAGATAGTCGGGGTGTGCGCGATATGCAAGCGGTTGCCAAGATCTTTGTCGGCATTGACGGCGGCGGCGAGCTTGCCTTGAGGATCGATCACGAATGGAAGATCAACTTTGTGGTCGGCGGCGAATTTCTGGGCGAAGCTCTGGAGGTTGTCGGGAATAATTTCCGGCTGGTGCTGGAAGATGTAATCGCGAAACTGATCCCCGAGTTCCTTCGCACGAGTATCAAAGTAGCGCGCCAGGATGGCAGCCTTGTAGGACCAGTTGTGCATGGGCAGCGGAAAATCGTGGCGAACCAGCGGAACCTTGTGTGTCTTAGCCGCCTGCTCCTCCAGCGGAGAATCAGTC
>QHZW01000476.1 GCA_003224815.1 Acidobacteriota bacterium | reverse complement strand
AACGAAGATTTGGATTCTCGACCACAATTATGTTTATTGGGGCAGGGTCATCTCCGAACTCGACAATCCCGATTTCCGCCGCTACACCAATTCCGTCGCGTGGCACGGATACGTTGGCGAGCCCGACATGATGAGCAAGGTCCATGCTGTACATCCCGAAGCGGAGATGTACTTCACCGAGGGCAGCACCGATTACAACGATCCGCATTATCAGGACGACTGGACGAAATGGGGCAAGACGTACACTGATGTGCTTAGCAACTGGTGCCGCGCCGCGCTTGCCTGGAACGTTGCCACGGACGAGCATGGCAAGCCGAACATCGGCCCCTATCCTTGTGGTGGAATTCTTAACATCAATATTCACACTCAGGAGATCGTTCGCAGCGGGCAGTACTGGGCCTTCGCGCATTTTTCGCGACCTCTCCGCCGTGGTGCGCGCCGCTTCGAATCGCAGAGTCTGGCTGTTAATCTCTCCCACATCGCGTTCGAAAACCCAGACGGAAAGAAAGTGCTTGTGCTGACAAACCTCGGCCCCGCACGGAGCATACAAGTTGCTCAGGGACTGCACTCGGCGACCATTTCCCTCGAAGAAAATTCTGTGGCGACTCTGGTGTGGAAATAGGTGCTGACTTATATCAAGGGAATCATCCAAGGCGATAAGTTCACCCCAACACTTCGTTTGGTTCGCCGGTTATGCATCATTGCGCTGCTCGCGTCTACGGCGAGCGTTGGCTTAAGTGCCGCTACCAAGCCGCAGAAGAAGCACACCGTCGTCGTTGTCAGTCTCGACGGCTTTCCCGCCTATGCGCTGGACGATCCGCGCTTGCCGATCCCCACCCTGCGCAAGCTGGCCCGCGAAGGCGTGATCGCCGCTTCGATGCGGCCAATTAATCCCACTGTGACCTGGCCAAACCACACGGCCATCGTTACCGGCGTTAACGCTTCCGAGCACCAGGTGCTTTTTAACGGACTGCTTACTCGGTCCACCGACGGATCAAAGCCCACAATCGAACCTTGGCGCGACAAGGAGGAACTTGTCCACACTCCGACCATCTACGATCTCGCATTCAACGCAGGTCTTACCACGGCGCAAGTCGACTGGGTTGCCATTTATGGCGCGAAGTCGATCACCTGGCAATTTCCAGAGTTGCCTGATCCAAATGGCAAGATTGAGCACGAACTAATCGACGCGGAAATTGTTACCGCAGACCAACTGAAAACGTTTGAAGACAGCAGTCAGGCCTGGCAGGACGAAATCTGGACGGCCGCCGCAGTTGACATCCTGCAGAAATACAAGCCGAACCTTCTGCTGTTTCATCTGCTGACGCTTGATGACATCAATCACACCTACGGATCGATGAGCCCCGCCAGTTTTACCGCGATGGCGTTTCTCGACGCTAAGGTCAAGCAGATCGTGGACGTAATCGACCGCAGCGGACGCGCCAAGAATACGACTCTGATCATCGTCTCTGACCACGGATTTCGTACCTACACTAATAAGATTCGTCCGAATGTGCTGCTCAAAGAAAAAGGGCTGTTGACGGGTCCGCCGGAGCATTTGAGCGGGGACGCGTGGGTCATGACGGAGGGCGGTGTCGCGGGGGTTTACGTCACCAATCCGGAGCGTAGAGCAGAACTGCTTCCCGAATTGCGCCGCATCTTTTCCGATATTAAAGGTATAGAGAAAATCTACGGTACTGATGAGTTTGCGGAGATTGGTTTCCCGCTCCCGAGCGGTGGCAACCAGACGCCTGACCTTGTACTTGCCGCAAAACCGGATTACATGTTCGGTGGCGAGTCCGATGGCGAATTTATTACTCACGTTCCCGATGCGGGCACGCATGGTTACATCAACACCGATCCCAAGATGCAGGCCATTTTCATCGCCCGAGGTGCCGGAATTCCCAAGGGCGTTCGGATTGATAGCATTTCCAATCTTGATGTTGCACCGACTATTGCCGCGCTTCTCGGCGTCCGCATGGATCACGTTAGTGGACATGCAATACGGATACGATCGCGCGGGATGTCGGCGAGTAGTGCGGCCGCCAGAGAATACTCCATGAATCGTAGCTGCTGCGGATCGTGCGCATCGGTGCCCAGCGATATCCGGCAGCCACATCTTTTTGCCAGTTTCAACAGATCGACATTCAGGTCCTGACGATCGGGATAGCCATCAATCTCGACGGCCTTATCAAGTTCAGTCGCAAGATCGAAAACGTGCTCCCAATCAGCTTCCAGACCGAGACGAAAATTGTAAATTCGTCCGCGCGGGTGGCCCAGTATGTGAATGTCAGGATTTCGCAAAGCTGCGAGGTAGCGCTCAGTTTGATCTTCTTTCTTGCGCAGCGCCGAATGAAAGCAGCCGAGTACCAGGTCAAGGCGTGCGACGGCTTCACGATCCATATCTCCGCTGCCCCGAGGATCGAGATTGAGTTCAATTGACCGGAGCACCTGAAAATCCAAGCCCTCCGCTCGCAATTTCTCATGAACCATATCGATCTCATTCGCTTGTTGCTGAAGTTGCTCTTCGTCTATTCCGCCGGCTATCTTCAGACCCTTCGAGTGATCTGTAACCGCGATGAATCCGTATCCGCGATCGAGAGCGGCTCGCGCCATCTCTTCGATATTTCCAGAGCCGTCGCTCCATTGCGTGTGCATCTGAAGGTCGCCGTTCAACCCCTCCACGCACGAGGGATTTGCGGCAAGCGCCGCACGTGCCTCGGTCAACGTAAGGAATCCAGTTCTTACTTCGGGCGGAACCGGAACTTCCGGAGGCTCTGCGATCCATATCCGAATGATCCGTTCCAAAACGGGGCCGATAGCGGGCAATTCTGTCAGGGAGCGGCCTTGCTCGGCGAGTATTACTGCTTCTTCGGTCCAAAGAAATGCCTTCCGGGATGCGCGCCGTAGCGCCTTTTGCAATGGCATCTTCGCGGTTTCAGCGGCGAGGGCGAGCAATTCGGCGATGTCTGCATTCGAGAGCGAAGCCCGGCCGGAAGTCATTCTCTTGCTCACCATTTCTTAATCAGCCTGTACGATGCATAGACGCCATATGCGCAAAGGAGCGTTGTTCTGCAACGAATTCGGTGTCCGGTAACGGACAGCGATTTTTACCAGCGGACATCGATTCGCGCGCCGGTGGGTTGTGGCGGCTTTGAGGTCCAAGCTTTTCAAAGCCTTAGCAGGACCTGCGATTTGGCTGAGCATTTGCATTGCTAAAAAACGACCATGGATATCGCCCGTCCCGAATTCAAAGAACAAAAAAGACGCCGCCAAATTATGTGGGCCGGAATCGGTCTTGCCTCTCTTATTGCCGTGACCATCGGAGTTACGCGCTTGAAGCCTGCGGCACCAGAGGTGGAACGCAGTACGGTTTGGACCGACACAGTGAAGCGTGGACCGATGCTGCGTCAGGTGCGCGGCATTGGCTCGCTGATTCCCAGCCAGGAGTTCACCCGTCAAATACCTGCAGATAGGGAAGCTACCGTGGTGCGCATTCTCAAATTGCCCGGATCGCAGGTGAAGAGCGACACCATTCTGCTCGAGATGAGCAATCCGCAAGTGGAGCAGGAGGCAGTTGATGCCAGGCTGCAACTGAAGGCGGTGGAGGCCGAATACCAGAGCTTGCGGGTGAAATTGCAAAGCGACTTGATGAATCAGAAAGCCGGAGCCGCAACGGTGAACTCCGATTACACGCAGGCCAAGCTCCAATCGGATACTGACAAGGCGCTTTACGAT
>QHZW01000296.1 GCA_003224815.1 Acidobacteriota bacterium | reverse complement strand
CAGCTACGCTTTGATCAGGCGGGACTTGCACCCGCTCGGTTGAAACAAGAGGTTTCACAGACTCGCCATCTGATCCCCCTGCTCCAGACTTTTCCCAGCGCGATCGAGGCCTGCTCAGCGTTCACTTCACGTTACGGCTTGCATGCGCGCCAACTCGCCTAAGCGACCCTCTACACCGGAGGCTCCGACGGCTTCGTTTCCTCCACCGCCGCTCCGATTGCTTCCGGGTGGAGCGAACCCAGTTCCCGGGCGGGACTTTCACCCGCAGTCGACCAGCGCCTTTTCACGGCGCACGTGTAATCGGGAATTTATCAACACTTACGCGGTGGGGCGCTCCTCAGATCCGGCACAGCGAAGATAAAGATCGTTTACTCAGAACCGTAGTTCCTCTTGCTCCTTGAGCAACAACTTGCGAAATAAACAACACTGTTTTCTGTTGAAATCTGAAATTGGTAGTTGATACCCATTGAAGAGGAAATGAGAAGTTGCCGTGTCCTGTTGGAAGCCAGATCGTGCTTGTCATGTCATTAATCGCAACATCGCCCAACTTTCCCGCTTCGTACGACTTCTCGCCCGCATACAGCGTTTGTATTGTTAACAGGGCCACGATGAGGGCGATGAGTCGCATTCGCAATATTGTGCTCTGTTTCGGGGTTCAAAACACCAAGGTGGCAAGGTTCTCCCAACTCGAGAACAGTCGATTACACCCAAAATCAAAACAACGCCGACTGTACCAGTCCAACGCCTTACTTCGCCTCGTACACCGTCTTCCCGCCCACTACTGTCCTCAGCACCTGCGTCCCTAGAATCTTCTCCGGTGGAATCGCTGTGATGTCGCGATCAAGCACGATGAAATCAGCAAGCATCCCCGTAGAGAGCGCGCCTTTTTGCTTCTCTGAAAATTCCGCATAGGCCGATCCGGTTGTATAGGCGGAAATGGCCTGGTCAATGGTCAACTTCTGCACGGGATAGTATTCCTGCTTGCCGTCTTCACTCTTCCGAGCCACCCCAGCGTAAATTCCCCGAAGCGGATTCACCGGCTCAACCGGATAATCGGTGCCGAATGCCAGCGGGACGCCATGGTTCAGGAATTCTGCCCAGGCATAGGAATGTTCCGCGCGCGCTGCCCCCAGGCGCGATTCCGCCCATCGCATGTCAGTAAGCAGGTGGCACGGCTGCATGGAGGCGATGATTTTCAGTTCGCGAAAACGCGCCACCTCTGCAGGATTCGTGACCTGCGCATGCTCGACACGCAAACGATAGTTCTCGGTTCCATCTGGAGCTTTTACCTTTGCAGAGCGCGCAGCCTTCTCGGCTTCATCAAATGCTTCGAGGGCCATCTGCACGCCTTTATCTCCGATGGCGTGAAAACCAAGCTGAAATCCTGCGACTGCACGTTCTTCGGCCATCTCATTCAGCTTGGCTTGTTCATATTGCGGTAGGCCGGTGTTTTTCGGATCGTCGGCGTACGGCCGCAGCATGGCAGCAGTGTGCGAACCGAGAGATCCGTCCATAAATCCCTTCAGCATGCCCGTGTGCAGCATCGGATCCGATTGTGGGTGCGCCTCGCGATGCTGATTTAGGAGATCGATGGCATCGTCAAACGGCAGCCACTCGGAGATGCGTGCCGTCAGCTTTCCTTCGCGTTCGAGCTGCTCAAAAACCTTAAAATTCTTCCACTGCCCCGCGCTGTCCGACTCGTAGGAATAATCCTGCACCGAGGTGACGCCCCAGCTTGCGATGTCTTTCAGTGCGGCTTCGATCGCCTGGCGACGCTTCTCATCGCTGGGCGCCGGGATGACGGCGGTCACCATGGACTGTGCGCCCTCACGCAAAATCCCATTCGGCTGCTCAGTTGAGTCACGTCCGATTTCGCCACCTTCAGGAGGTTTGCTCGCAAGCGTCACGTGGGCCAACTTGAGCGCGAGCGTGTTTGCCACCGCGACGTGGCCATCTATCCGCACCAGAAAGACTGGGTGGTCGGTTGTGACCTCGTCGATGTCCCAGCGCGTGGGAAGCTCTTTGGTCTTCGATTGATCGCACCCCGCCCAAATCGACCGTGAGCTTTTTGAAACCGGCTTCGGTCAGGTGCATGTGCGCGTCATTGAAACCGGGGATAACAAAGTGGCCCTCAAAATCAATGACAGCGGTGTCGGGGCCCTTATGCTTCAGAACATCGTTTTCACCGCCGATCGCAATGATTCGATCTGCTTTGACGGCCAATGCCGTCGCGCGACTGACAACGTGGAAGGAGGACGCGCCCACGACACCGGTGTAGATATCCCCGTGGATGTAAATCGTGTCGGCCATGATCAATGGACGCTGAGCTTGCGACATGGCACTCGCAATAACTAATGCAACAAAAGCCAATACGCGCGTCATCTAGCGACTCCGGCTTCGCCGTTCGCAGCTAGCGCGAGCACCAGCAACAAAATTCTCTCCAGGCCCAATTCTCTGTCTTTGGGATCAAACCACTCCTGCAATGTATGCGCGCCACCACCATGGCCTCCTGCCCCAATTGCTATGGCTTCCCGGCCGAGGGAAATCGGGATATTCGCGTCTGTGGAAGCGCGCTGCACCTGCGCGAGAATTCCCAGATGCGCGTCAACTGCGCGCGCGATTTGCAGAATGCGCGATTTGCGATCGAGTTCCCCAGCTGGCCTGTTGCCGATCACTTTTATCACCGCCTCAAGCTCCTTGTCTTCGTGATGATAGTTCCCGCTCATCTCGGCGCGATTCTCCTCTTCGCGCATGGCCCGCTTCACTGCCTGCCTGAGTTCAAGTTCTAAACGCTCGATTTCGAAAGCCGAACTCGATCGAATATCAACGCGCATGCTCGCCCATTCGGGGATGGAGTTCACCGAGGTTCCTCCTGAAATCACGCCAACATTGAACGTAGTCTTGGGCGAGTTCGGCACACGAGTTTCTGAGAACAACTGAATGGCGCGGGCGAGCGCGACAATGGGATTCGGCGCGCCAAAATCGGTCCACGAATGCCCACCAGGACCTCGCAGCGTCACTTCGAAGCGGCGGCTGCCTAGGGCATCAGCGATGATCGTATCTGTCCCGGCGCCATCGATCACTATGCTGGCCACGATTTTGTCCTTCCATGCGGATTCGGAAAAGATATGACGCATGCCGCGCAAATCACCCTCGCCCTCTTCCCCGACATTTCCGATGAATAGCAGAGTAGCCGTATGAGGCAAACGGAAGCGCTGAAATGCGGACGCCACGGAAATCATCGCAGTCACACCCGCTGCATTGTCGGAAATTCCGGGGCCGTACAATTTTCGTGCCTGCGAACGCTGATCGAGTGCAGTCCCAGCCGGGAACACCGTGTCAATATGTGCGCTGATGGCAATGACTTCGGAGGATGTGCCCCGCCGAACTCCGAGGACGTTGCCGATTTCGTCGATCCGGACATCATCCAATACGATTTCTTTGAACTTCGCGGCGAGCCATTCGGCCCGGGGCGCTTCGCCGAAGGGCGGGGCCGGAATTCCCGCGAGTTCCATCTGCCAAAGGCTGAATTCAGACCTGTTTTCGCCGAACCACTCTGTGGCGGCACGAACCTCCGGTACTGCGTAAATGACGGCAACTTGGGCACTTTCGACGCATCTAATTTGAGGTAGGCTGAATTCTACACACGGCTCAATCTAATTTATGAGATATACACGCTTTGCTTTGGCGGTAATGACCGCCGCTCTGTGCTTCACATCGGCTGGTTTTAGTCAGGAAAGCCAGCTCTCCACCGATCCTCCGAAGGGTATTACTTCGGATGAGATCGTTAAGAAATTTGCGGCCAAAGAAGAGGAATTCAAGCAGGCCCGCGATAACTACACCTTTCGTCAGGACGTCCGTGTCCAGACGCTCGACGGCAAGACGGTGACTGGTGAATATCGCGAGGTCTTCGATGTCACTTATGACAATCAAGGCCGGCATCTTGAGAACGTAGTCTTTGCGCCGCAAAACACCCTGAACGAGATCATGATGTCGCCCGAGGACCTTCAGGACATTCGCCACCTGCTGCCCTTTGTGCTGACCTCGGAAGAAATTCCTGAATACGACATCCTCTACGTGGGGCAGCAGCAGGAAGACGAACTACATTGCTACGTGTTCGATGTCGCGCCCAAGAAGATCGACGGTAAGAAGCGCTATTTCCAGGGGCGCATTTGGGTTGACGATAAAGATTTGCAGGTAGTGAAAACTTCAGGTAAGACGGTCCCTGACATCCGCAAGAAGAACAACGAGAATCTGTTTCCAAAATTCAGCACCTGGCGCGAACAGGTGGACGGCCAGTACTGGTTCCCTGCCTACACCATGGCGGACGACACACTGCACTTCAAGATGAATGACGTTCACATACGTGAGATCGTCAAATACACCGATTACCAGCGGTTCGGCTCGAAGGTGAAGATCACCTACGAAGGCAAAGAAGTCGAGAAGGGCGGAAAGCAGCCAGAAGACCAGCAGAAGCCGCAGTAGAAGACGTCAGGCGCTAGGCTTCAGCTTCAGTTGGAAGCCTTGCACCTGTTCAGTAGAACAAATACTTCCTCCATTTATCATCCGAGCGGCCCATCAGCCGCATAATATGGCGGCTGGTGTGAAGATTGAATGCGTGCGGCTCGCGCATCAACTTCATGCCGGCTTCTAGCGGCATCTGGTTCCCCTTGCGGCGATTGCATGTATGGCACGCCGCGACGAGATTTTCCCACGTCGAAGCTCCACCTCGTGAGCGCGGCACAACGTGATCGAGCGTCAAATCGCTCGCGGACAGAACCTCGCCGCAGTATTGGCAAGTGTTGCGGTCGCGCAGGAGAATATTCTTGCGTGATAGAGCACGTGTCTGATGCGGAATTCGGCGGTACTCGAGCAGACGAATCACTGAAGGAACCCGAAAGGCCAGCCGCGCAGCATGAAGAAAATGACCATTCTCCTCTTCAGCCATGGCCACACCCTTTAATACCAGCACGATCGCGCGACGCGCAGCGCAGATATTGATTGGCTCATAGGAGGCGTTCAGCACCAGCACAGGCGCGTGCAGCGCGTGCGGATGGCTGTCCTGATGAATGCCAAACACCGCGGTAACGGAATGGCGGTGATCATCAAATGTCGGATTGTGCCTGCGTCCTGACATGTTTATGAAGCCTGCTGCTCGAACTGACGATCGTCTTCGAAAGCCCTTCCCGCAATCTTCAGAGTCCGCGCTACAGTCGCAACCCAAACCTGGTCTGCTCCGGCTTTGCGCAATACTCGCGCGCATTCCGATGCGGTCGTTCCGGTAGTCAAAACGTCATCTACCAGCAGAATACTGCGGCCCTCTACTCTGTTTAGATGCACAACTTGGAACGCGCCACGAATATTGTCCCGTCGCTGCGGGCGCGTGAGTCCTATTTGCGAAACCGTGGGCCGAACGCGTTTCAGGACATCGGAGGCGAACTGCGCCCTGTCTCCTCCCATGCGCTTGAGAGCCGCACGGGCAATCAACTCTGCCTGATTGAACCGGCGTTGGCGGCGCTTTGAAGAATGCAACGGAACGGGAACTATCAGCACTTTCGGCGGCGGATCCAGTTTTTGAATGGCCTGCAAGAGGTATTTCCCGAGCACGCCCGCCGCGGGAATGATCTTTTCGTATTTGAGCAGATGAATCAGTTCTCGCAACTGTTCGTCGTAAGCACCAAACGCAACTGCTTTTGCAAACAGGGACGGCGTCTCTTGGCACGCGCTGCAAAGGCCGCGTGCGGCACCGCCACCCGACAAAGCTGGCAGCGCCTCGCCGCAAACACCACATGTTTCGGTCACAATGGGTTGAATGGCGGCAATGCACTCTTCGCACACCGGCAGCCGTGAAATGTTCTGAAGAGGAGCAGCGCAGAGACGGCAATCGGATGGGGACAGCGCAGCGAAGATGCCCCGTGACATGAAAACCATTCCAGAAGCGATCGCGCTTCGCAGGTCTTTCGTCTTCCAGAAATGCCGGGGCGCGGCAGCCTGGATTGGAGGAACGGTCGAGCGAGTTATGTCTCCGATACTGCTGAAGACCAGCCTCCCTCGCCCGGCGCCTGGTTAGGCTCCAGCCGGACGATTTCCATCCAGTATAGCGAGGAGTTCAGCTTCTAAGCAATTCAAGCCGCATGCGGCGGAACCACGGCGCGGTTTTCCCGCGGGCGGGCAGGCGTAAACACCGAAACATTCGTGCGGCGATAACAACTTGCGCAGCGCACCGGCTGCAGCAGCAAAAATGGATAAACGTATTTCTCGAGGAATGTTCGGCGCCGTGAACGATACGCTTCGGTGCCACCGCAATCAGGGCACTGGTACTCGCTTGCAAACATTGGCCGGAACCCCAAGCCTTTCGGAGCTTTCAACCGAGGTGGCTGAAACGATTCTACTCGGTAATTTTGATGGTTCCACTCTCAAACGCGTGGCCTGAACCGCCCTTGTAAATCATCATTCTGGCATGCTAAGGTGCAGCGCGGCTAAATTCTGGCAATCTGGATACTTAGAGGGATTCATGAGCGCTTCAAACCCGGCCAATCCGGCTGAAGTTACGAAGAAAAAGCACCAGCCCTTCGTTCCCGAAGGCATGGAGATGAAGGAATTCACCTGGCGGGCGGTGATTCTCGGCCTGTTCATGACGGTGATTCTGGGCGCGGCGAACGCCTATCTTGGCCTGCGCGCGGGGATCACAATTGCGGCAACGTATCCAGCGGCGGTCATCGGAATGGCGGTCGTCCGAATGTGGAGAGGCTCAATTCTCGAGGAGAACATTGCTCGAACTTCGGGGACCATTGGCGAAGGCATAGCTGCAGGCGCGATTTTCACCATACCTGCATTCGTCATTGCCGGGTCGTGGACATCATTTGGGCTCACAGACTGGAAAACTTACTTCAAAGCAACAGCGCTGATCATGGTCGGAAGCATTCTTGGCGTTCTTTTTATTTCCCTGGTGCGCCGTGGCATGGTTGAAGATCCGGAATTACCGTTTCCTGAATCGGTTGCTGCGGGCGAAATACACAAAGCCGGGCGCAGAGGTGCGCAGGCTGCGAAATATCTTTTCTGGAATATTGGCGTAGGCGGCGTGCTGTACCTGCTGGGAAAATTTGGCCTCTTCGCTGCCGACCAGGACATTCATCTCCGAATAGGAAATCTGGGTCACAGCCAGGTCCGGCTCGGCACAACGGCAGATTCCATCGTCGTGGCTGCCGGAGGCGCAACCACGTTCGCCGCACCCAGCGTTAGCCCTGCCTACCTCGGCGTCGGTTATATCATTGGCCTCCGGCTTGCCTCCATTCAGTTTGCCGGCGGCGTGCTGGCCTGGGGCCTCGTTGTCCCGCTGCTCATCTTTCTAATGGGGCCGCAGCTCAAACAATACCTGCCCGCAAACACGCCCGATGACTGGGCCGGAATGGCCGTCGCAATCTGGAGATTCATCGTGCGGCCGATCGCGGTGGGTGGAATGCTTGTGGGCGCTGCATACACGTTGATCAAGATGTACAAGAGCCTCGCCGTGGGTTTGGGCAGGGCCTTCGCCGATCTGCGCCAGACCGCGGCCGATCAGGCCAAACTTGCGCGGACCGAGCGCTATATGAGCTCGAAGATCGTCTTCAGTCTGATTGCCCTGATGTTCGTGCTCATGTGTTTCCTCTACATTCACATCTCCGGACTGAAACTGCCTGCGATTCTGGCAGCCGTAGTAATGCTGATTGTCGGCTTCTTCTTCGCCACTATTTCCGGAAGTTTGTGCGGCTTCATCGGTTCATCAAACAACCCGGTGTCGGGCCTGACGCTCTCTACTTTACTAATCGCAGCGCTGCTCATGGTCTTTTTGGGAGTGTCCGGGCCGTCGGGCGTGGCGGCGGTGTTGGGGGTGGCCGCAGTCGTGTGCGTCTCGTCGTCGGTCGCCGGCGAACTTCTACAGGACTTCAAAGTTGGCTACATTCTCGGTGGCACCCCCGCCAAGATTCAGACCGCTGAACTAATAGCGGTGGTGGTTGCGAGTCTGGTGATGTATTTCCCCCTTGCTCTGCTCAACACCGCGTTCGGTTTTGGAAGCCGTCAGCTTGCCGCACCTCAAGCTGGATTGATGGCTGCCCTGGCGCAGGGAATCGTAGGCGGCAATATGCCGTGGCCGCTGGTGGGAGTCGGCATTTTCTTTGGCATCGCAATGATCATGATGCAAGTGCGTAGCCCCATGCTGGTTGCTGTAGGAATGTACTTGCCTTTTGAGACCACATTCGCCATTTTCATCGGCGGACTGTTTCGGTCACTCGGGGATTGGGTGGCCACGCGGCGTGGCTTCAATGAAGCACAAAGGGCGCGCGTGGAGAATGCGGGTGTGTTGACCTCATCCGGCCTGATTGCCGGCGAGTCGATTTTTGGGCTGCTGTGGGCAGGGTTGGTCGCCTTGTCTTTGTCGCAGCAATCGTGGCTGAGCTCTGGAGCAGCATGGGCGAAGCGAATCGCAGGAAAACAGATCTTTGAACATCCGACATATCTGGTCGGGGGCATGATCGTGATGGCGCTCCTGGCAGCGCTGATGGTCGGGCTACCCCTGACTGCCGCAGGCGACCCCAAAGAACCGGCGCCGCCGACCGCCATGATGTGATTAAGCACAAGTTGTAAGAAAGGCGCTGTGCCCTGCGCAGTCCAGAGTTTTCCCTTCGTGTAGCTTAGTTTCCTTGTGGTTGATGAATCTATGTCCATCGTTGAGAACATTGCAGAGCTGCGGCAACGAGTCGGAACCGCAGCACGTCGCAGTGGCCGAAATTCTCAAGACATCGAGCTCATGGCCGTCACAAAGACGGTTGCACCCGATCGAATTCGCGAGGCCTACGAGCACGGCATTCGCCTGTTCGGTGAAAACCGCGTACAGGAATTTGAGGCGAAAACAGACGCCCTGCACGATCTGGTTGACGCCCGTTGGCACATGATCGGTCATCTGCAAAGCAATAAGGCGGTTAAGGCCACCGAATTATTCAACGCTGTGGAATCCATCGACTCGCTTCGTTTGGCACAGAAACTGAATACCGCTGCATCGCAACAGGGAAAGACGGTGCCCGTCCTGATAGAAATTAATATCGGTGGAGAACAGGCAAAGAGTGGCGTGCAGCCAGACTCAGAAGACCTGGAGCAATTGCTGCGAGCTGCGCCAGATTTGCCTCACCTCAGCTTTCAAGGCCTTATGACGGTTCCACCCTACGGCGAAGATCCCGAGCAATCGCGTCTATTCTTCCGTAGAATGCGTGAACTCGCAACTGAAATACAAAAACGCCAACTGCCGAATGTCGAGATGAAAACTCTTTCTATGGGAATGTCACACGACTTCGAGGTCGCAATTGAGGAAGGCACAACCAGAATTCGCATTGGGACTGCAATCTTCGGAGAACGGAAACTTCAGCGGAGCAACGCTTGAGACTCGCTCTGGTCGCGATCGCCCTGTCCTACATGATTTCCATTTGCGGATTCGCGCAAACCCAGCCTGCATCGCCCAGACTGAGCATAAAACCCCACCAAAGTCGATTTCGGACGACACGCCGTCAATTCGCAAGGCCAGCCGGTAACCATCATATTAAGTAATCGATCGCAGGCGCCGGTTGCAATTCAAGAAATTCTTTCTTCCGGAATTGATTTTCGATCACAGAACAATTGTGCCGAGCAACTGGTTGCCGAGAGTGAGGGCACGATTCTGGTATCGTTTAAGCCGGTCATAGTTGGTGAGAGAACCGGCATCCTGCAGATTACGGCGTCAGATTCCCCGAACTCGCATTTCATTCCGCTGGGTGGAATCGGCAACGCTCAGTAAGCCCAAAAAGGGCCGCTGCCTGCGCTTGTTTGGCGTCCCTCAATCGCGACATAGATAGTACGCCCGAAAAAGAACGGCAATCCCCAATCGAACGACTCGGGATCGGGCCCTCCGAGGGTTGGAAATGCGACAGCCGAATTTGTCGCAAATAAGTCGCTCGCGTTATCAATGGTAAATTCGACGGTATTGCTGCTCGTACCACTGGTGTTGGTCGCGGAAAGAGAAGCCGGCGAGGACGGGCAGTAAAAACCTTTTTCAGAGCTGGAACAATTCGCCAGCCCGGTAGTTGCGCTGTCGAGAAAAAAATATCCGTTTGAACCGCTGTCTATAAATCCCGCGTAAGTTTGCCCCATGAACGACGTCTTCAGGTTGCCAAAATTGTCGGGCCTGAAAATCTGCTGCCCCGTGAGAGCGTTGTTATCTTGCGTTCCAATGCCAAACGTAAGTGTACCGGTGAGTTTCGCGGCCGACGCCGTGGACGGTAACTGCAGAACAACACCGTTGTTGTCTTCGGCAAAAAATCCGACAGGATTTTGCACCTGTAGCGATGGATTCTCCGCCGTAATCTGGCACGAAGCTCCAGAACAGCTGTAATAGAAACCGGGATTCGAAGAGCCTGAGACGGAGCAAGCTGTGCCACAGTCCTGATTAAAGAAACCGATGCCTAGAATGCCATTAGCCCCAAGACTCGATAGATCTTCTTCGGCCGGTCCCATAGCTTTGCACCCAGATGGAACAGGCGTGGTGTTTGCGTTGATCAACTGAATGGGAAGCGAACTCGCCTTCTCGCCACTGATAGAAACGTCGGCAGTCTTGACTGGCCCCCAGACAACGCTGTCCACAAACTGCGCACACTCGAAGATCGAATTACCGGTTACGTCTTTTTGTTGGGGAAGGGATGGGCTTATCGTACTCACAGCAGAGGAGAGTAAGCGCAATCCGAATGAGCCTGTATCCACGAGAACACCCGACACGCTTTGACAATTGGACGAACCTGGCACGCAGACGGTCACAGTGGTGAATAAACCGTTTGCATAGTTGCCTTGAGGACCGCCATTGACGGCAATTGCTTGAGCGTTGCTGGCGGGAACGCGGCCCGAAGATCGAGTCGATCCACCCCCACAGGAAGTCGATAAAACGAGCAGCGCGCAGACGCAGGCGGCTGTTGCGCTACGCCTAGCGTATTTCATCGCCAGTCACTTGTGTTGGCGTTT
>QHZW01000295.1 GCA_003224815.1 Acidobacteriota bacterium | reverse complement strand
CGTGGTACCCGCGAATCCTGGACGTGCTGAAGCTGCACAAGCAAAACAGCATCTTTACCGAGCCGAATGATTGGGTGTTCGCGTCACCGGAGAAGCATGGAAAGTTGCCCCGGAGCTATACAGCGTTTTGGAAGAAGTTGGGACGTGCGTGTCACGATGCTGGCAAGGTCCACGTTTCGCCCCACAGCTTTCGGCACAGTTATCGGGCATGGCTGGATGAGTTATGGACGCCGATTACTGTGCAGCAACGCGCCATGCGACACGCGGACATCCGCGTCACGATGAACTATGGGACTGGGGTGGGAGACGGGAATCGAACCCGCAACCGTCGGAGCCACAGTCCGGTGCTCTGCCAGTTGAGCTACTCCCACCAGATTTTTCGATTATAACAGCGGCTTTGGGCGTCCCGTACGCCAGTCAAGAACGACAACAATGTGTACATAAGGTAGCATCAGCGCATCGAGGCATCTCATCGGCGACTTCTGCGGCCCCCTGACCGCGATTGGCACCCGAACCATAACCGCTCCTCACTTCACTCGGGATTTCGGCCAGCGTTTGTTTATCATGAGCAACAAATGCTCCCCTTCAAGCTCATCTACAGCGATGAATATTACTTGCCGATCGGGCAGCATGTCTTTCCGGCAGAAAAATATCGCAGAGTGCACCGGCAGTTGATTGAGTCAGGAGTGGCCGATCCGTCAGACTTCGTGACCCCGCAGCCGGCTTCCGATCAGGAGATTTTGCTGGTACACACGCCGCAGTATGTGGAGAAGCTGAAGACGGGAACGCTCTCGGCACGCGACGAGATGGAACTGGAAGTGCCATATTCGCCGGAACTGGTGCACGCGTTCTGGCTAGCGGCGGGCGGCTCGATTCTTGCCGCGCAATATGCGTTGAAGGACGGCGTGGCGGTGAATGTTGGCGGAGGATTTCATCACGCGTTTCCGGACCACGGTGAAGGCTTCTGCATGATTCACGATGTTGCGGTTGCCATTCGACGCATGCAGCGCGATGGCAAGATTCGCACGGCCATGACGGTGGATTGCGATGTGCATCACGGTAACGGGACAGCGGCTATTTTTGCTGGCACGCGCGCGATCAGCGAATCCTTGCCCTCAAGCGGTTCCGCAGTTCTTGGGCGTAAGCCGCTCATGCGCGCGCACGATGGAGATGTGTTCACGATCTCGTTGCATCAGGAGAACAACTATCCGGCGCAGAAGCCGCCGTCTTCAATTGATGTGGATCTGCCGGATGGGATTGGTGACGATGATTACCTCGCCTGGCTCGACAATGCACTGAGTTCGGGTCTGCGGCAATTCACGCCAGAGTTGATCTGCTACATCGCCGGGGCGGATCCATATCGAGAAGACCAGTTAGGCGGGCTTGCGCTGACGATTGAAGGGCTGAAAAAGCGCGATGAGCTTGTATTCAAGGTGGCGAAGGCACGGAAGATCCCTGTGATGATCACTTACGCCGGCGGCTACGCGCAAAAAGTACAGGATACCGTCGCCATCCATTGCAATACCGTGGTGGCCGCGGCTGAGGTCTTCACACGGCCAACGCCGGCTTGAGCCGCAGTACTTCCTGTAACATTTATTTTTCAATGGTTGCGAACCCGCAGGCTCACTCTAGAAAACCTGTTTTCTGGCTCGCCATGTGCGCGGGGCTGCTGGCGTTCTGCGTGCAGTCTGGCGAACTCGGTTCCTCAGACACCATGCACCGCTTGCAGACGGCGCATTCCTTCTGGACCTCAGAGCCAGCAGTCTTTCCGAATGAATATCCTGAATTCGGAGTTCACGGCCGAGGCGGGAAGCTTTACGACTGGTATGGGATCGGGCAACCACTACTGATGCTGCCATTCGATATTGTTGGCACGGGGATCTCGAAGCTGCCGATCTTCAGGGACTACGGTGATACCGATCCCACAGTGCGGAATATATTCGTCACATATTCGGTGAATATTTTAGTCAGCGTATTGACGGTGCTGGTCTGCTACCGGTTTTTGCTGATGCTTGGCTTCGACGTGGCGCAAGCGATCGCCGGAGTGCTGGCCCTGCTGTTCTGTACCACTCACTTGCACTACACGCAGAACATGATGGAGAACAACTACATCTGCCTGCTGACGCTGACCGGATTCTGTTTCCAATACGAGTGGTTGCGCTGCGGAAGCAGGCGCGCATTGTTAATGGGTTCGGGCGCGCTTGGTTTGAATCTGCTGACACGATTAACCACTGGACTCGACTTGATCGCCGTCGGGGGATTTCTAGTATTGGTGTTGTGGTTTGATCGAGAGGGATGGCCCGCCGATTCTCATGTGAGGACGGGCGACCGCACCCAACCGGTCGAGCGACGATCGACGGCTGTGTTGCTCGCCTACGTGAAAGGCGCACTTCCCATATATCTGATTTTTCTTTTCTTTGACCGGCTCTACCAGTTCTATCGGTTCGGGAACTGGACGACGACCTACGTTCATTACTTCACCATCGAGCACCGGTTGCAGGACCCTACACTGCCCACGAAGTATCCGTGGGAAACGCCATTTCACGTTGGATTTTTCGGAGCCTTGTTTTCGCCGGAGAAGTCGATCTTTTTGTTCGATCCGCTGATCGTGCTCACAATTGCTGTCGCCCTCTGGGCATGGAGACGCTTCAACTCTAGTCAGAAGGCATATGTGATTGCGACATTGACACTCGTCTTTGCGTACATCTGCCTTTATGCGCGTTACACCGTATGGAACGGGAACTTCGCATGGGGAGACCGTTATGTTTCCACTGCTGCGGAGATGGCCGCGTTCATTTCAGTTCCACTATTGCTGAAGTCTCGAGCAGAACTTGGAAGGGCAATTTGGAGCTTAGGAGTACTTTTGATCGCCGCGAGCCTTGCTATTCAGCTCGCATCAGTCGCGTTCTGGGTTCCGCTGGAGATTTATCAGATCGAAGACCTCGGTTCCCAGTTCGTAATCTGGCTAAGGTTCAAGAACATTGTTGCGTTCGCATTCGGGAAGATGGAAGCGTGGGGGCTGAACACCGATGCGGTAACTTACGATCAATGGGACTATCAGCACATCACCTGTTGGAATTTTATGCCCTTTGTTTTGCGACGGGCCGGGGCAGCCCCGAGGTGGGTGGTGGATCTGGCGTTTGGCTTATGGGGAGTCGGAATCGCCTCTTTGGTTTACTCAACTCTTAAATTGGTAGAAGTCTACCGCCATATGGTAGACTTCTACCATGAGCCTGAATATCAAAAATGAAGAAGCTCATTGTTTGGCTCAGCAGTTGGCGGAGCTTACCGGCGAGAGTATGACAAAGGCGGTGACTGAAGCGGTCAGGGAACGGCTGGCGCGAGTAAAAAGCAAAAGTGTGGCGGAGCGGATTCGCAAGATAAGAGGCGAGTTTGCGGAGCGGCTCAAAGGAGATCCCCTACCGGACCATGGAGAGCTTCTGTATGACGAGCGAGGATTGCCCAAATGATTGTGGACAGTTCGGCTGTTGTCGCAATTCTGGGAAACGAGTGTGAAGGCGATTCGCTGGAACATACAATCAGTGAAGCACCAACTCGCTGCATGTCGGCCGTGAGTTACGTTGAAACCGCCATTGTGATTGATAGCCGAGGTGATCCGACCCTTGGCCGCCGCTTCGACGATTTTTTGCGATTAATGTCTATCAACGTCGAGCCTGTCACTGTCGAGCAAGCTAGAATCGCGCGTGAGGCATATAGAGATTTCGGAAAGGGCCGGCACCGGGCCGGACTGAATTTTGGCGATTGCTTCGCCTACGCTCTCGCAAGGGAGAGGGGCGAGCCACTGCTGTTTAAAGGGGACGGTTTCCGAAGGACAGACGTAGAGCCCGTCGAGTACTGATATCCCGACCTACTCCACCGTCACCGACTTTGCCAGATTTCTCGGTTGGTCAACATCGCAGCCCCGTCGCACCGCAATGTGATATGCCAGCAACTGCAGTGGCACGATTTCCAGAATCGGCAGCAATTCTTCCGGAGCTTCGGGAATATAAATCACGTGATCGGCGGCCTCTTTGATCTCGTGGTCGCCCTCGGTTGCCAGCGCAATCACCAGTCCTGAGCGGGCTTTGACTTCTTTTAAGTTCGAACAGGTCTTCTCGTAGCGGACCATTGACAGCGTATCTTTGGGATCACGCGTTGCGATGATTACGACGGGAAGGTTTTCATCGATCAGCGCATTCGGGCCGTGCTTCATCTCACCGGCGGGATACCCTTCAGCATGAATATACGAAATCTCCTTCAGCTTGAGGGCGCCTTCGAGCGCGATGGGATAGTGAATACCTCGGCCAAGGAAAAGAAAGTCCTGCGAGCGTACGTACTGCTTAGCCAAGTCTTCGCAATCCTCTTCGTGCGTGAGCAGGTGCTCGAGTTTTCCTGGAATGCGTGTGAGTTCGTGGACGGCGTCTTTCGCCTGCTCGGCAGAAATCGTGCCGCGGATCTGACCAAGATATAGCGCAAACAAATACAGAGCAGTGAGTTGCGCGGTGAAAGCTTTAGTTGAAGCCACACCGATCTCCGGGCCAGCATGCGTATAGATTGTGCCTGCGGCTTCGCGTGTAATCATGGAACCGACCACATTGCAGATGGCCAGCGTCTTCGAGCCTTTTGCTTTGGCTTCACGCTGGGCAGCAATCGTGTCAGCGGTTTCGCCGGATTGAGATATCACAAGCGTAATTGTCTCGGAAGGAACGATCGGATCGCGATAACGCCATTCGCTGGCGTAGTCCACCTCCACCGGAATGCGTGCCATGCGCTCGATCATGAACTTACCGGCCTGAGCTGCGTGCCAGCTAGTTCCGCAAGCGGCGATATTGATCTTTTTCGCAGACCTGAATTCGGTCGCCGTGATCTCCATTTCGTCGAGAAATATGTGGCCGGTTTCCTGCGAAATCCTACCCAACGTCGTGTCCCGCACCGAGCGCGGCTGCTCATAAATTTCTTTGAGCATGAAGTGCTTGAAGCCGCCCTTTTCCGCCATGATCGGGTCCCAGGTGACGTGCTGCACCTGCCGAGTAATGGGTTGGCCGCTGAAGTCGGTGAGGCGCACGCCTTCGGGCGTGATCACTGCCAGATCGCCGTCGGCGAGAAAGAAAAGATCTCGCGTGTGATAGAGGATGGCGGGAACGTCTGAGGCTACGAAGTACTCATCTTTACCAAGGCCAATGACCGCGGGCGGACCATTGCGCGCGGCGACAATTTTGTTGGGCTCATCTGTGGAGATCACCGCGAGGGCGAAGACACCAGTTAACTGGACTACGGTTTTGCGAACCGCCTCTTCAAGTGATGGCCGATGTCCATTTGCTGTGTGCAGGTAGTATTTCTCGACGAGATGCGCGATGACCTCGGTATCGGTCTCCGTGGTGAAGCGATGGCCTTCCTCAGCGAGCTTCTTCTTAAGCGAAACGTAGTTCTCAATGATGCCGTTGTGAACCACCACAACCTTGCCGCTGCAATCGCGATGAGGATGCGCGTTTTCTTCAGTGGGGCGCCCGTGAGTGGCCCAGCGGGTGTGTCCGATACCGTAAGTTCCGTCGAGTGGCTTGAGCCGGATCACTTCTTCCAAATTGCGCAGTTTGCCTTCGGCTCGCCGAATTTGAAGACCCTCGCCGTTGCCACAGACGGCAATTCCGGCAGAGTCATACCCGCGGTATTCAAGCCGCCGCAAGCCATCCAGAATGACTGGAACAACCCGCTTTTTGCCGACGTAACCTACGATTCCGCACATGAAAACAGCTCCTAATAATTACGTGGGGAGAATACCAACGCGAACGTGTAGTCGCTATTCTTCAATTGAATACCGAAACTCTTCAATTACGGGATTGGTAAGGACATCACGCGCGATGCGGCCAACTTCAGCTTCCGCCTGGGCGCGATCAAGGCCGCCATCGAGCGTAAGCTCGAAGAACTTGCCCTGACGAACATCTTGCAGTCCCTGATAACCCATCTTCCGAAGGGCGCCTTCTATGGTCTTGCCCTGCGGATCGAGAACGCTCCGCTTCAGTGACACATATACAAATGCTTTCATGGGGATGGCAAGATTATACGGCAAGCCGGAGCAAAGAAAACCCTACGGTGACCAAAGTGTGGAACCGTTGAAGTTGTTCCGAAAAGGAACAAAAGACAGAAAATAGTTGCCGACCACCTTTTTTGGGGTATGATGCTCGCACTAAAGCGCTTTGCATCAAGGGATACGTGGGTTCTGAGGTAAACGGTGCAAAGAGAAGTTCCGCGCCACTACAGCGATGATTCGCTCCTTGACGATTTCCCCCGTCATTGTAGAGAGCTGCTCGCAGATCTTCCTTCTGGTCCCGGTAACTTCAAAGAGATACTTTCCAAACTCCTAAATCGTTTGAAGCGGGACCTTGATTGCAGGCATGTCGCGCTAGGCGTGCACGATCCAGCCGGAAATGTTCTAAACGTCATGATTCAGAATGGGGACTTCGAGCTGCGGTCTGAAATACCCGTTTTGGCAGCTTCGCTGGGTCATGTACTCGGCAATGGGGAAGTGATCCAGGTGGACGACACGGAAACGGCCACACTATTTGCCGACCTGCTGGATCCGATGAAACTCAACGGCTCGCGATCTTTCCGAGTCATGCCATTGAGTACCAAGAAGATGACTTTCGGAGCGCTGTTGCTGAGCAGTCTTTCCCCAGACCCTTTTTCCAATGGCGATATTCGCGTTTTGACCTACACCGCCGAGGCGGTTTCACTGCTAATAGATAACGCAGTCATGACCCGACTTTTTCGGCGGGAAAAGGCGCGCTACGAAACACTTCGCGATGTGCACAGTGCGTTAGTTTCCAGCCTGGAAAATGTCTCTAAACACCGTACTTATCTTGAAGATGAGATCAATTCACTAAACAATTTTGGCGAGGTTGTTGGCAAGAGCGGCGCACTCTGCGAGGTTCTCGAACAGGTGGAGATTGCAGCGCCAAGTGACGCAACCGTACTGGTGCTGGGAGAAACGGGCACCGGCAAGGAACTGATCGCACGCGCAGTTCACCGTTTGAGCTCGCGTCGCGACGGGCCCTTCATAAAGCTCAATTGCGCGGCAATTCCAACTGGACTGCTGGAGAGCGAACTTTTGGTCACGAAAAGGGCGCCTTTACAGGTGCGATCAGCCAGAAGGTTGGAAGGATCGAACTCGCGGATGAGGGCACATTGTTCCTGGACGAGATCGGTGAAATCCCGATGGACCTTCAGCCCAAACTGCTCCGGGTATTGCAGGACCAGGAATTTGAGCGACTGGGCGGCATCAAAACGATCAAGGTCAACGTGCGTCTGGTGGCAGCAACCAACCGCGATTTGACGCAGGCGGTCAATGCTAAGGAGTTCCGCAGCGACCTTTATTACCGCCTGAATGTGTTTCCGATCCGGCTGCCACCGTTGCGTGAAAGAGCAGGCGATATACCGCTCCTAGTGCGATATTTTGTCCAGAAATTTGCTCGGAGAATGGGCAAGCGCGTGGAATCCATTCCCGACGACGTTATACGCGAATTTGAGGATTGGCACTGGCCGGGCAACATCCGCGAACTGGAGAATTTCATCTAGCGGTCGGTCATTCTCACTCAAGGGCCGGAATTTTATGCTCCGCTGGCCGAGTTGCGCATTTCCTCGGGCGCGCAGGGGGCTGCAGCCAGACTTGGAATGAAACGCACGACACTGCAATCGAGAATTCAGAAACTCGGTATCAGCCGTGAGGAATATCAGAACTAAGAGTGTTTCGTGAGTTTCGACCGCTTGATGGCGCCATACAGGTAATCACCTTTTCGTACCTTGTCCACCTTCGCGCGCCAGAGTGTCCTAGTGTGTGTACAACTAGGCCAGCTCATCTCAACAGCCTCTAAGTCATTCCGCAGTACAAGATTGCGTCGCGCTCCAAGGCGCGGGGTAATGAACCGCCTCAGTATCGAGGTAATTTTCCACGCAAACGGTCGCGTTCTACTGTGAGGTCAGATTCCGCAAGTCGCTGATTGAGCGATTGCGGATGAGGATGCATATGCAGAGTACATGGAAGCATCAGCACGCTGTATCTCATGAAGCGGCACATGGTTTCAGCCTTGCTGAGTTGGCGGTTGCTATGGGCATCATTGGAATCGTGACAGCGATTTCGATTCCGACAGTGAGATCGTCCATTAACGCCTATACCCTCAACAGCGCGGTTACATCCATTACTGGCAGTATTCAGAGCACGCGTTACCGGGCGGTCGAAGCGGGGTATCCCTTTGCGATCGTGGTGAACCGCGCCAGTTCGAATTACCAGCTGCAAAATGACCCGGCCGATTCAGGTTCATTTGCGAACGTCGGCAACCCGATTCCGTTTTCTTCGGCTGTGAACATCCTCGGATCGAATACAACGCTGGTGTTCCGGCCCGGTGGGGCAGTGCAATGTCCGCAATGCGCGGGCGCGCAGATCGACGCCAGCGGCAACTGGGTGTTGACGGTGAGCTACGGGAATAATCCGACAGAGACGATCACGGTATCGCCCTATGGACGAATCAATGTCACACCATAAGCTGCGGTCAAAGCGCGGGTTCACGCTGATCGAGACAATGATTGCAATCACTGTGCTCGGCGTAGGGCTGTTGGCGATGGCTGCATTGATCGCAAAAGCGGCTGTCACGAGCAGTTCATCGCGCTACATGAGCACACAGTCTCTGCTGGCATCAGAAAAGCTGGACGATCTGAATCGCCTTTCATCGAGCGATCCTGATATTGCGGTAACCAGCGGGGGGACCGCGGGCAATTTGACAAGCGACTCTTCGCAGACGGTTACAGTCGGAGCGACCAACTATCCGGTGGACTATTTCGATCAGGTGCTGATCTCGAACGGCAATGGCGCGATTACCGAGACGCTCACCAGTAGCAACGCCAGCGGCACCGTATACACAACCATCACGCATTCACCCGACGGGCAGGTTTTGCAAACACAATCAAACACTGCACCTGCGTCATCCGCTGACACACTTCTATTCAATCGCCGCTGGGTCATCGAGCAGGATGTTCCAGTCGTGGGCGTAAGGAGAATTACGGTGCTGGTTACAGTCCAAGCGCAACCGCCCGCGGCGCCATTTCAAATGAGCATGGTGAGGCCATGAAAACTCGCGAACAACGTATGACATCGAGCCGCGAATCATTTTCCACGTGGGCGGGCTTCTCAATGATCGAGCTGCTGGTTTCGATCGCCATTTTCATGGTGATCGGCGGGGCAGCGATGAGCTTGTTCCGACGGCACGTGCCGCTCTTTACTGTGCAACAAAACCAGACCGCGGTGAATATTGCCTTACGGAACGCAGCAGCGCAGTTGCAGATCGATATGGTAAATGCCGGCAGCGGCTACTATCAGGGCGCCAACATTCCGACGCTGCCGCTCGGGATTACAGTTTTTCCGGGCACCGGCACTTGCTACACAGGCTTGAACCAGACTTACAGCGCAGGCTGCTTTGATACGGTCAGCGTTATAACTGTTGATCCGAACACTCCGCCTTCGCATCCGGCGGTCAGCGGATCGAATTGCGTGAGCGTGACTTCGTCCACGTTGTTCGCTACGCCGATCGGCAGCACTACGCTCAATCAACTAGCTGGCTCCTACAACGCCGGAGATGAAGTCCTGCTCGTCAACAGTAATGGTTCGCAGATGGCGACGATGGTGCTGTCCAAGTCCGGCCAAGTAACCGGCGGGAAGGTCCAGCTTCAGCACAATCCCACTGCTGTTTACAAAAATGCCGTCTCGCAAAGTTCCTACAGCGACGACTATTACGGCATTTCAAATCCGAGCAACAACAACAAACTTGGGACCCAATTCTGCAACACCGATTGGGTATTGCGCGTGAATTCGACCACCTATGGAGTGGACACTACAAGTCCGGCGAATCCTGTGCTTGTGCGCAGCGTTAACAATGGCAAACCGCAGGCGGTTGCCGACCAGATTATTGGCTTTCGCATCGGTTGTGGTTGACAAGTCCAGTTAGGCTGGCCGGTGGTGGGGTCGATTCCGAAATACACCGCCGTGACTTTGAACGACTCCGGCCATGAACCGGAAACTGGTCGATGAACATTCCCCACGCGGCAAAACTCGTTGTAGAAGCGTTCGGATTCAGTAATGCTTTCACATTGAGAATGCCACTATCGGTCACGGTTGCTTTCTCTGTGCCTTGTGCTCTGCCCTGCGCGGTTACTGCGTAGGGATAAAAGTATTGATATCCGGTCACCGGGCCGGTTGGACTGGCGCAAGTTCCGCCGCCGCCAATTGCTGATGCCCGGCCTTGGTTCTGTCCGCCGCTCACGCCTTGAAATGCCTGCCCATAGCGATTTGCAGCGGCAGCACGCTCGTGCCCGGAACCATTTCGGGACCGGTGTTTACCAATGGCGCGTGGACTTTTGGAACTTCGGGACAATACATTTTTACGGACTCAGTCGGCAGCGTGAGCGCCAATTCGGGTTTTCAGTTCAGTGACAAATGTGATCAGGT
>QHZW01000475.1 GCA_003224815.1 Acidobacteriota bacterium | reverse complement strand
GGGCGTTGTCGAGCACGGACTATTTATCGGAATGGCCGAACTGGCGCTGCTGGGGAAAGATGGCTCCGTCGTTAAAATCAGGCGTTAGGAATGCGGAGACATCAACTACTTTCCGCCGCAATTCTCTTAATCGCGCTTCCACGTGCGCTCGCCCAAGACATCCGCACGATCGAGATTCAAGTCGATTCCTCTAAGGCGATAGGCGCCTTCCCTCACGTCTGGAACTTCTTTGGCTACGACGAGCCTAACTACACTTACGCTCCGAATGGAACAAAACTGCTGCGCGAAATCGCTGCGCTGAGTCCGTCGCCCGCTTACATTCGCGTTCACAACCTGCTGACTTCCGGAGACGGTTCCGCCTCATTGAAATGGGGATCAACCAACGCTTATACCGAAGACGCCGCTGGGCATCCGGTTTACGACTGGAAAATCATTGACCGGATATTCGACACATTTCACGATGCAGGTCTGAAGCCGCTGGTCGAAATCGGATTCATGCCTGAAGCGCTGTCAACTCATCCCCAACCTTATCGTCACAATTTTCCGAATGGATCTATCTACACCGGCTGGGCATATCCACCGAAGGATTACGCAAGGTGGGCTGAGCTGGTTTTTCGGTTCGTGAAGCACCTTCGCGAGCGCTACGGCGACGCCGAAGTGAAAACCTGGCTTTGGGAAGTATGGAACGAGCCTGATATCGAGTACTGGAAAGGCACGGCGGAAGAATATTTCAAGCTCTACGACCACTCCGCCGATGCGGTCCGCCGCGCGCTGCCTGACGCGACGATCGGCGGTCCGGATTCAACCGGGCCGGGCCGGCCCAAGGCGATCGAGTTTCTAACGAATTTCCTGAAGCATTGCGACACGGGACAAAATTACGCTACGGGCAGGATCGGCGCGCCGCTTGATTTCATCAGCTTCCACCCCAAAGGTTCACCAACCTGGCAAAGCGATCACGTGAAGATGGGGCTTGCGGCGCAACTGAAGGCAATCGATCAAGGATTTAAAACCGTTGCTTCATTTTCAAAGTGGCGCACGACGCCGATCATTCTGGGCGAATGGGATCCTGAAGGTTGTGCCGCTTGCTCGGCAGAAAAGAACCCGCAGAACGGATACCGCAACGGTGCGCTCTACGCTGCCTACACCGCTGAAGGATTTAGTCAAACGGTCTCGCTGGCTCATCGCGACGGCATCAATCTAAAGGGACTAGTTACGTGGGCATTTGAGTTTGAAGATCAGCCTTACTTCGCGGGCTTTCGCGAACTCGCCACCAACGGGCTCGACAAGCCGGTGTTGAACACGTTCCGCATGTTAGGACTGCTCGGCGGAGAGCAAATCGAAGCTGTGAGTTCCGCAGCGCTCAAAACAGATCAGATTCTCAGCGATGGTGTTCGCTCCGCACCGGACGTCCGCGTGATTGCGACTCGAACACAACACGGCGTTGAAGTGCTCACTTGGAATTATCATGACGATGATGTTTCCGCAGCGCCAGCTTCGATTGATCTTGCGATCAGCGGTGCGCGCGCGGATCAGAAACGCGTTTTGCTCCAGCACTTCCGCATTGATTCCGCCCACAGCAACGCATTCACCGCGTGGAAACAAATGGGCTCTCCGCAAACGCCTACGCCGGAGCAATATAAGCAATTAGAAGCCGCAGGCCAGCTGCAGCTTCTGGCTTCTCCGCAGTGGATTCAGATTGAACGCGGAATCGCAACTTTGAAATTTGAGCTGCCCCGGCAAGGGCTGTCGCTGATAAGAATCGAGTGGTGATTCACTCCATGACTCCCGCGCTTTTGCTCGAACATTCACGAATCAGCTCCATCGAGCATTTCACTGAGAGTGTCGTTCTGCGCGTCCGCCGGGTTCGGATTCGGGCGGTTGGCAAGTCGCTCCTACTCTCTTGGCAATATTTTCTTCAGGCAAGATAACAGTCGGCTATGAAAGTACGTCTTACTTTGTGTGTGTGCTGGAGATGACGTATGAATCAACGCATTTTATCTGCTGTGCTAGTGATTGTAGCCGCTGTGCCGTTGGCGCACGGCAAAGGACCGGTCGATCTCATCCTGATCTCCGGAGGCGGGCTCAATCAGCCTATTGAGATTACTGATCCCGCCGCGCTCAATGCGTTCAATCCCTGGATTGGCCAGTTCGTACCTTCGGCTTTGGATCGCGGCGATTTGCAGATGATTTACGCCACTCGTTACTGTTGGACCGGCGAAGCCGGATACGTATATCTGCCTGGGCCGGGCGAGCCCCTTTACGGCCCTAATGGAGGCACGATTATCCGTGGCGATGCCGATGGCAAGTGGCATCCGGCTACGCCCGCGTGGAACTCGCTGATGAGTAGCGCCATTACGATGAGAGACCAGGAAGCGATACTGGACAAGATTGTTATCAGCGGCGGCGAGCTGCACCATCCTGTCGAGATAACTGATCCCGACGCGCTCAGCAAGTTTGATCCCTGGACGGGCATAATTGTGGACTGGAAGACCCCGGCCCGAATGGGACCCTGCAATTGGGAATACGAGGTTACGTATTTCAAGAGAGGCACCGGTTTCAAAAAACAACCCAAGCCGGCAACGCCGTCCGATGAGCCCGGCTTCAGATTGATCTACGGCCTGCGCTATTGCATGGGCAATGCAGGCGAGCCGGGCTATGTCCACCTTGCGGGCTACACCGATAAATTCTGGGAGCAAAATGTTCACGTCGCTTGGGACGGGACGCAGGCTGGAGAATGGCACCTATCAACGCTTACATGGAAGGAATTCATACAGCGCGAAGTGGATGGACAGTTGCACAGGGCGATTGCGGCTAATCCGTAGAAGCACCTACGGGGCACCGTGAAACGCTCGCCTCC
>QHZW01000294.1:10002-29228 GCA_003224815.1 Acidobacteriota bacterium | reverse complement strand
ACCGGCAATTTCTCCTGATAACGCGTTTTCCACCTGTTTACGCAGCAAGTCGAAGTCGTCCGGCTCAGTGTTTCCCACGGGCAGCAGGGAGGGAATCCCATGCTCGGCCAAACCCCCGACTTCGGCTGGTTTTGGCGGTAGCGATCCGTACTGTTGAAATGCCGTTTGAATGGCGGTTGCGAGCTTGCCGGCACGGCGTTTGTCCAGTTGGGCTGCGGAGAATCCTGCCGTGCTGGAGTTCGCCAGATTGTTGGCGACGTTGTCCAGGTTCATCTCCTGCGCTCTCATTCCGCTCGCGCCTGTGTATAACGCTCGCAGCATTAAATTCTCCGAAACCCTTAATCTTGAGTTCTAGACTCTAGGCAAATCATCCGCGGCAATGCGGTTGAAGTCGGAATAAAACGCGCTCATGGCCCGCTCCATCATCTCCGCCTGGCGCTGCGCCGAAATCAGCGACACCATCGCCGCCACCGGGTTTACATTTGACGATTCCAGCGTCCCCTGGCGCACGCTGCTTGAAATCGCCGATTTTGCCGCCTTCCAAGGCGCTGCATAGTAGGACTCGCCCGCCGGCTCAAGCTTGGTATTCGCGGCGAACTCCGCGATCTGCAGCTTGCCCACCACCGCGCCGCTCACCGAAACCGTGCCATCCGCGCTGATGGCAAGCTCACCGCTCGGAATTGTGATCGGGCCTGTAGCACTCAGAACTGGATCACCCGCCGCGCTCACCTGTCCGGCAGCGGAAACGCGAAAACCTCCGTTGCGCGTGTACAGCGTGCCAGATTTGCTCTGCACGGTGAAAAATCCCGGGCCTTCGATGGCGAGGTCCAGCGGATTTCCCGTGTGCTCAAGATTGCCTTCGGCCATATTCAGCCGCGAGCCGTTCAGCGCAGCGAACTCATTGGTAAGCCGTTCCCATCCATTCATCTGGCCGCCCGCGGTCTGCGCGATGATTGAGTCAAACGAAGGGATCTGACCGCGGTACCCCGCCGTACTTACGTTTGCAATATTGTTGGCAACGATTTCAAGCGCATTACTTTGCGTCTTTAGAGCGCTGCACGCCGCGTAGTAGCCGCTGTCCAAGTTTTCACCTCTTGTCAACGGAACAGATGTGCAGGATGGTTGCCAGTAAAAATTAGAAGTCGTTGAGAAAAGTAAAGTTTCGACTCTGCTACTATCCACTCGTGCCGCTGCTCGAAATCCGGAATTTGTCGAAGGTTTTCCCGCCGAGTGAAAGCATCTTTGCAAGCCGCCAGAAAAGCCTGCAGCCCGCCGTGGATGACGTCTCACTCGATATGCATGCGGGTGAAACGCTGGGTCTGGTGGGCGAGTCGGGTTCAGGCAAGAGCACTCTGGGAAGACTTATCCTGCGGCTGATCGAGCCGACAACAGGTAGCATCAGCTTCAATGGTCGTGACCTTCTCGCTGCTGGCCGCGGTGATCTCCGCCGTCTCCGCCGCGACATGCAGATTATTTTCCAGGATCCGTTTAGCTCACTCGATCCCCGGATGCGGGTTGAAGGACTAATCGCGGAGCCGCTCATCATTCATCGAGGCAATCGAACTCGGGGCGTGACAAAATCCAAGGTTGCCGAACTGCTTCGCGCCGTTGGTCTCGACAGTTCCGCTTTGCACCGCTACCCGCACGAATTCAGCGGAGGCCAGCGTCAGCGCATCGTTATTGCCCGTGCGCTAGCGCTTCGCCCGAAATTCATCGTGTGCGACGAGCCCGTTTCGGCCTTGGATGTAAGCGTCGGAGCGCAGATCGTGAACCTGCTCGCACAGCTGCAACGCGACTTCGGCTTAACCTATTTGTTTATTTCACATTCGATGCCGATCGTCCGCTATCTTTCAACCCGCATCGCGGTGATGCATCGCGGCAAGATTCTGGAACTCAACTCCACTGACCAGATCACCGAAAATCGACAGCATCGATACACGAAGGCCCTGCTGAGCGCAACGCCGGAAATCGAGACACAAAGTCCTTGAATCGTTGAGTCATTCAACTCATCTTTTACTTTCATCTGAATTCATGTCCAGTACTTCTCAATTGTTGTCTGCCTCCTACGCCTTCGGCGCATTCTGCACCTGGGGTGTGAGCGACTTCATGGGCGGCTATACAGCCCGGCGCTTTCAGGCTTTTTTTCTCGCAGCCCTCGGACATTTCAGCGGCACCGTGCTGATGGCGGCACTGGCGATAGCGACCCATGAGCCCATGCCGCCGGTTTCGCACTTGCAATGGGCTTGTGCCGGCGGCGCTGCGGGCGGGATTTCACTTGCGCTCTTCTATCGTGCTCTTTCGCAAGGCAACATGGGGATCGCGGCTCCCGTCGCTGCGATTTTGAGCGCTGGAATTCCGACAGTATTCGGAATGGTCCACGAAGGTTTGCCTGGGCCGAAGGCCATCGCAGGCTTTGCGCTTGCTCTGCTGGGCATCTGGCTGGTCTCGCGTCCGGAGGACGGCAGCCGTCCGCGCGGACTCGGGCTGGCGATCGTTGCAGGACTTGGGTTCGCGCTGTTCTACATTTTCATGCGTAAAGCGGGCGGCGGAGGAGCACTCTGGATGGCCGCGGCTGCACGATCGGCGTCTCTGCTAGTTACCGGAACTACTGTCCTGTTCGGAAGAAAATTTGCGCCCACCTATCCTCTGGGATTTGTTCTCGGGCTGATCGCTGGTTGTGTGGACGTTATCGGTACAGCGTTCTTCGTAAGAGCCGCGCTTGCTTCTGTGCCGCTGATTGCAAGTTGATCTTCTTTTCTTCGCCATCCGGGCGGGCATAAGCAACTCGGGACGGCGGCTCTGCACCAAAGCCTCGTGGAATCTCCCGCACGAGGGATGAATTCATGCAACGTGGATACAGTTCCATCGGATCACTGCTGGTAGGCGCGGCTCTGCTGCTGCCGCTTGCGACCACCGGCTGTGCGAACCACTACTACGCAAGCGATCCTTACTATCATGACCGTCACCGTTGGGATGAACATGAGCGGGGCTATTACAACCAGTGGGTGATCGAAGCCCACATTGACTCGCATCGCGATTACCGGCATCTTTCGAAAGAAGACCAGAAGCGCTATTGGGACTGACGGCACAGTCATGATCATGACCGCGACAGAGACCGTGATCGCGACCATGATCACGACAGGCGCTGACCTGCATTGGCTAATGTTCTTCTGCAGCTAGGGACGCGGAAGGGGCTTGTCGGCGGGTACAGGCGTGCCAAAATTCGGAGTGCCGTCAGCGTTCCATGAAAATGGTTGTGCGCGTGGGGCGCGATGCCATCCACACCCCTGGCCGGGCTTCGAGTTGGCGTGATACAAGATCCAATCGGTCTTCCCGTCGGCCGACTTAAAAAAAGAGTTGTGACCGGTGGCGTACACATGCGCCTCCAGCGATTGCTGAAAGACCGGAGTCGGTGATTTTTTCCAGACCGACCCATCGAGCAGCTCGGCTCCGGAGTCCGCAGTCAGCATTCCGAGCGCATAATTGTCCGTCCAGCATGCACTGGCTGAGTAAATCACGAAAACCTTGCCATCGTGTAGCAACGCCTCTGGCCCTTCATTCACGTCGATATGAGGTGGGTTGTCCTGTTTAAGCTGGGGAGGGATGTCTCCGACCTTTTCCCACGGATACTCAGGGGTTGAGATTCGCGTGCGCGCGCTTTCAACTGTCCACGGATTCTTGAGGCGAGCGATATAAATGCTTTGCGTACCGTTCTCATCTCCTTCCCATCCTGACCAGATGTAGTAGAGCTTGCCCTGGTATTCAAAGACAGAAGCGTCAATCGCCCATTTATCGGTGGCGTCCGCAAGTTTGCCTTTGAACGTCCACTCACCTTGAAACGGATCGGCAGACGCGTTCTCGATCACCCAGATCCGATGCGTCTGATTCGTCTTTCCATCCGCGGCGAAATAGATGTACCACTTGCCTGCGAGAAAATGAATTTCCGGCGCCCAGATATCATGCGAGTACGGCCCCGTTGCTGGGGGCGTCCACACGACCTTCTTCTCCGCAGACTTCAAATCCGCCATATTGCGCGTCTTCCAAAGCGTGAGATTTGTCGCCGTGGAGTTCATGTAGTAGTACACGCCGTCGTGGTATTCGACCCACGGATCCGGGCCGGAGGGGAGCAGGGGATTTGTGAAAGTGGATTGAGCGGCAGCGAGGCTCGCAAATAGCAGAATCGGGAAGATTCTTGCAGAAGCGTTCATCATGTTCGGCGTCAGATTATAGACGAATTTACCGCCGTCACTTGATGCGCCAGGCGAATTCAGTCGAATAAGAAAACGGGCCAAGCATAAAGTTGGCCCCCGCTGTCAAAATCGCCTCCTAATCTTAACATCTACTCGATCACGAATACTGCGATGCGCATACCCGGATGCATTACGTCGAACAAATAATACCCATCGTCGACGTAGTCGATATAGCAATCGTCATCGTAGGACCAATCAGCCGGCCACGCATCGACTAATTGGAATTGGTAGCCGCCGTACACGACGATCGGCTGCGATACATTCACAATGCGCGTACGATCGACGTGGAAATGATGTTGACGTCCAAAGCTTGACCGGAAGCGATCGTCGGGAATACGCTTTCCGCGCTGCGCCTGCATCGGATGCTGCTGGCGGTCCCGGTCCACATGCTCCTCAGGACGCTGCTCCCGCCGGTTTTCTTCTTGCGGCCGGGCGGTTGCCGGCCGGGAATTATTGTTCTGGTCAGTGTCCGGTCGAGCGTTATCGTTCCGGCTGCCTCCAGGGCGAGCCTCATCGCGCTTACCTTCATCCTGCTTCGCGCGATTTTCGTCCTGCTTCATTGCCTTATCATCGTTCTTAGCTGGGCCCTTGTCCTTGTCTTTCGCCCTGTCGTCTTGTGTCTGGGCAGACCGATCATCGCGTTCCTGAGAGAACGCGGGGGCCGATGCCAGCCCGAATAGAAATAGCAGTACCGCCGAAATTGTTGCCAAACTCTTCATACCAACCTCCGAAATGCGTTACTCAACTTAGTCGTCGGGTACTTGGGATGTAACGATGCGCTTGGAGGATGGCTTCCGTGCCTTGTGACGAGCTCCGGAAATCCCGTATATCGGCGGGGAATTGGCGACAATAGCGTTAGGTGTTGATTTGAGTATTAACTGCGCTCGTTGCAGCCTCTGCCTCGCTTCTCAGCCTCAGCCAGCCAACCACGGCGCAATCCTTCGGCACGCACGCTGGACAAGTATGGTGTGAGATCGAGAATGGGCGTTCCGTCCAGCATGTCAACACCGCGAACCTGCAGTTGAGCGCCATCACGTCGCAACAGCTCAACTACGGTTAAGGCGATCGGATTCGGCCGCCGCGGTGACCGCGTCGCAAATACGCCATGTGGTCGGCCGTTGTCGGCCGGAGGCGTCGCAACAAGATCGAAATCGGTCGATTGATCGAACACCCACAGCACATAAAAATGTGAAAACCCCTCGACGTCCTTTAGCCCAGCCGCAAACTCTGGCAGGATTTCGAGAACGCCCTCAGCATCGTGTTTGGCGCCGAGTCCCTTCGGAATGTCAGAGGTTTTTATGAACGGACTTCTTACGTGACCAATAGCAATCGGCGTGAACAGGTTTGGCATATATCGAATATAATTCCACCGTTCACGCCGAAGCTCAGCCTTACCTAGTTCAAGTCTGAGAGCACGGACGTAGTCACACCGCCACCGCCGAAAATATCCAGACCCAGCACAGTCCTTACCTGGCCGGAACTGAATGACAGTGAACTGCTGGAGAGCTCCGCAAATTTCTGTCCCGCTGGCGTGAAAATTACCTGATAGCTTCCCGGCGCGAGCGAAGCATAACTGGACGCCGACGGGAAACTGAGGCTGGAAAACGTTGGATTGACGGAGTTGATACTTGTTCCCGAACTGACTACGTATACATCCACAGTGCCGAGAATTGATGAAGCATTCACCACCCGGATGCTGATGTTTCTCGAATTTGGCGCGGTGTGGCTGTCCGTAAGCACAGTCGTGCCCCCGCTGGTCACAAGTGCGGTGTCATACGTGTCCGCACCGAGACTGGCAGTTTGATCGGCAACGAAGTTGCTGGAGCTGTCGATTAGCATGTCGAGACTTGATTGATTTGAAAGCGCGTTGACGAGCCGGATATTTGCATTTCCGGAAGATCCACAACCGGTGCCCAACAAAATCGCAGCGAAAGATAACAGACACACGACCAGCGTACGGCGACGATGCATGCTTCGCTCCTTGAAATAGTGGTAGTTTTTGAGTGGTGCTGTCTAGGTGGACTGATGCCGCGGGCGAAATCGTAAGTTGCTGGTGCTTGCGTAAAGTGTAGTCAAGCTGAGTAAAGCGCTGTAAAGAGGGAGGAGCACCGGGGACTTCAGTTGTCTACGCGCATCTCTCGCGGATCAGCTTGGCGTTTCCCTTCCAGGTTGAGCAAATAGGTTTTCCGCTCAAGTCCGCCGGCGAAACCGGTAAGTTTTCCGGACGATCCAATCACGCGATGGCAAGGGACGATGATCGAAACTGGATTACGTCCGTTCGCCGCGCCAACCGCTCTCGATGCGCGCGGATTTCCGAGTTGCTTGGCGAGTTGTCCATAGCTTCTGGTTTCGCCGAAAGGGATTCGGAGCAAAGCGTCCCACACGCTCTTTTGAAAGTGGGTCCCTCGTGTGTCCAAAGCAACGGAGAATGTGCTTCGCTCGCTCGCGAAGTATTCACCCAATTGACGTTGCGTCTCCAGAAGAATGGGATGGCTCTCATTCACGGCCATATCTTTCAGGAGCACACGGCGGGGATTGTCGTTTTCCCACAGTATGGCAACTAAGCCTTTGTCGCTCGCGACCAGCTTCAATTTTCCGACCGGCGATTGAATGATTTTGTATGACAAACTCATGGGTTCGTTTCGTTTGTCCATCGGCGCTCACTGCAAGTAAATGTCGTATCAACGTGAGGACTGCTGATCGCGTGACCGCGAGTTTCCGCCGGCAGCCCAGAGGTGTTGCGCCGCATACGCCCGCCATGGCCGCCAGGATTCGGCGCGACTCAACAAATCTGCCGACGCATTCTTTGCGCCGTGCACCTTCTCGCCATCTATGGAAGCGATGCCGCGGAGAAGGCCAACGTCAGTCGCCGGGAACGCGTCCATTTCGCGGATCGCGCGAAGCGCAATGTATTGAGCCGTCCATTCTCCAATCCCCCTTACCGTGCGCAAACGTGCAACCGTCTCCTCGATATTGCCGAATGGACGAAACAGATTAGGATCTCTCAGCGTGGCTTCCGCCACGGCCTTCAATGTCGCAGATCGTGCGGCGGGCATGCCTAGCCCGATCCACGAAGCCATCGTCAGCCGCTTTGCAGTTGGAAAGACGTGCGACAAATCTGGATGAATGCGAAAAGATTTCGGCACTGCGCGTCCGTGAAGCGCGACGAGTTGGCCGCCCAACTTACGTGCAGCCATCACGCTGATTTGTTGTCCCAATACGGCCCGCATAGCGATCTCAAAACCATCCCAGCCGCCGGGAGCGCGCAACCCTGGACGCTCCGCGACCAACGGTGCCAGAGCCGGGTCACCCGACAAATGTTCACCGATCGTTTCGATGTCGGCTCCAACATCGAACAACCGGCGTACCCGTGCGACAATAGTGGGAAGCGATCGGACTTCTGGAAAGCGGATTCTCACGCGCAGACTGTGGCGGTCCGCAACGTGAGTCACTTCGATGCTGCCCAGCGCGCCATCAATTTCGACCGTGCGTAAATAGCATGCGGCATGAACCGCTTCAAGACCTGGAATCGCGCGCGCCCGCAGGAAGCTCAGCATGCTCTCCCAGTCATATGGCGGGCGATAACGCAGGCGCAGGACGATGTCCTTTTCTTTTTCGTTTCTGAGCGTGCTTTTTTGGCGTAATGCGCTGGGTGGCCGCTGGAACAGGTCGCGAAATGTTTCGTTGAAACGCCGCAAGCTGCCGAACCCCGCGGCCATGGCAATCCCAGTCATCGGCATCTGGGTTTCGTGGATGAGCTGTTTTGCGAAGAGCACTCGCCGCGTCTGCGCGACGGAAACAGGCGGCGCTCCCAGATGTTGAAGGAACAAACGTCGCAACTGACGCTCGCCGATACCTAGCCGGTCAGCCAGCTCTGGAACGCTGTTCTCTGCTCCATCCAGCGCTCCTTCAGCGATAAGGGCCAGGGCGCGAGAAACTGTGTTGGAAGTTCCACGCCACGACGCCAGGTCCGGAGCAGTTTCTGGCCGGCAACGAAGACACGGACGGAATCCGGCATCCTGCGCAGCTGCTGCCGAGCCGAAGAAAACGCAGTTCTCAAATTTGGGTGTACGCGCCGGACAGATTGCTCGCATTCATCGGGAGGCTGGACTAGCGGTTTTCGGACATGATCAGTTTGACTGCTCTCAAGCGGCGCGGATTTAGTGGTTGTTCTCAGCGCAAATGGTACGCGCAGCCGACCAAGTGACATTCTGCATTGCAATAACAGCTGATAACCACCGCGCGCAGCCGCTTGATTTGAACTTTTTCAGAATGACTTTTAGAATCGATCAGAATGACTTTTAGAATCGAAATGGCCGAATCATCGATTCGGCGCACCTGCGCGAACGCATTTCCGGACAATTTCCTCTCGCGTTCCTTTACAGTTTGCACGTGGCGGTGTAGCTCAGGTGGCTAGAGCGACGGTCTCATAATCCGTAGGTCGTTGGTTCGAGTCCAACCGCCGCCACCATCTCTGTAATTTCGTCGCGTCGCCTTGAATCTTGGCAAGACACTCAGGAAGACACTTTAGAAAACGCTGACGTGGTAAGCACCTACAGCCTACCCCGAAGAAATATTTAGCGACTACAGAACGTACCGTATCGAACATGTCTCGAACTTCCGGCATTATTCCCGTGTCATGGCTGGACAGTGTTACCACCCTCTGCTCGTCAGCGCCTTGCGAGAAACGCTTGCTAAATTGCAAACGGCGGAGCCACACAATCCCGCGTTCGACGAACTTGAGAAGAACATCCTTCGTACACTCGCGGAAATTGATGCCCGTGAACTGCTGGCACCTGAGCCCGGGGTCCGTGTAATTCAATTCTCTCCATTTTGTGACGTGCAGGGACATCACCCATAGCTGACGCGAAATCGGAGCCCCGTTTCAAGTTGCGCGATGCGTCGGTCTTTCCGAGATCCTTCAGTTATCCCAGCCTCGTTAAGATCGGCCCAAGCACGTACGCGACAAAGAAGCCGATCGCGTAAATACCTGCCGAAACCCAAAGCAATACGGAGAGATGCCAAACCTATGACCGCGCCAATCATTGTGCCGGGCAGGTTGGTTGTGTGGGCTACTCCTTTGAAGCCTGATTGAGGGCCGGGACAGGCCAAGCCGGCAAATGCTGTGCTCTCGATTCGAGTGCCAATCTTTGTGGCTCTGTGTTGAAAACGCCATGCTACTGTCGAGTCAAAGTCGGCACCCGGCTGGATTCTCGTGGGCGGCAGCCTCGTATCTCCGAGCACGACGGGAAGCGTTACTGAAAGCATCAAATGCGGGGTGAATCCATAGCCGACCAACTCCCGCACTGATGCTTGGGATCCGAGGTCAGTAGTGCGAGTAAACACACCCTCGTCAAAGTTCCATTCACCCTTTGAGTTTGTCGGCGTCGCAAGCCCAAATACGGGGCCGTGCTCCGCCGCCCTGGCGATCAGGGGCAGCCCTATAACTACGAACAGGAATACACATCTCATATCTCCTCCGCGATGCGCTGAAACACACGTATGCAACGTTGTACTAAGCGAACATGCGGAGGCTAGATTCTGAGAATGGAGTTTGGTCCCGGTGGCGCGGGTGGCGGCAGCCCTAGCCCAACTTGGGTTAGTACAAAGTCACCCGAAGGGCTTACTTGCTGGATGTAAACCGAAGTGACAGCAGAAAGGTCTGGCTGGACTTGCGGGATCGGTTGAATTTTAGGAACAAGAGGATCGACGCTTGAGACTCGCTTGCAGCATGGATGATTATTGCTCCCCATGTGGCAGTCGCCCGCCATCTTCTTGCAACAGGCCATCTCCGCTTGCGTCATGGTCGGACTAGGGAGACATGCGAGAGCAGGCGTAGCCGTCCAGACCAATAATAAAATGAACGCCAACGTGCAACGCCATCTCGCCATGTCGTAATGCTAACATTTTTTGCCGTGGGACAATAAAGGGGAAATGAATGCGATTGATTGCCTCGCGTATTAATGAACCTCGTGTGGTCGAGAACAAAACAAACAAAACAACGGAAGGCCTCGTGCATTGCCTTTGTGCACTCTTAGCCGTCACATTGTTAACCGCCTGCGTGCTCGCGCAAACGGTTCGCGTAGACGCAACGCCCAGCCATGTAGCGAACACATTCAGTCCTCTTCGCGCATTCGGCACCACCGTGGATCGAATTCCTAGCAACACTACAGACATTTTTTTCCGGCCGGACCAGATCAAACAGATTCTCGAAGCAGGGTGGGGGCCGATATCGTATCGCCAGAACACCGAGCTCTTCGTACAGGCCTGGCATTGGAACCCGAAGGGAACCTGGAGCGATCCGTCCGGCAAGGGCTATTTCGTGGGTGATGCAACGCCAACGAAGGAGATGATTCGTCACTCCTACGGCTATTCTTTGCCGCATCGTGGAGTCACGCGTAACAACGGTTCAGAGTTCGACGGGTACTCGCGACTCGACGACGGCGATCTCAATACTTATTGGAAGAGCAATCCGTATCTCACAAAAGCATTCACGGGCGAGGACGATACTCTCCATCCTCAGTGGGTTGTGGTCCGGCTGGAGGACACGCAGATCGTTACTGCCATTCGCATCGCATGGGCGGAGCCGTATGCGCGAAAATACCGCGTGCAATATTGGCTCGGGAAAGCCGACGCCATGGATGAGCCCGACCAGGGCGAGTGGAACGACTATCCCCAAGGAGTTGTTTCAGATGGAAAGGGCGGAACGGTAACATTGAACCTGTCCGCATCGCCCGTTGCTACAAAATACGTGCGCGTGCTGATGACCGAGTCCTCCGAGACTTGTGACACGCACGGGGACAGCGACCGCAGAAATTGCGTTGGATATGCAATCAAAGAGCTCTATCTTGGAACGCTAAAGAACGGTCAATTCCACGACTTACTGCATCACGCGCCCGGGCAAGAGCAGACGTTTACATATAGCTCATCCATTGACCCATGGCACGAACGCTCGGATCTCTACGTTTTTCCAGATCGCATGGAATCAGGTGATCAGGTTGGTCTCGATCTCTTCTTCACCAGCGGCATCACGCGCGGCCAGCCGGCCATGATCCCAGTCGCAATGCTCTATGGCACACCGGAAGATTCCGCGGCGCAAATTGCATATTTAGAAAAGCGCGGATATCCCATCTCGTATATCGAAATGGGGGAAGAACCGGACGGCCAGTACATGGCTCCGGAGGACTATGCCACGTTGTACCTGCAGTGGGCAAAGGCCCTGCATCAGGTTGATCCTGCTCTCAAACTTGGTGGACCTGCTTTTGAAGGAGTCAGTGAGGACATAAAATTCTGGCCCGACCCAGGTCGTAATACGTCCTGGTTTACTCGTTTTCTAGGTTATCTGAAGGCGCATGACCGGCTGTCAGATTTATCGTTCATGTCCTACGAGCACTATCCTTATTACGACGGAACTTGCCAGGGACCTTGGAGCAATCTTTTCAAGGAGCCGGAACTCCTCACTCACATCGTTCAGGTCTGGCGGGATGACGGTTTGCCGTCCAATATCCCAATGTTCAATACCGAAACCAACGCTCCGGGCGGTGATGCCGCTGTCGATGTGTTTGGCGCCCTATGGCTCGGCGAAACTTTTCCTGCGTTTCTCACGGCCGGCGGCAAAGCCTCCTACTACCATCACGCGCTGCCGTACTCTACGCCTCATCCCGCGTGCTCGAACAGTTGGGGTACCTATCACATGTTCACAACGGACCATAACTATCTCATCAAGCAACGCACCTCACAGTTTTTTGCGGCGCAGATGCTTACTCAGCAATGGTCTGAACCGAAAGACGCCGAGCACCGTCTCTTCAAAGCGGAAAGCGATGTGAAAGATCCCGAAGGCCGCGTGCTCGTTACGAGCTACGCGGTTCTCCGTCCCGACGGCCAGTGGGCACTCATGCTGATTAACAAGGATTACGACCACCCTCACGCGGTACGAATCGGATTTCACGATGAGGACAGCAAAAGTGACCGGTCGTTTCTTGGACCTGTGACGATGATTACATTCGGGAAAGAACAGTACACATGGCATTCCGCCATGAGGGATGGTTACGCAGATCCGGACGGGTCGCCAGCACGCTCTACTCTGCCCGACGGACAGGATAGCTATACACTCCCGCCAGCATCAATGACCGTGCTGCGCGGCCATGTGGGAACGCCCTGAGTATCGCTCACCCTCTCATCAGGCTCCGTCGCAACGAACCTATATCTGTTTTCGCGAACCCCGGAATCAGCATCCGCGGAGTCGGCTGCTGCGGACCAGCGGCCGCGGCTCTCGCCAGCGGAGCCGGCGCTCCTGCAATTCTGGCGATGGTTGCGAGCAACACAGCCTGGTCCGCGCTGAAGTCACCATGATGTTTTGCAGTCGCCGCATCGGGCGAACCCGCCGGTTCTCCATTCGGAGATTTCACCCAGTCACAACCATTCTGTTGAAGCCAACTTGCGATCGAAGTCGAGGCTTCGCCCACCTGCAGACCATTGCTCTTGGAAACGAAGTGGTCCATTCCCAGCAGCGGCTCCCCTTCAGGTTGAATCAGTGGAACACGGGATTGATTCTCGAATGCGTCGGAAACCAGATATAGCAATGATTTGTGATAAATCTCGGCGCAATTGTCGGCACGTTCAGTTGTATCGTCCAGCGTGAACAGGGCGAATTTTTCAATCGTCGAGCCAATTGCGGGGACATAAAACTGCTCGAAGATATCAACCGTACATGCCGGAGCCCACAACGTGCACGTCTTCACGGACAAGCCGTTATCGTCCATTAAATTGATCAGAGGTGCCAGAAAAATACTTCCCGCGCTGTGCGCGACCAGGTGAATTTCGAAATCTGCGCGGTCCACCGCGCTCAACCCACCAAAATATTGTTTAATCGCAGAAACCGCAACGCGAGCGCCGCCATTCGGATCTTGCGTTGCGGCCATCCCGTTCGCCTTCATCTTATTCCATTCAACTTTGCCGGTAAGCACGCGTGCGATCGGTTCCAGCGTGTCGTCAAGCCGGTCGAGCAGAAAATCTTTGGCCGTCGCGAAGACTCCTTCAGGCTTGATCTGCGCGACGGCGTCATGAAGAATTTCTTCCATCGTGGTCAGATAGTCCGTGTGCCAGACAAATCCGATGAGGTACATCTCGCGCGATTTCAGGTAAGACCAGTACCACCCGATTCGGTTCACGGCAGTGTCTTCGGAGACCAAGCCGCCGTGCGCATATAGGACCAGCCGCTTCTTGCCCCAACTGGATGTTTCAGCAGCGAATTGCGTCGTGAAGACGTTTGCAACCTGCGCAGCTGTTTTGGCCCACTGGCCATTAGTTTTCAGCAGACCGTTGTCACTGATACTGATGATGTGTGGGGCAAGTTCAGGGACAGCATACCCTGACGATTGAACATCCAAATTCCTTGTATTGATCGTCGCCGAAGAAGATGCTTGTCCGAGTTCCCCCATCCAGTGCCCCACGAGTTCTGAAGCCAGAAGCCGGCTCTGTCATATCCAACAATGGCGAACGCATGGCCGCCCGAGACGCCGTCCACCCGCGGAATCTTTCCATCCGTGCCGGTTTGAAACCAGCCTTCGTGAATCAGAGCTGAAACGTAAAGAATGCCGACCTCTTCAATGGCCGTGTGCATGGCGACCAAGTCTTTATGATTGACGCGAAAATATGCTCCGAGTGGTCGAAGCCGGGCATCAACAACGACCTCATTCGCCGGCTTGCGCGCTCCCGATTCTGAGTAGTAGTTCTCCTGGCATACTCCGTTCTGGTTCCAACCTTTCATGGCGGACCGGCAACTGGCGCCGACGTCGGGATTTGCAGCGGTTCCATATGCGGCAGACTCGTCATGGGGATCAGACTGCTGCGCCATGGTGTAAAGCATCCATGGACTTACGCCAGTCGTGTCTGGCCGCACTTTGCGTTTTCGTAAAAGATAGTTCGCAACTGTGGCCAGTCCGAATCCAGCACACGCCCCAGCCGTGCCTTGGTTGAGGATCGGCACTTCTGCCTTCGTGTAGTCGTCCAAAGTCTTTTCGACTGGTACTTCTGTAAGTGTCGCGATGTACATCTGATCGCGGAAATCGATGGTATCGGGCCGCGCGTCGAGCTTCGGCCGTTGCGCCTGGATTCGCTGCTGTCTGACCTTCGGCGGTTTTTCCGCTTGTTTCTTTCTTCTCGGCATATGGTTTCGCTCTAAGGATTGTTTTAGAAGCGCGGCAATTTTAAGCCGGAGTTCCTGCATGTCAACAACAATCCGCATGTTGTTTCGAAAGTGGAACGAATATTAAAGGTCAAAGAACATGCGATGCGGTCGTGAGCTGCCAACGCTGAATTCAGACACCCCGGACAACTGAGTGTGAGTGACAGCCATCCAAAAACATCCGAACGAGCCGGCATTGTGCACCTTGCAGGTTCGGGCACAGGTCTCGTTACCGCGGTTCGCGAAGAAGCAAACTGATCATGTTGAGGCCATCTCACGTGCGCCTCTGTAAGTGAGGGAGCGGAGCTGTGCCCCGGAGAAGCAAAACCGTTTGACTCCCAAAAATCCAGTTCACGTGGTTGGCCGCCCGGTTGAGCAGGAACCGGAATTCGCAACGCCGTCGATGTCAGCGCCCGATTCCGGGCGCGTTGCGTGGATGCGCGTGCTCTGGCAAGAACGCCGTGTCCTCGGCCGCGCCTGCGTTGCCGGGCTCGTTCTCTCGTTGTTGCTTGCGATCGTAATTCCAGTGAAATACGAATCAAAGACCCGGCTCATGCCGCCTGATCAGCAATCGGGATCAGGTCTTGCCATGCTCGCAGCATTGGCAGGAAGAGGCTCAAGCGGCGGTTCTGCAGGCGGAATGACAGGTGCTCTGGGCGGAAGTCTGGGCAATGTCGCGGGCGATTTGCTGGGATTGAAAAGTTCAGGCGCTCTGTTCGTGGACATGCTCGATGGCCCCACGATTCAAGATGAACTCATCCTAAAATTCGACCTGCGCAAGGTGTATGGCGACAAATATTTTGAGCAAGCGCGAAAGGATCTCGAAAAGCGCACTGATGTAAAGGAAGATCGCAAGAGTGGCGTAATCACAATTACCGTCACCGATCACGATCCGCACCGCGCACAAGCGATGGCCCAAGCTTATGTGGACGGACTGAATGGGCTTGTTGCGCAAGTTTCAACTTCTTCCGCTCGTCGTGAACGCATTTTCATCGAAGGAAGACTAAACACGGTCAGGCAGAACCTTGACGCGGCCCTTCGGGAATTCAGTGAGTATGCCAGCAAAAACGGCACATTCAACGTGCCCGAACAAACCAAGGCCATGGTGGAGAGCGAAGGCGCCCTACAAGGCCAATTGATAGCAGCACAGTCTGAACTGGAAGGCTTGAAGCAAATTTATACCGACAACAACATTCGCGTGCGCTCGCTTGAGGCTAGGGTCGCTGCACTCAAACGTCAGGTTGAAACAATGAGCGGCAATAAAGCGGACCTTAGTTCAGACGAGTCGCAGATTCCCGGAGACTTTCCTTCTATTCGCAAACTACCGCTGCTCGGAGTTCGATGGGCGAACCTGTATCGCGAGTCGAAGATCCAGGAAACCGTGTACGAGATGTTGACGCAGGAATATGAGCTGGCCAAGATTCAAGAGGCGAAGGAGATTCCCAGCGTGAATCTGCTCGACCCTCCGCTGCTGCCGGAGCGAAAATCATTTCCACCTCGAATATTGATTGTGCTTCTCGGAACGCTCTTGGCGTTTTTCTTAGGTTCATCCATTGCCATAGGCCTGGAGGCATGGAGACAGAGTCAGTCTCCGGAAAAGCAATTCGCCAATGAAGTCTGGGCACATTTCGCTGCGCGGGATTCCAGAACGATCGCAATGGCGCACAGGGTCTGGAGTAAGTTCAATGGCCGCAATGGCTCATCCTCGACGAGGGTAGCCTAAGCCTTGATCTCAACCGAAGGAATAGCATGCCGAAAAAAGTACTAATAACTGGAATTACTGGACAAGACGGCTCTTACCTGGCTGAGTTCCTTCTGGACAAAGGGTACATTGTTCATGGTCTGGTACGACGTAGCAGCACCATCAACTTTGAACGGATAGCGCATTTGCAGGAGCGAATTGAGTTAATCCCCGGAGATCTGTTGGATCAAAGCTCATTGCTTTCTGCACTCGACAAGACTGAACCCGACGAAGTCTACAACCTAGCGGCACAGTCGTTCGTGCCGACCTCATGGAGTCAGCCCGTGCTTACCGGAGAGTTCACCGCACTGGGCGTGACTCGAATGCTGGAAGCAATTCGAGTTGTCAATCCGGCTATCCGTTTTTACCAAGCATCCTCCAGCGAAATGTTTGGCATGGCTGAGGAGTCTCCGCAAAACGAGCACACACGTTTTTATCCCCGAAGCCCGTACGGTGTCGCGAAGCTTTACGGACATTGGATCGCGGTGAATGCCCGTGAGAGCTATAACCTATTTGCATGCTCCGGCATTCTCTTCAATCATGAATCTCCCCGGCGCGGCATTGAGTTTGTGACTCGTAAAGTCAGCTACAGCGTGGCCCGCATCAAGCTCGGTTTGCAGGAAAAACTGAAGATGGGCAATCTCGATGTCGAGCGGGATTGGGGCTTTGCTGGCGATTACGTTCGCGCCATGTGGCTCATGCTTCAACAACAAGTCCCTGAAGACTATGTCATCGCCACGAACATAACTCACAGCGTACGCCGCCTACTTGAGTTGGCCTTCGCGCATGTCGGCCTGGACTATGCTGATCACCTGGAAATCGATCCCAACCTGTTGCGACCTGCGGAGGTTTATCACCTTCGCGGTGATTACAGCAAGGCTCGTCAACGTCTGGGGTGGGAGCCTGCAATGCCGTTTGAGCAGCTCGTCGCTGCTATGGTTGACAGCGACATCAATCTGATTTCCAAAGGCACGTCGCGTGCGGCCCTTTTTGCCGCCTGAGATAACTCACATGCAAAGAGCACTGGTAACCGGCGGCAATGGATTTGTCGGAAAATACTTGGTCCGCTATCTCCAGTCCAGCGGATCGCAGGTTGCTGTGCTCTCATCCAGTGAAGGGCATGAGGAGAATAACAATGCAACATTCTATCTTGCCGACATTCGAGATCGCGGCAAAGTGCAGTCGGCCATTCAGGAATTCAAGCCAGACCACATCTATCATCTTGCCGCGATCTCCGCTGTGGGCAATTCATGGCAATCTCCTCGTCTCACCTACGAAGTGAATGTTTTCGGAACGCTGAATGTATTCGAAGCCGCCATGAACCTACCTTCGCCTCCGAAGATTGTGAACATCAGTACCGCGCAAGTGTACGCAAGGAGTTCTGCGCTCCTCAGTGAAACAAGCCCGGTCTGTCCCGAGAATCCTTACGCGGCGAGTAAACTCATGTCCGAGTTCTTGAACGTGCAGTTTCATAGGCATGCAGAAGGTGGCATTGTAACCGCGCGTTCATTCAATCACATGGGCCCTGGTCAATCGACTGATTTCGTGCTTTCATCCATCGCGAAGCAGTTCGTGGAGATGGAACTAGGTGAACGACAGCGCAGGCTTTCCGTGGGGAACATCCATGTTCGGCGTGATTTCACCGATGTTCGTGACGTCGTCGCCGCTTACTCCTTATTGATGGGGAAGGGTCGTCCAAACGAAATTTATAACGTGTGCAGTGGTCGCGCCTTATCAATCGCGGCAATCATCCAGGAGTTCGAACGCATTTCTGGCCTAAGGGTGGAGATTGACACCCATCCTGAGAAACGGCGGATTGGCGAGTTTGCAGAAGTCTGCGGAGACCCGGCAAAAATCCAAGCGGCGATTGGATGGAAGGCTGTGATCCCTTTAGTCACAAGCTTGCAGGACTTATTGGTGTATTGGCGCTCGGCGTTGCGCCAAAGCTCCGGTCAAGATGTCCCTGCGCGTGCTCTACATCCTGCTCTGTAGCCTTACTCTTTTAACTTGATACTAAAATGAAGATTGCCTTCGATCTTCGACGAATTGCAAACCCCGGGATTGGCCGCTACATGAAATGCCTGGTCGAGCGATTCTCGCTCTGCAGGCTGATCATGAGTACCTGCTGCTCCTTCCGCCGGGTGCAGACGATCTAGTCCGCGGAAGCGCAGCCAACTTAACGCGCTTGGCTCCCCGTTCTTCCTACTACTCTCTCGGCGAGCAGATAGAGCTGCCGCGAATTCTCCGCAGGCACAAGGTTGACCTTCTCCACTCACCTCACTTCTTGCTGCCTTTAGCGCAGACGTGCCCCGCAGTGGTTACCATTCACGATGTCAGATCTTTCATCGCGACTTGGCAGAATGTATTACCGCACAATGATGTATGCCGCCCCGTTCTCGCACGGGTGGTTGTGACAATAATCCAGCAACGATGGCGCGAACGTGCACTCAAGCGCGCCTCCGACTTTTCATGGCACAAAGCTGCGGAGCAAACCCTGGCTGTTTACAAGAAGGTCTATGAGTCGGTACGCAGTAGAGGTACCAGCACTACTGGAAATTCGGCTTTTGCTTCCGTGCTGCGCAATCCGGACTCCCGCTGACTGAATTCCATGTCCCTCGGCTTCGATTCCCAGCCGCACAACGTTTCCAAATGGCTCAAGCAAGCGATCGACGTTGTTTGCTCGCTTGTTTTGATCGTGCTTCTCAGCCCGGCTTTTCTGGCTATCGCGATTTTGGTGCTGGCCGCGGATGGTCTGCCGGTCATCTATCGTCGCCGTGTAGTCGGGCCTCGAGGCAGTTTTGATGCATTCAAATTTCGCACCATGCGCCGGGACGCGGACAGGGTACTTGAATGCGATGAGTCCTTGCGGGCAGTATTCAGCGAAAACTTCAAGCTGAAAACTGATCCGCGCGTCACCCGGCTGGGCTCATTCCTGCGCAAGTCGAGCCTTGATGAACTACCGCAGCTATTCAATGTACTGACGGGTCAAATGAGCCTGGTCGGACCTCGCATGATCACTGCTTCTGAGTTGGAAAAATATGGCGAGCAC
>QHZW01000294.1:2391-9890 GCA_003224815.1 Acidobacteriota bacterium | reverse complement strand
TGTAACTGGTGGAGCCGGATATGTCGGGGCGGTTTGCTGTCGGCGATGACTGGAGAGAGGGCATAAGGTCGTCGTCATTGACGACCTCTCGACGGGACATGCCGCTGCGGTGCCTGGCGGAGCAACTTTCCACATTCTCGACTATGGAGATCGTTCGGGAATTGCGCGACTCCTAAGCCAAACGCGCATTGATGCGGTATTTCATTTTGCGGCGAAGGCGCTGATACCGGAATCCGTTTCGAATCCGGGCGTGTTTTTTGATGTGAACGTGGCGTCATCGATTGCTTTTTTAGAAGTGCTTCGCCGTTATGGGATCAGGCGCTTTGTGTTTTCGTCGTCAGCTGCGGTCTACGGAAGTCCGAACTCGAAGTTCATTGACGAAGAAGATCCTAAGCACCCAGTGAATTCCTACGGTGAAAGCAAGCTGATGTTCGAGCGGGTGTTGCAATGGTACGCCTCCGCCTACGGTTGGACGGTAGCGGCATTCAGATACTTCAATGCGTCAGGAGCGATGCAGGATGCCGGAGAAGAGCACCAGCCGGAAACGCATATTATCCCGTTGTTGCTCGAAGTTGCAGCGGCTGAGCGCGACTTGTTCGAGATTTATGGCGACGACTATGACACAGCTGATGGTACCTGTATTCGCGACTACGTTCACGTTTCCGATATCGCCGATGCCCACCTGCTCGCGTTGAAAATTACACAGCGTGCCGGCATGAACATTTACAACATTGGCTCAGGGAACGGTTCTTCAGTCCGGGAAATCATCGCTGCGGTGCAGGACGTCACAGGTAAGAAGATTCCAGTTCGGATCGCACCGCGTCGTGCTGGAGATCCGCCTGCATTGTGCGCCAGCCCAGCAAAAATTCAACGCGAATTGCGATGGCGACCGGTTTCCTCAGATTTGCGGAACGTCGTGCTTACAGCCTGGAAATGGAAGATCAAATCGGGCATGCGTCGTTCCGATTCGGAAAGGAAATTAGCATAAGACCGTGGCATTCGCGATCCGCTCTAAGCTTCATCTTCGTGTCGCTGTTTGGAGACATGGAGCCAAGTTATTTCGCTTTCTGGTCGAGATGACTGCGTTCGAGCCCGGCTTCTTCGCGTGCCCTAGTGACACGAAACCGGCCCTCCTTCAGCTCTGAAAGAATTACCTGGCGCTCAAAACGTTCCACTCGTTTCCGTGAGTGTTCCTGACATGCGTACGTTTAGCGATACGCCAGTTCGCCCCACCGGCAGCCCGACCATTCCTATCCCTACCTCATCGGCTGTGTTGAGCATCATCAACGCTCAACCATGTTCTCAATTCGCGAATACTGTCGGGTATTGGTGTGGTGCAATTACTCCTTACTGAGCCTTACCGGCATTTCGGGACAGCCGGGCACCACGGGAATTACTTAACGTCGAAGTGATACGTTCCCGATCCGATTTCGACAATCTGAGAGCCATTCTCCTGATGGGTCGCAACCGGAGCACCATCTTCGGCCACGGTCGTTCCCGAGATCACCGGGAGATAGACTGTGGCTGAAGTGTTCGCGGGAATGACAACTCTTAACGAGAAGCCCCTATTGGGCAAGCCGCTCCATTCTGTCGTGATCTTTCCGTAAACCGATTCGTACTCGCCGCCGGCTTTGGGCATGGCGGCATCAAGATGCGGATGAATCATAATGTGGTGGAATCCGGGCGAATCGGTGGCGGTGTCAATACCGGCGACGTAGCGATATACCCACGCGACCACCGATCCGAAAGCGTAGTGATTGTAGGAATTCATCGCAGGATCGCCAGTATCGCCATTCCAGCGCTCCCACCAGGTGGTTGCGCCTTTCGAGAGCATATAACCCCACGAAGGATAGGTTTCGTTTAGCAGCAGGCGATAGGCGACATCGGCGCGGCCGTGATCGGCCAATGTGGAAAGAAGAAATGGTGTACCCAGAAATCCGGTTGAGAGATGCCAATTGCGCGATTCGATATCTTTGACAAGATTGTTTACCAGCGCCGCTTGTAACGAGTCCGGAGCCATTCCCGTGTACAGCGCAACCACATAGGAGGTCTGCGTCCCAGTGCCCACCGTGCCGTCCTCCTTTATATATTCCTTCTGAAATGCAGCTTTAATGTTGCTGATGAGGTCGGCGTAGCGCTTAGCCTCTTCTTCTTTGCCGATGGCATGTGCCATTTGCTCCAGCATGCGAGCAACCAACGCCCAGTACGCAGTTGCCAACAAGTCTTTGTTGGTGCGATCGTCGGGAGCAAGCCAATCGGCATAGTTTGGGCCAACGCCATTCTTGCGAATAAAATCGGGATTCGCTTTGGCGATGAAATCCATAAATCGCTGCATCGCGTCCCAGTTGCGCTCGATGATCGAGCGGTCGCCATACTGCATCCATGCGGTCCACGGAATAATCACGCCTGCATCCGCCCAGCCAGGAGCCCCTTCGCTGCCAAAGGGACGGAGTGAATCCGGAGACACATTGGTGAAGGCGCCGGCATCGGTCTGGCCGTCCGTGACGTCATGCATGAACTTGTGCGAGAAGGCGGCAATATCGAAGTTATAGCTGCCCGTCCGCCAGAAAACGCCTGCGTCGCCCATCCAGCCGAGGCGCTCGTCGCGCTGCGGACAATCAGTGGGAATACTTACAAAATTCCCGCGCTGCCCCCAAATGCCAATTGACCACATGCGATTGACCAAGTCGCTGGCTGTGTTTACGTGGGCGGTTGGATCGCCGCCCAAACTGCTCGCGACTTCGCCGATAAGATTGGCTGCCGTCGGCGTGCCGGGAAATCCACTAACTTCAACATAGCGGAAACCATGAAACGTGAAACTCGGAGCATAGGACTCTTCACCGCCCCCGCGCAGGACATAACTGTCACTGGCATCGGCATTGCGCAGATTCTCGGTGTAAATGCTGCCATCCGGATTGAGGCGCTCAGCAAATCGCATGCGCACGCGCGTTCCGGTGGGGCCGCTTACTTTCAAGCTGGCCCAGCCAACCATGTTCTGGCCCATGTCGAAGACGTAGGTTCCGTTGACAGGGGTGACTGAGGTTGGCGTCAGTGTTTGCACAATGCGAACTGGTGTGTCCAGTTGAGCGACAAGCGGGGCAGAAGAACCGGGCGCAACAGTTGCTAATTGCCATTTCGCGTCATTGAATGACACCTGCGCCCAGTTGCCGGCTTCATCGCGAGCGTCATAGGTTTCGCCCGAGTAAATCTCAGAATGCAAAATCGGAGAGGTGGCGGTTTTCCACGAACTGTCGCTAATCACTGTATCGCGGCTTCCGTCCGAATGTTGGATTTCCAGCTGTGCCAGCAAACGCACCGGCGCAGGTTGAAAAAAATAAGCTTGTCCGGCCCAGGTCATTCCACTGCCAAACCAGCCCGCGCCAAGAATTGCGCCCAGCACATTCTTGCCAATCGTGACTTGCTGCGTAACATCGTAGGTCTGATACTGCACGCGCTTGCTGTAGTCAGTGAAGCCGGGAGTGAGAAGGTCATTTCCGATGCGTTCGCCATTGAGTAACATGCGGTAGCTGCCAAGCGCAGTGACGTACAAGCGCGCAGAGCGAACGGTTTTTGGAACGTCGAAACTGCGGCGCAAAAGCGCGGCCGGTGGAGGAAGCGGGGGAACAGGACCCAGGTTCGCATCACCGAGTTCGGCGACCACGTCCGCCTTCTTCCATTTTGTCTGGTCCTGCGCGCGAGACTTCCACTTCGAATTCGTGAACACTCGCGTGATGGCGCCATTCGGGCGGATGACTTTGAGAAGCGCCGCCAAAGCGGCTTTTGAAATCTTCGAATCGGCCTGCGGGGCAAACCGATTCGGTTCGGCAACTGTTACTGCTATATCGATAGTATTGGCGCCCACCTTCAGAAGCTCGGTTACGTCTTCCCGGTCGAATTCGTGCCATTCACGTTTGGCGCCGACCTGAGATCCATTGATTTGCGCTTTAAAGTCGCCTCGGGCGATAACGAACAGCGCGGCGTCTTTTGGTTTCTCTTTCAACTTCACTGTTGCGTGAAAGAGAAACACGCTCTTCGGGACAGCCTGCAGGGCATTCTGCCCTGCGGCCCAAATCCATCGAATGCCGGCGCGATCAGATGCATCTTCGGGATCGGTTCTGGTGATCCACTTGGCCGACCAGTCTGACTTCTGGAGCAGACCCATCTCCCACCAGGCGGTCTCGGCCGATCGCGACTGCTGCCCGGTTGAGTCCCACACGCGCACGGCCCAGTAATATCGCTTGCGCGACTGCAATGCCGGGCCGCCGTACGCGATGCCGATAGACTCAGATGAAGTCTGTCGGCCACTGTCCCACACATCGGGATTTCCGCTCTGAAAAGTTTCAGGCCTGCTGGCGACCAGGATTTCGTAAGCAGATTGGCGCCAGTTGCGCTCGGTGTTGTCACTCTGCCAGGAAAAATGCGGCGTGGTGTCGTCGATCCCGAGCGGATTCTCTCGATAATCGATGCGCAAATGCACCGGCGCAGCTTGCGCCCAGAGCGCGCTGAAGAGGCAAGCCACTAAGGCACAACTCAAGCAGATTCGTCGCATGCGTAACAAACTCCTGCCAGTCAAAACTGACCTTGTTCAGTTAACTTCTACTTCGAGACCACGCTGGTTTGAACTAGCTGGATGGGCCCGAGCAAACCTGAAGGCCACAGACTCGCCTTCGCGTTATAGAACTGCGGCGAGGTGAACGTGTATGTCTTGGTCACATTCGGCTGACGGTCGCCAATAATTCGGTTAGCCCAGCCGTTTGTCACTTTGATTTCCAGTGAGTTCGTTCCTGCTTTCAACGCGGAGGTCGCATCCACGCGATATGGCTGCTTCCAAAGCAAACCAAGAGGTTTGCCATTCACAGAAACTTCCGCCAGATTTTTAACGCTGCCCAGGTCAAGCCGTACATGCGCGCCGGGTTTGAGCCATGAAGCCGGTACTTCGATTGACTTGGTATACGTCGCCGTTCCGGAGAAATACTTGATGCCTTCGTCGGAACTGTCTTTCCAGTCGCTCAGCTTCTGGAAAGTAGCCGAGGATGGCGCACCAAGATCGGGCGGAAAGCTGATCTGCCATGGCCCATCAATTGTAGTGAGGGATGTCTCAATCATTGCCGGCAAAGTACGAGATCGTGCCGCAACAGGCGAGCGGAAGACGACAAATACGGTCTCCCAGGGCGCAAGGTCAAGCGGAACAGTTGTCTTGCCGTCCAGGAAATAGTAAGCAGCGGGTTCAGTGACACCAGTATCTGCGTGCCACAGTTCGGCGGCTTTGCCGGCCACGCGAAAAGTGGCGCTGACATTTTCATAGCGGTCGTTGCGGTTATCCATGAAATAAAGGTCGCCGCCTGAAATCTTGCGGTGAACGAAGAGCAGATTGGTGTCTGGCTCGGGATGTGTATATGCCAGGTCCGGGGCGACGTGAATCGCGTTAAGCGTTTCGCTCAGGGTTTGCTTCCCGTAGACACGCCCTTTGCTCACGCTGGCGCCATCACCGGATCCCCAAAGCTGATCGGCGATTTGGTGGAACTCATTCTGATCGTCAGCAAGGCTGGGCGTGTCCGTCGGTTTTGCACCACAAATGATGGCTCCAGCCTGCACGAGATCGCGAATCTTTCGCAACACTGGCAAAGACATGTGCTGGCTATGCGGATCGAGCGCGAGCACACGGTAGTGCATCCCGCTTGGAGTTGCGAGTTCGCCATCGTTAAATGTCAAGATGTGAATCAGCGCGTCGGCGTTGATGTAATCCCAGTTATAGCCTTCGGGAATCTCCGGGTTCTTATGCAAAAATAGGGACGTCAGATTGGTGTCTTCGCCGTAGAAATAAATGATGTCGGCAACGAAATGTCCCTGCTGCAGCAAATACGAGCTGCGCGCAAGATACGTCACCCAGGGCTTTGCCTTTTCCGCCCAGGTTTCATTACGTGTGAACCACTGACCGAATGGACCGAGCGAGAGTCCGGGTTTGCGATCGAGAAGCGGTTGATGTACAGAGGTGTGAATCACAAAACGATTAAGGCCGTTCGCCATTTCCTTATCGGCGGTTGGCTTTAGGGTCGCGGGAGACCACGCCCACGCGCCCGAAGACGCGGTCATGGATTCGGCCGCGACCAGGTTCTGGCCATAGATATGGGCCACTGAAGCCGATTCGCGAACGTCGGCGTTGTATCCAGGTAGGTCATTATTTACGCCAGGTTTCTGCGTCCAGGTGGCGGACATAGGCACATCATTGCTGCGCTTCACTTGCATGCCATCGCCAATAAATGCACGGCCCTCTTCGTGTGACTCGCCGTAATGCCCGATGCCGCGGTCGTGCAGCATCTTTGTCAGCAGCTCGTAGTGGTAGTCGGCAAGCATGTCTCCAAGGGTCTCGCGAAAGTCCCACAAGAAGCCTTCGCTCGCCTGCGTGCTCTCAATTACTCGACCGGTTAGCACAGGCATCCAAGGGCGCGGATCATATCCGCGACGTTTCGTGAACTCGGCGATCATGTTGTTGGTCCAGTTTTGCGCACCTGCTTCCCAACTATCGCTGATCACATACTGCAGCCCGCGCTTGCCCATCAGGTCGCCAACCGCGCTCTTGTAATTATCCAGATACGTATTCATATATTGCGTGACGTCGTCCGGGTTGAGCTTGTCAACTTCGGGGCCAGTACCTTCGGGTGATGCGGGGTGATTCGTGATCCCAAGCAGCGAGTAGCCGAAGCGCATTGCGACCCAGTGCCCTGGCGGTGGTGTCCAGTCGAGTGTCCCGTCCGATTTCATCTTTGAAGTGAGATCAACGATATCTTCTTTCCGGATCGCAGCATCGTGTTCGACATCCGGAGTCGGATAAGGATCGAAGCTGGGAAGATTTGCGAACGCAGCCTTCTCTTCAAATCGGCTGATGCGAGCCCCCGGATGAAGAACCAACTCAGAAATCTCAAAGTTCGGATTGGGCTTCATCGCGCTAAAGTTTCCGAAGGCATTGTCCACATCAAATTGCATATCGCCAAAGCCAGCCGGCGGCTTGTCGGTGAACGCCACACGGAAAAAGCGCGCCGTCGTCACGGGAAATGCGATGGTGTGTTCAACACCGCCGTCGTTGGGAATGTCAGCGAGCTTGCGGAAGGTCTGGCCGTCGTCGCTGGCTTCTATATCCGCAACTGAGACGGCTGCTCCGAACATATTGGCCGCGGCCGCGCCGGGATCGTTGAGTACCAGGGTGACGGCCCGCATTGCCTGCGGCGAAGCGAACTCATACTGGATCCAGGATTGCTGTCCAACTGGAGCCTTGGGCAGCTGCGTGGGCTTCACCAAATCTCCGTCGGTTAATCTCGCGACATCTATAGCGCGGCCGCTGGAACTGATTCTTGGTTGTAGCGAAGAAAGTGGTACATCGCTGTTGGGCGCTCGATAAGCGATGACCGCAGAATCGGCGTAAAAACTCGGAGCCGCGGGCTGCGGCTGGCCGGTCATTGCAGCCAGAAAATCAAAGACAGGAAGGTTTTGGAATGGACCGG
>QHZW01000294.1:0-2382 GCA_003224815.1 Acidobacteriota bacterium | reverse complement strand
CGATCCTGGTTTCGCTCCAAACCAATTTTTTCATTCCCTGCTCGGGTTTGACCCAGGGCCCGCCCGATTCGCTCCATCCGGGTGAGCCTGCAATTGCTTCTTCTAGCCCGAGTTGGTCGGCGAGGGTTGTAGCGTACTTGAACGCGTCCTTCCATTCGGGCGTCATGTAAACCAGGCGCTGATCCACGAACTTAGGAGTGTTCAGCGCGGCATCGAAATTCTGAAAGCCACCGAGGCCGACGCGGTGCATCCACTCCAAATCTAGCTTGATGCCTTCCTTGGTGATGTTGCCGTTCATCCAATGCCACCAGACGCGCGGCCGCGCCCCGTTTGGCGGGTTTTCGAAGCCTTGCCTGAGCGGGTCCGGAGAAGTCTGGGCGCGGAGAAATCCAGCACCAAGAATTGAAAGCGCAAGTACGACTGCGAATTGAACCACACGACATGGTGCGTTCATGGGTGCTCCTCAGAGATTAAGCGCCGGACACGATCCGGCGGACATCCAGCAGCGATTTTGAGTCGAGCGCAATCTTGGTTGCGACCCAGATCAGAGATGCTCTCATTGGAAAAAGTCACACGTCAATGCTTCCGCTCTGTTTCGCAATGAAAAATCATCGCTTCGCGACTCAGCACACTCGCGCACACTCGATCCCAAGCAGCGCCGCGAGTTTCTCGAGCTTGCCGCTGATATTGCCCACACCGACGGCGCAGTGATGCGCGGGACCATGCGAATTCCATTGAGTGATGAAGTTCCTTGCGCCGATCGAGAACCTATAACGGCTGTCGGTATTTCCGATTTCGAGAATTGGGCCGGGTACCGACTCCCCCTCGGCCACCAGCAGCTTAATGCGCCCGTCGCCTGTCTCAACAACGGACAGCAGCGTAACTGGTCCGCGTTTTACCGACATTTCGACTGAAAGCCCGCGTCCGACTTTGCCGTGGTAGACCTTCAACGGACGGACCTTCGTCTTACCCTGTGCAATGGCGATGTGACCCGGCCCGTCGTGGCCCATCAGTACGACATCATCGTTGTAATCGACAGCGTAATATTCAGTGAATGATCCGCCGGCTCCGAACGAATCCATGATCTTCATGGCCTGGACGTTCTTGACCTCGTATTCGCCCGCAACCGGAATGCCGCGCGCGGTCAAAAGGCTGGTGCCGAGAATGGTTGAGCTGATCGCGTCTTCGTTGTCGGCATTGCCAGTCCCCTGGTAGTAGTAGGCGAGAGAGCCTAGTCGATGACTCTCGACGAGCCGATCAAGGGCGACCGACGTCTTTGCTGCGCGAACGAGTTCTTCTTCTGGGCAGTCTGGCTGAACATCCATCACGGCGCGAATCTCCCCAACCCGCTTCGCGCTTTCAGCGCCTGTGACTTTCGCGCGCAAATCCGCAAGTTCTTCAACCTCAATGATCTCGATATGACCGCCGAAAGTGGCACACTGTAGTGTCAAGTCGGAGTAGATATCGAGCATGCCGCCATAGTAGTGACCCATCACACCCATGCGGTTGTGTTCCATCACGTGTGCCACACGCGCAGCGTCAGTCCAATCCTCGATTTCACGCGATGCGAGCGGATCGTCCTCGATAGTGCCGGTGATCTGAAAGAAGGGAATTCGCGCACGTCGAAAAACGTTGGCGATCTCAGGCACCGGGCACGCCTGACAATATGCCAGCCACTCGCCCGTCATTTTCGTGCGGTCACCTAGGCGATTGAAAGATTCATAATCAATGGCCGGAGTAGGCGACAAGTTCAGAATGATGACCGGAACTTTTGCACGGCGAACTACCGGCAGTACCGTCGAAGAGAGCGCGTATGTTGTCACGTACAGGAAAATCAAATCCACGTCTTCACGGCGAAATTGGTGTCCGGCTTCGGATGCCTTCTCCGGAGTGTCAATCAAGCCCAGATTTACCACCTGAACTCCTGGGCGAGCAAGTCTCTTGGCAACCAGCTCGGTATAGCGAACGAGTTTTTCTCGCAGTCCTTTGAACTGTGGCCAGTATGCGTCGAGGCCGATACCAAACAAACCCACTTTCAGATCGTTTTTTGATTGGCCCTGCGGCATTCCAAGGTGAATTGAGCGTGCCGATAATCCCACTCGAGAACTGCTGCCGTCAAGTGGTGCTACGGTCGTTGTACGGTTTTGCTGTGAGAAACGATTAGTCACTTGTCCAAGCAGGTGCGTCAGGCAAACTGTTGGTGGATGGCGCAAAATTACGCTTCAAGATCGTGATGAAGCCAGAGTCCGCAGTGTGCGTCCATTTCGCAATGCAGAACTGGCGGCGTACTCACTGTTTGCTTGCGAGTTCCATAACTGCGGCACTATGCTTTCGCGTTCATAGCAGGAGGAGAAGCGAAATGCTCAACCGATGCTGGTGGTC
>QHZW01000477.1 GCA_003224815.1 Acidobacteriota bacterium | reverse complement strand
CGCGAAGGCGTGTACTTTGTTCCGCCGCAGTTCGTGAAGGAAGTACTCGATAAGGCCGACGAGACGCATATTCACGACGAATGGACGAAAAAGAAATTCGCCGAAGGGAAATACAAGTCAAGCGAGATTTACGGATCGCCCAGCGATCCCAAGCTACAGCAGGAGTATAAGGAATATCTGCAGAAGCGGCTGGATGAGATTCACAAACAACGTGACGAAAAATAGCGCTTGCCACCACTAAGGACACGAAGGCTTACGAGAGAAGCGTTTTTAGGCAAAACTTCTTCTTAATTTGAGCGAACGTTTGCAACGCGAAGTTCTCGGAGGAAAAATGGTTGATCGAATTGACAGAGAAGTCACGCGGCGTGGATTCATTTCGAAAGTCGGACAGGGATTTCTTGCCATGAATGTTGCCGGCGCGCTGCTTAAAGACGCCGAGGCCCAGTTGGTTGTGCCGGACCCGGACATCCCGATAAAGCACACAAGCTGGCCCTGCGCTATGGCGTAAGTTCGAAAAACATCTACAACTACCAAAATTACGACTCCATCAAGGACAATCCCGAGGTTGATGTCATTTACATCGTATTGCCCAACGGAATGCACGCCGAATATACAGTGCGCGGACTGCAAGCAGGCAAACATGTGCTGAGCGAAAAGCCGATGGCGAATGCGCCGGCTGAGTGCCAACAGATGATCGACGCGGCGAAGAAGGCGGACCGCAAGCTGATGGTCGCTTATCGTTGCCGCTACGAGACCTACAATCGCGAAGCGATTCGCATTGCCCGCTCCGGCGAGCTCGGACCAACGCAGATGATTCTCTCCGACACTGGATTTGCAATCGGCGATCCCTCGCAGTGGCGGCTGAATAAGAAACTTGCTGGCGGTGGTTCCATGATGGACATCGGCATCTATGCGCTGAACGCTTCGCGATATCTCTCAGGCGAAGAGCCGACGGAAGTTAATGCCATGTTATACAGCACGCCGAATGACCCACGCTTTAAGGAAGTTGAAGAGCACGTGACCTTTCAGTTGCGGTTTCCGAGTGGAATTCTCGCAAATTGCACCTCGAGCTACGGATACTTCCACCAGAGTCATTTCCGGGTGATGGGTACTGACGCCCGACTCTGCATGGATCCGGCAACCTGGTACAGCGGTCTGCGCATGTGGATTGAGCGTGGCAATACCATTGAGGAGAAAGAGCTGTCGGTCGTGGATCACTTCGCCTCCGAGATGGACCACATGTCAGATTGCGTCATGCAGAACAAGCAGCCGCTCACGCCCGGAGAAGAAGGGCTGCACGACATCACTTTGATCCATGCGGTGTACGAGTCGGCACGAAACGGCAAAACGGTAAAGGTGTAGCTCGGCTTCATGTCGGGCGGAGGGATCTTACCTTTCAATGAAGATCTGGCGAAGTGTCTCTGCTGTCTGCATGGCGGCATGTACCTTGCCGGCTCTCGCGAGCGGCACATGGCAATCACTTGGTAATGTGACAAGTGTCAAAGAACTTCCGCACGGCGTGGAACTGAGTGCCGGTAAAGCTCGGGTACGAGTTGAGACCATCACGCCGAACATCATTCGGGTTCGTTACTCACCGCAAGGAAGCTTCGCACCAGATCATTCCTTCGCCGTGGTTTCAAACATTGCAAAGCCGGTACCCAACGTTTCAGTGCAGCAATCGGCGGATTCCGTAACTATAAACGCCGGTGCGGTGCAGGCGAAAGTTTTCCGGTCGCCGCTACGAATCGCGTTCCTTGATGAGAAGGGAACCGTGATCTCGCAAGATCAGCCCGAGCATCCCGTCGCATTCGATGGCCCGGAGTTTCGCGGCTGGAAGACAATGCCGGAAGACGAGCATTACTTTGCCCTCGGCGACAAGAGCGGCCCGCTTGACCACCGCAATCTTGCGTTTACGATGTGGAACACGGACGCGTTCGGGTGGCAGGAATCAACCGATCCGCTGTACAAGACGATTCCTTTCCTGCTGGCGAAGCGCGGTGCGGCGGCGTACGGAATGTTTTTAGATAATACGTACCGCAGCAGTTTCGATTTCGGCAAGGAACTCCGCGACGCGTATTCGTTCGGATCTGACGGTGGAGAGCTCGACTATTACTTCATTTATGGCCCTGAACCAAAGCAGGTTGTCGAGGAGTTCACGTCCCTGGTGGGTCGCATGCCGTTACCACCGCTGTTTGCGCTTGGATATCAGCAATGCCGGTACAGTTATTATCCCGAGGCGCGGGTGCGCGAAGTTGCTGGTGAATTTCGCAAGCGGCGGATTCCTGGCGATGTGATTTATCTCGATATTGATTACCAGCAGAACAATCGTCCTTTCACCGTCGATCGCGAGCGCTTCCCAACATTCGAACAGATGATCACTGACTTAAAGGGCGGGGGATTCAAGGTCGTCGCCATTACGGATCTGCATTTGGCAAAGCTGCCGGGATACAAACCTTACGATGAAGGGATGAAGGGCGACTATTTCGTCAAGAATGCTGATGGCTCGGTTTACGTCG
>QHZW01000293.1 GCA_003224815.1 Acidobacteriota bacterium | reverse complement strand
CAAGAAGATGATCGAGGATGCTGGCGGCAAGGTCACGGGATCAGTGAGCAAGAAAACGGATTACGTGATAGCTGGGGCTGATGCGGGCTCAAAGCTGGACAAGGCGAAGGAGTTGGCGGTGAAAGTGATTGATGAGGATGGGATGCGGGAGCTTCTACACTCTTAGGAAAGTATTCACGGCCCGTAGTACCTGTAGTGGCCAATTACTTTCCAGTCGAACAGCACGTCTTCCATGTGCGGGCCGCGCCCGATGTTGTGGACAACCATGTAAGAACCACTGCTACCCTTCCGGTCCACCACGATCCCGATATGAGTGATCCCGCCTCCCAAGTCCCACGCCACGATGTCTCCTGGCGAGAAATCCTCAGATCTGGGCGTGACCGGAAGCACGGTTCCGTTCCGGGAGAAAAAGACCATCAGATTCGGGACGCGGCGGTGATCTATGTTTGGATCTGGATGACGGTGCCACTTCTGTGGATACACGCCAAAATTCCCGACCATGTCCTCGTGAACTTCTTTCTGAAGGTCAATGCCGACTGCGCGATAGATCCGGATAATTTCGTCCGTGCAGACTCCGGTACCCTCGGGCACATCACCGCCCGGGTATGAGATTCGTGCGTAATCGGAAACATACCGGACAGAGTGGTGAGTACGCTCAATAGCCGCCGCAATCAATTTGTGAGTGAATTCAACGTGAGACGCGTTGCGGAGAATTTGCGCGTGAGCACAAATCGCTAAGGCAACGAGTAACAGCATGCCCCATCTGTTCCTCAATGCGAATGCTCTTCCTGCACCGGAATCACGCAGCCGTGCGCCACTTCGCACACCGCGTGCTCAAACTGGATGGTCGTGTGATTAATGCTGAAATCGTGGTGCAGGCATTGTTTCACGTCACGCAGGATTCGTTCGCTCGCTGACGGTGGGATATCAGCGATTGAAATGTGGCAGGAAAGCGCGCTGGTCTCAGACCCGATGCTCCACACGTGCAGGTCGTGAACGTCGTTGACGCCATCAATCTGCCGTATAGCGGCTTCGACATGGTCAAGCTTCATTCCGCGTGGCGTCCCTTCGAGCAGGATGTTGAGCGTCTCGCGCATGATGCCGAAGCTTGACCACAGGATCAGCGCGCCGATCGCGAGCGAGAGGGCAGGATCGATCCAGGTTTGACCCGTGGTCAGAATCGCCCAGCCGCCGCCGATTACAGCTGCGGTCGAAAGCGTGTCCCCAATTTCGTGCAGCAGCGCGCTGCGGACATTTACGTCGCGGTCGGTCCGGTATAGCATCAACGCGATCGCGCCGTTCATAATCACGCCGGCTGCAGCCACCCACATCATCGTTCCCGCGTGTACCGACTGCGGCTGCTGAATGCGCTTTACGCCTTCGTAAAAAATGAGAAACGAAATGATCACCAGTGTGGCGGCGTTTACGAGCGCGGCTAAAACTCCAGCCCGGTGATAACCGTAGGTGTGCGTCGCGCTCGGCGGACGGGATTGCAAATACACCGCGACCAGAGAGAGCAGCAGAGCAACGAAATCCGTGAGGTTGTGCCCGGCCTCAGAGAGCAGTGCCAGGGAATGCGCTTTCATTCCGGCTACTACCAGCAGCACGATGTAAGCGGCGGTTACACCCAGCGAGACGCGCAAGACGCGCGATGTCCGCTCAGTTCCGACATGGGAATGGACATGCACGCTTCTAGTCTAAGGACGGAGGGAATGGGATTCAAGGCAGCAGTCGGGGACATCATCCAGCACATGTCATTCCGAAGATCTTAATATCTGACGAACCTGCTTTTCACGGGAGTGAACGAAAGAGCAGGTTCCTCACCGCTGAAGCGGTTCGGAATGACAGGTGTTTTTTGGTCTTTGCTGAGTATTGACGCTTTACTGCCTGAGTCCCATCCATTTTTCTGAGACCACGATAGAGTTGCCAGGGTTTTGTGGATCGTAGCGCACCGAAGTAGGCAATCCCAATCGACACGAGTGCAGATTGATCCACTGTCGCAGATGCGTGACGTCTTGCGACGCCTCATAGGAAACGCCACCGACGTCGTACTGGAAGATCAACATGGTGGCTGCGGGATGGCCGTTGGGGACCACTTCCTGAACGTCAATGACCGTGCCATCGGTTATACGGCCAATCTGATTGAGCCAATCGCGGCGCTCGCGCTCGATCTCGGCCGCTGTTTTTTTCTTCCGGCCAAAAACCAAGTAAGCAGCAAAGATTGCTCCCGCCATGCCGGCGAGCACAGTGTAGAGACGGATAACTGACATTTTCGACTGAGACCCCAGGAATAAAGAGAACCGCTCAAGGAAGAGAATACGGCGAGAAATCCGGCGAGGGAAGATACTGTTCGGTTACGAAGGTGTAAAACTGCGTCGCGCATCGTTGGCCGTACGCAAACAGTTCGCAATCATCTTCGAAAGCCGCACCTCGAAACTCGAGGACAGCCGAGGGCGGCTGTCCCCGCGGGAACTACGTTACTGCAACGATTTCGGATCGGACAAATTCTTAGGCGATGCTTTTGCGAGTTCGGCGTCAAGGACGCTCGCCGCGGCTGGTCTTCCCACTTTGCCTTCGCGCAGGATTTCCTGTGCGGTGACCTTTTTCCCATACAGCTTTTCGTTCGCTCCGTTGTCAGGGCGTAAGGTCGAACCCTCCAGCGACACGCCGGCAAACAGTCCTCGGGAACGCGAGTAGGAAAGAATCTCGGCGCGCATCACAACGTCGGTGGCTGCAGTCGCCGTGCGGCCCTTCGGGCCTGCTGCTGCCGCGGCATCAGCTCCGAGTTTGACTTTGCTACTCATCAGAGACTGCGCGCCTCGCGGATTCATCACCAGGAGAACAAAATCGGTGGCTTGACCACCTAGTTGGAAGCCGATGTTTGCGCCTTCAAGCGCATACATGGCAGGGGCACCCCAAGACCCGGTAAAGTGTTCGCCGCTTCGGCAAACCATAACGCCACGGCCGAAACTACCGCCGATGCCGATAGCAGCCTTCAATACCGACGGAAGGACGATTACGCATTCAGCACGATCAAGAATATCCCTCGGAATATCGTCGGGTATGTCGAGGATCTCTTTGAGGACGACACCCGAATCCTTCACACGATTAACTTCTTTTTCATTACCGGCAGCGAAAGCCGGAACTGCGCAACTCAGAACCAGCAGGACAGACAAAAGTCTTTTCATCTTTTCATTCTCCTGAGAGGTTGTATGTGTGCCGCATCATTTTACTCTGCCTTGAGAACTCTGCTTTGGATGCGGAAGTCTGGCCTTGATGGACCGCAGCTATGACCGTTTGCGTGCTCCTTTTGTAACTTGGGAACTCTTGAAAAGACGCCTACAGTCAGGGCTGTAGCCAGAGTGCATGGTGGATAGTGACAAAAGTCTTCGGCAGCCCACGTGCATCTAATAAGTTGAGGTAGCCTCTGGCCGTGGCTAGTGGTGCAAATTTTGGATGGTTCAGGAATGAAGTACATAGGACTGATCATTTGTCTCGTTATGGGCCTGGGGCTTGCAACCCGCCAAGCCGGTGCCCAAACTCAGTCCTATGTGGCTCCGGGGCTGACGCTAACGTCCCCGTCTAACGCACTCATCGAGACTAACGACCCGGCATCAATCATCACTATTCAAAAACGGGTCGACGAAGTTAACGTTCTGTTCATCGCCACGAACAAGCATGGCAAGTTCGTTCGCGATCTACAGGCGCAGGACTTCAACGTTCTTGATGACCACAGGCCGCCGCAACAGATTGTTCGCTTCTCGCAACAGACGGATCTTCCGCTGGAACTAGGGCTGCTGATCGATACCAGCGGCTCGGTTCACAGTCGCTTTCAATTTGAACAGGAAGCCGCAATCGGATTTCTGCAACATACGATTCGTGCGCATTACGATCACGCCTTTGTGGAAGGCTTTAACACGCGTGGCCGCCTTGCCCAGGAATCAACCGATAACGTGACGCTGCTGGCAACGGGAATTGAGCACATGCAAAGTGGCGGTGGAACCGCCTTGTACGACGCGATCTATAACGCCTGCAAAGACCATTTGTTGAATGACAATTCCGACCGCCCCAAACGGCGCGCGATTATCGTGGTCAGTGACGGTGAAGATAATCAGAGCGAGCACAGCCGCGCTCAAGCCATTGAAATGGCGCAACGGGCGCAAGCAATTATCTATACGATTTCCACTGACGACAGCGGACTGATTCTGCGCGGCGACAAGATCCTTCAACAGTTGGCAGACTCGACCGGCGGTCGCGCCTTCTTCCCTTTCAAAATGAAGGACATCAAGAGCTCGTTTTCAGCCATTGAAGACGAACTGCGCAGTCAGTACATCATCTCTTATCACCCCGCAAATTTCGACGCTGACGGGCGATTCCGTTCCATAGAAATCACAGCTTTGAAGAAAGATCTTCAGGTCCGTGCCCGCAAGGGCTACTTCGCTCCGCGCCAGTAAACGGCGGCTTTCCCCATAGTGCTAAAATCGCATTAGAACTGCGCGTTTCATTACGCAAGCGCGAGTGTTTCGCGCGTTCTTTAGACAGGTAGTTTTTCGAATACGAAGACCTGATTGAATATGTCCCGACTCTATCGCATAGTTCTGCTGCTTACATTGTGTTCGGCCGCTTTGACTCTTGCGAATGCGCAGAAGCCAAGTAAGCCTGCCGTGAAAAAACCACAGAAACAAGTGGTCCAGCAGCAAACTCCGCCTCCGACACCGGCTCAAGCGCAGCCCGAGCCTCCTGCAACTCCTGAGCATGGACCGTCATCTCCGCCGGACGTTACTTTCAAAGGTGGGCAACTGACGATCACTGCACGCAATTCCACGCTTGGAGACGTGCTAAATGCCGTAAAACAGAAGACGGGTGCGGCCGTTGATATGCCTGCATCCTCGAGTGAACGCGTTGTCGGGCAATTTGGCCCTGGCGCTCCGCGCGATGTGATGGCGCAGCTCCTAAACGGATCGCACAGGGCAAGTGGCCCTGAACCAGCGCCTGCCCCGCAGCAAAATCAGCCTTCGGCAGCGGGATTTCAGCCCGGCCTTCAAGTCGTCCCTCAGGTACCGACGGATCAAGCTGAAGATAACGCGGGCGAGATGCCTGCTGAGATGCAGCAAGCGCCGGAAGAGGAACAGCAGCAAGAACAGCCAGAGCAAGTGGAGCAGCCCGACCAGCCTTCCCCATCAGGCCAAGGCACTCCTACCGTCAAAACACCCGAGGAATTGTTGCGCGAGCTGCAACAGCAGCAACAACAACAGCAGCAGCAGCAAAATGGACAACAGCCGCCGCAGTGACAGCAGCACTAGATTTTTTGGAATGCTCAGCGGTAAGGTCGGGTTCTAGTCGCCGCTGGCGTGGCTTTGACTATGCACCAGAACGAGCGCGGGGCGCGGCTTCTGGGTACGGTGGGCGAAGGCGTGCAACAGGGCAAGAACACTTGTATAGGCGAGCGTGATTCCTAAGGCAACGGATCCCGCAACTGTAAAGGTCAGAACAGAAGCAACAAGCAGACTACCCAAGTTCGGCCCACTTTCCCGCGGGTCTTTTGCTTACAATCAGCGGCTGGCGACCAACGGATTGCTTTCCGGTTTACCTATCTCCTCGCTAACAGCGCTGGGCGAAGCAAAAAGGTTTGTACGTCCGGTGCGCTCTACTGTACCCGCGTTGACGCTTGCCGCTGTTTATAACTAAGATACGTGAGTAAAGCCGCGCACACCCACTCTCCAACATTTCTGTGGCCCCGTCCACGTTACGAAGGTAGTAGTGCTCGCTCAATTATGGCCATCAGGGAAATCACAGTAAGGGGCGCACGCCAGCACAACCTTAAGAATGTTGATGTTGTGATCCCTCGCAATACCCTGACCGTCATCACCGGGCTCAGCGGATCGGGCAAATCCTCGCTGGCGTTCGACACCATTTATGCGGAGGGGCAACGCCGTTACGTTGAAACGCTTTCCGCCTATGCCCGCCAGTTTCTGGATCAGATGGAGCGGCCGGATGTGGACTCGATCGACGGCCTGAGTCCCTCTATTTCCATCGAACAGAAAACCACCAGCCGCAGCCCACGTTCGACGGTGGGCACAATCACAGAAATCTACGACTACCTGCGGCTGCTGTATGCGTCGATTGGGGTTCCGCACTGCCCCAAGTGTGGTCGGGCGATTTCGCGGCAGAGCGCGTCGCAAATTGTCCAGCGCGTGATGGCGCTCAAGCCCGAAGACCGCGTCATGGTGCTCGCGCCAATTGTTCGCGGCCGCAAAGGCGAGTTTAAGCAGGAGATTGAAAAGCTTGCCCAGCATGGATTTACCCGCGCCCGCATTGATGGCGAGTTGGTCAATTTCGAAGACGAGATTGCGCTCGACAAGCGCAAGAACCACACCATCGAGGTGGTCATTGACCGGCTGCTGGTAAAACCCGGCATCGAGCAGCGGCTGGAAATGTCAGTTGGGTTGGCGATGAAGCTGGCCGGCGGATTGGTTCAAGTCGCAATCGTCGGCGGGGAGGAGCAGCTTTATTCTGAGCGGTTGGCCTGTCCCGACTGCGGCATTGACGTCCCCAAACTCGAGCCGCGGTCATTCTCATTCAACAGCACCTACGGAGCCTGCCCGGAGTGCCACGGCCTCGGCAGCACGTATGATTTCGATCCCGCCAAAGTTATTAATGATTGGTCGAAGCCGCTGCTTGACGGTGCGCTCGGGCCTGGCTCGGCTTCGCAGAATCTGATTAATCAGATCAAGATCGTCGCGGCAGCTTATGGCATTGATCTGAAAACGCCTTTCGAGAAGCTGCCGGAAAAAGTGCAGAACTTGTTCTTCTATGGCGAACCTGAAAAGCGTGGGAAGACAGGCTTCCTTGGAATCTTCGGATATCTGAAGAGTGCGCTCGATGACTCCAGTTCTGAGGGCTACAGCGACTGGCTGATGGAACACATGTCCGCTAGCGACTGTCCGGTGTGCCACGGCAAGCGACTCCGTTCCGAAAGTCTGGCTGTGCTCGTCGAAGGGATGTCAATTGCCGACTTCACAGCCATGCCGGTTGCGCGCTCACTCGAGAAAGCAAGAGCGATCAAGCTCACCGGACGTGATGAGCAAATTGCTGGACGCATTATGCACGAGATCGTCGAGCGCTTGCAGTTTCTGAATGCAGTCGGTCTCGGCTACATTTCGCTCGCCCGCTCCGCGGCAACGCTATCAGGCGGAGAAGGCCAGCGCATTCGCCTGGCCACACAGATTGGCTCGAAATTACGGGGCGTGCTCTACGTGCTTGATGAGCCCTCGATTGGGCTGCATCACCGCGATAACGGGCGTCTGCTGAACGCCCTCGAAGAGTTGCGTGATCTCGGCAATACCGTGCTGGTGGTCGAGCATGACGAAGAGACCATCCGCCGCGCCGACTACGTGGTTGATCTCGGTCCCGGTGCCGGTCGCCACGGCGGCGATGTCGTCGCCCACGGCACCCCTGACGAAATCATGCAGGCACCCGAATCACTCACCGGCGCGTACATTGCGGGCAAAGCAAAGATCGAGATGCGTCCCGAGCGCCGCCGCGTGAACGGCAATGCAATCGCTATTCTGGGGGCGCGCGAAAACAACCTGAAGAATGTGGATGCAACCTTCCCGCTAGGATTAATGAACGTTGTCACCGGCGTTTCGGGCTCGGGAAAATCCACGCTGGTCAATGACATCCTCTACCGTGCCCTCGCCAAAGCGCTTTACCGTTCCCGGGAGCATGCGGGAGAGCACAAAGCGATCTCCGGCGCGGAGAACATAGATAAAGTCATTCGCATTGATCAGTCGCGCGGCTACAAGCCGGGACGCTTCTCATTTAATGTGAGCGGCGGGCGTTGCGAGGCCTGCCAGGGTGAAGGCCAGCGGCGGATTGAGATGAACTTTCTTCCCGACGTTTACGTTCTCTGCGAGATCTGTGGCGGGCGGCGTTACAACCAGGAAACACTGGCAGTGAAGTACAAAGGATATTCAATCGCCGACTTGCTTGAAACTCCAGTCTCCGAAGCCTTGCCGATTCTCGAGAACATTCCGCAGGTCAGGCAACGGCTTCAGACTCTTGTCGATGTCGGGCTCGGTTATCTCCACCTTGGTCAATCTGCCGTGACACTCTCCGGCGGCGAAGCGCAGCGGATCAAGCTGGCGCGCGAATTGAGCAAGCGCCAGACCGGACGCACTTTATATCTTCTGGATGAGCCCACGACCGGGTTGCACTTCGATGACGTTCGCAAGTTGCTCGACGTGTTACATCGCCTCACTGATCTCGGCAACACCATCATCATCATCGAACATAATTTGGACGTAATCCGAAACGCCGACTGGATCATTGATCTGGGCCCCGAAGGCGGAGAAGACGGGGGGCGAATCGTGGCCCAGGGCACCCCCGAGCAGGTGGCGAAAAACAAGAAATCGTACACCGGGCAGGCACTGGCGGACTACTTCGCCGCAATCCGCAGCCATGTACCGCTTGAATCAGTGTCTTAGTTGGAAACGGGGCACAATGGATAGGCGCTTTCGTGTAAATTCAACTTATGTCGTCGGAAGCACAAACGTCTGAAATAACCGTCCCTTTTTCTGAGCACCCGCATCCTGTGTTGCAGGAGAATCCGCCGTGGACGGGCTGGGACATTCTCTACATCATTATGGTGATGTTTGCCAGCCTGCTGATCTGCCTGATCGGAATCACGATTGTTGTTAAGCGGCTGGGATATCCGCATGTCGCGTTTTTTCAGGTGATGAGTTTCCCTCTGGTCGCGTTTACGGCGCAAATGTGTTCGTACGTGGTGACCCTTGGTTTCATGTTCACGACCGCGACGCACCGTGGTGGGACTAGATTCGGGTCCGCAGTCCGCTGGAATTGGCCCCGTTCATGGGCCGCATACCTGGGCCTGGGACTCGCATTCGCGATTGGCTTGCAAGTTCTGGCCAAATTCCTTCCCATGCCCAAAGAAATCCCCATGGAGGCCTTCTTTAAAACTGCGCTCCGGGCCTGGATTCTCTCTATTGCCGCTATGACGTTCGTGCCGTTGATGGAAGAATTATTCTTCCGCGGATTTCTCTATCCGGTGGTGGCTCGGCGTTTAGGCGTCATATTCGCCGTGCTGTTTACGGCGGTAAGTTTTACGGCCATCCACGTCCCGCAGTTGGCCGATCCTCACATGCCGCTCTCCGCTTCGTGGGGAGCCGTGCTGCTCATCTTCATTATTGGGCTGGCGCTTACGGTGGTCAGGGCACTCAAGAAATCTGTCGCGGCCGGCGTTCTCATTCACATGGCATATAACGGCGTTACCTCACTTGCCGCCATTGTGGTGACCGGCGGGTTCAGGCATCTCGATCGCCTCTCGAACTAAACAGCTCTGCTACTCTATACATTCATGCTGTCACCTCGCCAGGAACTGCTTCGTCTGCTTGCGACCAAGTCGTTCCGTCTCGGCCAATTCAAACTGGCTTCCGGCGGCACTAGCGACTACTACATTGATTGCCGAACAACGACGCTGGATGCGCGCGGCGCACAGTTGACCGGCCAGGTTTTTCTGGACGAGATTCGCGCGCGAGGCTGGAATGCGCGGGCAATCGGCGGGTTGACGATGGGAGCCGACCCCATCGTGGTCGCGGTTGCGGTCGTAAGTGGCAAGTTAAACGGATTTCTGGTCCGCAAAGCCGAGAAGCAGCACGGCACCGCGCAGCGCATTGAAGGTTTCCGCGAAAGAGGGACTCGCGTGGTCATTGTGGACGACGTATGTACTACCGGTGGATCGACGATTCAGGCAACCGAAGCCGCGCGCGAGTTCGGATTCGAAGTGGTTGGCGTGATGTGCCTGGTGGAGCGCGAAGAAGCAGGTGGAAGATCTCACGTGGAGAAAGCTGCTGCGCCTGCGCCGTTTGTGACTGTGTTTACGGCGAATGATGTTAGGAGAGAGCATATTGCAATTAGCTCGAAGTCCGTCGTTGGTCATTCGTCGTAAGTGGTTGCCAGAGATCAAAATACCCACCCTGTCGCAAAGAACATAGCAAGGTGGGGCAACCGCGGTTTGTTTGTACAGCACGGCCGGGAAGGGCACGGCTTCAGCCGTACCGAAGAGCGTCTCATGTTGAAAGGCTTTAGCCGCTGAGATTTTGCCGAGAACCGAGGCCGAAAACGTTTGCGCACGATATGCGACGGACGACGCAAGACGAGATTTTCAATAATTCAATTCCTCAATGATTCAATGACTCAATCTCTATGATCCAAACTCTCGAATGGACTGACCAGGGCGTACGCTTCCTTGACCAGACGAAGCTGCCGACCGAAGAAACTTACGTCAACTGCACAACGTACCAGGAAGTCGCAGACGTGATCCGCAACATGGTCGTGCGCGGAGCGCCGGCAATCGGCGTTGCGGCCGCACTGGGCATCGCTCTCGGCGTCAAGAACTCGAAAGCTGAAACTGTCAATGATCTGAAACGCGACTTCGACCAGATTTGCGGCGTGATCGGCAAGACGCGGCCGACTGCCGTGAATCTATTCTGGGCCATCCGCCGGATGCAAGCGAAGTTCGAGACATTGCGCGCGCGGACCGTTGCGCAGATCAAACAGGCAATCATCGAAGAAGCGCAGCATATGCACGCAGAGGACATCGCCATCAATCAGGCGATGGGACGCCATGGCGCTGCGCTCATGCCCGCGAGCGGCAGCGTGCTTACGCACTGCAACGCCGGCGCGCTGGCAACCGCTGGGTACGGCACGGCGCTCGGAGTAATTCGCGCTGCGGTCGAGGCGGGCAAGAAAATTCATGTTTATGCTGACGAGACGCGCCCGTTTCTGCAAGGCTCCCGCCTGACAGCGTGGGAACTGGTGAAAGACGGCATCCCGACGACGGTGATCTCGGACAACATGTCGGGCGCGATGATGCGTCAGGGAAAAATTGCAGCAGTGATTGTCGGCGCGGACCGCATTGCCGCGAACGGCGATGTCGCTAACAAAATTGGTACCTATACGGTTGCGGTGCTGGCAAAAGAACACGGCATCCCGTTCTACGTTGCCGCCCCGATTTCTACGGTTGATCTCGAAACTCCCGACGGGAGCAAAATTCCTATCGAGCAGCGCAATCCTTTAGAAGTCACGACGATAGCTGGGAAACGTATGACGCCGGAGGGCGTGCAGATCGAGAACCCTGCATTCGATGTGACTCCGGCGAAGTACGTCACCGCGATAGTCACTGAACGAGGAATCGCGAAAGCACCGTATGGGGAATCGTTAGCAGGGATGGTGCGGAGAAAAGGATCACCAGTCTGCCACTCCGGCGTGAGCCACACAGCTGTCCGTCTAGAGTGACTTCATCAACTTGAGATATCTTTGTTCTTCCTCCGCCTCTCCAAGGTAGTGGCAAGTGCGTGACGCTCGATGATATATGTTTTTTCGCAATTCGCGGTCAATCGCCGATTCCGGAAGTTGCAAAGCAGATTCCAGTTGATATTTTGCTTGTGCAAAAGCGCGATCCCTGAAATATAAAAATGCCCAGCCGATACCGGGCGCTGGCTTCATGTTCATTGCTCACGCCTAGTTGTATTGCGCGCAGTAAAGCCTCTTTCGCGGATGCTGGTTGGGACGTATCTTGATAACAAATGCCCATATAAAAGTACACAAGGTGCGGATCCGAATCCTTGGTGAACGAGGCGGCCTCTTTGAGGATGGGCAAGGCCTCCGCGTATCTCCGCAAGCTCGTTAATGCGAAGCCACGCCTTTCCTGGAGATCCTCATAAAGATCTCTGTTTCTTGGATCGCGCAGTTCCTCGTGGTTCGACTGCAATACCTTCTCAAACTTAAACTCCTTGTTCGAGATTGCCCAGTTATATCGTCATGCAGGCATCACCGAAGTCCACGATCATGCGAACGAAATTGTTTTGCATAGGCAGGACGCGGATTTCACGCATGACCTCTCGTGCTTCATTTAATTTGCCGATTTGGCAATAGCACTTGTGTTCGTTGATCAGTACTCCCGCTTTTTCGTCGGCGTGCTCAACCTCTTCTGCGATAGCGTGGAATTCCTGAGCCGCGTCCTCATTGCGTCCCGCCTTCCACAGCTTGTTCGCGTTTTCGAATCGTGTCCAGTCCATCAGAAAATGATCATCACCAGAACAACGCTTACATCACCATCCCATTTTCGCCCTTCATCCGTTCTGCCTGGAAGTGAGTAATAAGCGCATCAATGACGGGCTGGAGTTTGCCATCCATAATTTCGGGCAACTGATGAATGGTGAGTCCAATGCGATGATCGGTGACGCGGTTCTGTGGGAAGTTGTAAGTGCGAACCTTCTCGCTGCGGTCGCCGCTGCCCACCATAGACTTCCGTTCTTTTGCCAGCGCCTCCTGCTGCTTCTGCATCTCGATCTCATACAGCCGCGAGCGCAACACCCGCATGCCTTTCTCGCGGTTCTTGATCTGCGACTTCTCATCCTGGCAACTGACGACCGTGTTGGTAGGAATATGAGTGATGCGCACAGCCGAATACGTTGTATTGACAGACTGCCCGCCGGGCCCTGATGAACAGAAGGTGTCAATGCGCAGGTCTTTGGCTTCGATTTTGATGTCCTCTCGTACTTCAGCCGCGAATAGACGCCCTTGCCTTCAATCAGAGCAATGATTTCCTTAAGGCCGCCGACCCCCGACTCTGACGTAGAAAGCACTTCCACTTTCCATCTTTGAGATTCGGCATAGCGGTCGTACATGCGGAACATTTCGGCCGCGAAGAGCGTGGCCTCATCGCCGCCGGTGCCGGCGCGAATTTCAAGAATTACGTTCTTCTCGTCGTTCGGATCTTTCGGCAGCAGCAGGACCTTGAGTTCTTCCTCGATGGCGCCGACGCGCGGTTCGAGTTTGTGCAGCTCTTCCTGCGCGTACGCCCGCATCTCCGGATCTTTTTCGTCGGCGAGCATGGCCTTGCTCTCGGCGATGCCCTTTTTCAGATCCTTGAGCTCGCGGTATTTCTCGACGATTTCCGCAATCTCGCTGTGGGCCTTTGCGGCCTTTTGATATTTCGCCGAGTCGCCAATGATCTCCGGCGAGGCGAGCGCCTGCGTCAGCTCTTCGTAGCGGGCTTCGATTTGGTCAAGTCGTTCAAACATAAGAATCGTCGTCGGCTCTCGGTCGCCGGTCAAAATTTAAGCTGCCCGCGGTGCGAGCGAATTCAGTAAACCGCTTCGGCCTACTTGTGTCGCCTGGCATTGGAGATCCTTCGAACAATCGCCAGATAAATATTCTAACCTGCTGGCAATCAGAATCTGCGTCTCAAGCTCAAGCAGCGATCCGCGAGCATGAAACAGAAATTGTCTAAATTCCTTATCTGACCAGCGGCCCTTACCTTCGGCGACGTTGCTGGCGATCGAAACTGCAGCCCGGCGCATCTGTTGCGAAAGACCATAGACTTCGTGTTTCGGGAAAGTCTCGGTCGCGCGATAGGTCCCCAGCGCAAGGTCTATCGCTTGTTGCCACACTCTCAAATCTTTGTACGATAGCATTCTGAACCTCCGAGAAACACCTTACCCCGAAGGAGTCTAGAAAGTCTGTGTTCCGGCTTCAAACTTTTTGCAGATTTCCCGATTTGGATAGTAGGTGCGCCGACGACCAAGAGCCGACGACCGATGGCGTAGTAGCGCCGCTAGGCAATTACCAAGTCGCCGCCACGGGCCTTCTCCAGGACCATGGCCTGATCGAGAGCGGTGATCGCACAAATTGCCTGCTCGTCCGACGGGGGTTGGGTCGTAACTCGCTGCAGCCAGAGTCCCGGGGCGGTCATGATCGCGAAGAGGGACTTCCTCCGCCTCGCAGCGAAGCGGATGATTTCGTACGACACGCCGGTGATCACGGGTAGTAGCGCGATGCGAATTCCAAAGCGCGCCCAAAATGTCGTGACCGGAACCAGCATGTACACAAACATCGAGATGATCATCACTGTCATCAGGAAACTGGTGCCGCAGCGCGGGTGAAACGTCGGATACTTCTGCACGGCTATGGTGTCAAGCGGATCGCCATTTTCGAACGCAAAAACTGTTTTGTGCTCCGCGCCATGGTATTCGTACACGCGTCGGATATCTTTCAGCAGCGAAGTTCCCCAGATAAACAGTAGAAACAGTGCTAGCCGAATGATCCCATCCACCAGATTGAAAGTGATCTGTCCGCCTAATTCCGGATGCGCCTTCTTCAACTCGGTCGCCGCCAGCAGGGGCAGGTACTTATACATGAAGATGAAAAAGCCCACGGAGATCGCGATATTGACGGCTGCCACCCATCCGCCGATTTCGAACTTTTTCTTTGGTGGATTCCCGGACTCGTCCTTCTGAATCTCATCAAGTTGAATGTTCGCAGAGAAACGCAGCGCTCGGAAACCCAGGGTCATGGCATGCCCAAGCGTCATCACGCCCCGAATGACCGGTAATGCCATCCATTTGTGCTTTTCAGAAAGCCTCTCCAGCGGCTCACTGTGGGTGGAAAGTTCGCCTGACGGCTTGCGGCAGGTGATCGCCCAAGCGTGCGGGCTGCGCATCATAACGCCTTCGAGCACGGCCTGACCGCCAACCAGGGTTTCCTCGCCGCCTTCGAGCGCTGGCAGTAACTGAATGGCAACCAGGAAGCGCCACAATGTCCGGAAAAACTGCATATATATTGGATGTTCCTAGAGCCAGAATTGTTCCAGGAATAGGGTAGCACAGGGCGGAAAGCGGTCGGGCGTCGAGGGTCGCACGTCGCAGGCAGAAGCTTGATTGTATGGATCGTGGGCGCGCGACCTGCGACGGACGACGTGCGACGTAGTGCCCATCTAAAATCAGCATATTCCATGCTCCGCTTCGCCCAGACCGCCGACAGCATTGCCGCCACGACAAAAAAGCTGGAAAAGATACGATTGCTGGCAGACTATTTCAGGTCGGTATCGGTAGATGAGGCCGCTGTGGCTGCGGTCTTTTTCTCCGGCCGCCCCTTCCCCATGTGGGAGGAAGCCACGCTCCAGGTTGGCGGATCGCTGTTGTGGAGAATTGTGTCGGAACTCTCGGGGCGATCAGAAGCGGAACTTACCACTGCCTATCGCGAGCACGGTGATTTGGGTGCTGTTACGGGCGCGGTGTTGCCGGACCGAGAATCTCCCTCGCATCACGAGAATTGGAGCGACGGGCGTCCCCATCCGTCCAAGGCAGGCGCTGAAAGTACACCGACCGCAATCCAGCAAGCATTCCGCAGTATCGCCACCGCGCGCGGACCCGCAGCCAAGGGTGCTCTTGTGCGTCAACTCCTGAGCAGCATCTCTCCGCTCGAAGCCAAGTACATCATCAAGATCATGACCGGCGATCTGCGGATCGGACTGAAAGAAAGCCTGGTCGAAGAAGCAATTGCGAAGGCGTTCGGCGTACCGGTCAAAAACGTCCAGCGCGCGAACATGTTGCTGGGCGACATAGGCGAGACGCTCAAGTTCGCGGCAGAACAACGGCTGGCCGCCGCGAAGATGCGCTTGTTCCATCCCATCGGATTTATGTTGGCCAGTCCGGCCGAATCGGCGGAAGACGCGCTGGCATATTTTCAGAATGCCTGGGTCGAAGATAAATATGACGGCATTCGCGCGCAGGCTCACTGTTCAGGAGACGTCGTGCGATTTTTTTCTCGCACTCGGGATGAGATCACAGAATCATTTCCCGAACTGCCACATGCGCTCCGAGGACTGCCCCGGGACGCGATTCTGGACGGCGAAATTATGGCGTGGAGCTACTTGACTGAAGAGGATCCGCCTGAGGGGTTGGAGGCGCAGGCGTCCTCGCCTGTGCAATCGAAATCTGCAACTGGCCGAGCTCTTCCCTTCGGTGCGCTGCAGCAGCGCCTGGGACGGAAGAAGGTCAGCGAGAAGCTGATGCGAGATGTTCCGGTGACTTATGTCGCCTTTGACGTTTTCTACGCCGGAGATGAATTAGTAATTGATCGTCCGCTGCGGGAACGAGCAAGGATTTTGGAACAGCTTCTTGCGGAACAAAAACCGCCTCACCACCGAGACACGGAGGCACAGAGAAGAAAAATAAGTTCTCGAGAACCTCAAGCGAAGCTGGATTTCAGTTTTCAAGCCGAAACCTCGAGAGGATCGGTAGCTGAGAGCCGAGGACCAATGGCCGAGAGCACCTTGCCTACGACGGCCGACGTGCGACGGACCACGAATTTCCCAACGACCGACGACGAACGACACGCGACGAACTTGATTCGGGCTCCCGTGTTCCAAGCATCTTCGCCAGCCGAACTCAATGCGCTCTTCGACGCCGCCCAGGCCCGCGGCAACGAAGGCTTGATGATCAAAGATCCCGAATCTTTTTACACGCCCGGCCGGCGCGGAAAGTCGTGGCTGAAGCTGAAACGTGAGATGGCTACCCTCGACGTTGTAGTTACCGCCGCCGAATACGGACACGGCAAGCGGATCGGCGTTCTCAGCGACTATACGTTCGCAGTGCGCGATGGTGACCGTCTGCTGAACATCGGCAAAGCCTGTTCAGGCCTGACCGACGCAGAAATCGCCGAGATGACGAAATGGTTTCTCGATCACACCATCGAGGATCAGGGCTTTCGCCGGCTTGTAGAGCCAAAGATCGTGCTGGAAGTGGCGTTCAATAACATGATGAAGTCTGATCGCCACAGCAGCGGCTACGCCCTGCGTTTCCCCCGAATCGTGCGTTTACGGCCAGACAAGCTGCCGGAAGAAGCGGATACTCTCGCGCGAGCGGTGGAACTGTTTAAAAGCCAGGGCCACTGAGATCTCGGCCCGGCTTCGGACGCTCCTCCATGACGCTGCTTCTGTGCAATGTTTATAATGCCTTCTGGCATGTCCCCGCAGCGTTACGCCCTAGTGGCTTACGTAAAGAACCAGGTTGGAGAGTTCGTCGAAAACCTACGCAAAGAGCTCCATCCGGAACTGCCACATCTCGCCGCTCACGTAACCTTGCTTCCCCCGCGATGCCTCCAGGGATCAGAGGAGAATGCTATTGCAACGCTGGAGGAGCTTTGTCGCCAGATTGAACCTTTTGAAGTTTCCCTGGGTGAGATAGAGACATTCATTCCGGTAACGCCTACAGTTTTCGTTCGCGTTGCGCATGCTGCTTACCGAATGCGCGAACTGCACGATCTCCTCAACGTGAATGGACTGGCCACAAAGGAAGAATGGCCCTACATGCCGCATCTCACGATCGTGAAGATGGGCGCCGAAAACCAGGCGCAGCACGCCTACCGCATGGCGCGGACACGCTGGGCGGAATACGAAGGCAGCCGCTGCATCGAAGTTCGCGACCTTACTTTTGTGCGTGAAGGCGGCAACAACCGCTGGATAGATTTGGCCGCTATCCCACTCGGATCGCATCAGGCCGCAGCGCGTTCCGCCCACCGACGTTAGCGCCCACCGCCAGCTCTGCACTCGATGAATTCCGCTACTTTAGCTTAGCTCGGCGTTCCTCTCGTGGTAGATTAGCTTTCCTCAATTTTGCCAGCAAAGCTGAAGAATGAAGATCGTTGATGCCAAAGTGATCGTCTGTTCCCCCGGGCGAAATTTTGTCACGCTGAAGTTGATTACCGAGGACGGGATTGCGGGACTGGGCGACGCAACTCTCAATGGTCGCGAACTTTCCGTCGCAAGCTATTTGACGGATCACATTATTCCCCTCCTGATCGGTCGTGATGCCCGGCGAATTGAAGACACCTGGCAGTACCTCTATAAGGGCGCGTATTGGCGGCGTGGGCCTGTCACCATGAGCGCAATCGCGGCGGTAGATGTCGCGCTTTGGGACATCAAGGCGAAGAGTCTAAATGTACCACTCTACCAAGTGTTAGGCGGAGCCTCGCGCGATGCGGTGATGGTTTACGGGCACGCCAGCGGCGACGATGTCGAACAAACACTGGGGTCATTCGGACACTTTCTTAGCTTGGGATACAAGGCAGTCCGGGCGCAGTCAGGGATTCCGGGGCTGAATAGCACTTATGGGATCAGCCACGGCACCATGGCGTACGAACCTGCCGAGAAAAATGCGCCTCCGGAAAATCAATGGTCAACCGAACACTATCTGCGCCATGTGCCGCAGTTCTTTGCGCGCCTGCGCAAGGAGTTTGGCCCGGAAGTGCACATGCTGCACGATGCCCATCATCGTTTGACGCCGATCGAAGCGGGCCGGCTAGGCAAAGAGCTTGAGCCATTCCACCCATTCTGGTTGGAAGATCCCACGCCAGCAGAGTTGCAGGAAAGCTTTCGTTTGATCCGCCAGCACACCACAACTCCACTTGCAGTGGGAGAAGTCTTTGACACGATTTTTGATTGTCAGCAGTTGATCCAGGAACAACTGATTGACTACATTCGCATGACAGTGGTGCACGCGGGCGGCATTTCACATTTGAGAAAAATCGCCAACCTGGCCGAAATTTATCAAGTGCGGACCGGGTCGCACGGCGCGACAGACCTGAGCCCGGTGTGTATGGGCGCCGCGCTGCATTTCGATTTGAGCGTGCACAATTTCGGCATTCAGGAATACATGCCGCACACGCCGGAAACTAACAGCGTCTTCCCGCATGCCTACACCTTCAGAGACGGATTCATGCATCCGGGAGATGCGCCGGGAATCGGGGTAGATATTGATGAGCCCCTGGCGGCCAAGTATCAGTATCAGACAGCTTATCTGCCAATTAACCGGAAGCTGGATGGCACCATGCACAGTTGGTAAGAGACACACATGCAAAAAGTAGAACCCAGTCAGAATAAGAATAGAAATCAGCAATTTTGTGCAAGCTCTGCTGACATCAGTAGCAAGCATCTTTCTCGCATTTTTATTGCCCACAATTCCAGAGATTATCCGTAACGTGGATCGTTCAAGACAAACGGGATTGACTGCCGTTGTTGGTCGGCTTTTAGAAGGCGCATTCTCACCCTGGTTCTGGCTGATGTTTCTGATTTCATTTTCGTGGTTCTACACCGCGAGCCGATCGGACAAGGGCTCTCTGCGAATAGCTTTGTTTTGGATTCCAGCAGTTGGAATTTCAGTATTGGGCCTGGGGTTCTGGATCGGCATTACCTTGTTGCTGTCGCGAGTTCGGATGTAGTAAATCGAAACTCTCGCCTTACAGTCCGCATTAAAACGAACTGCGCATGCGGAACTTTGCTCGACACTTAAACTGATATCATTCTTGGCTTGAGCAGGGCGGTCAGCCAACATCAAATGGGATACCCAGGACTAGATTTAACTTCAAAAACGGCTGTCGTAATTGGCGCAACTTCAGGTATTGGGCGCACACTGGCGTTGGGCTTGGCCGAAGCCGGAGCCAATGTTGTGGCAACTGGCCGCCGCGAAGATCTTGTCCGCTCGGTGACGCAGGAAGTCGAAGCTCTCGGACGCAAGTCGCTGGCAATTGCCACAAACGTTGGCGATCGCGCCAGTATCGAATCGCTGCATTCTGCTGTATGCGCGGAGTTCGGGCATGTGGACATCCTGCTCAACGCAGCGGGAGTCACGAAGCGGACCCCCAGCATCGACGTCAGTGAGACCGAGTGGAACGGGATTTTCGATACCAATCTCACCGGAATATTGCGCGCGTGCCAGGTTTTCGGCCGGAAGATGATCGAGCGCAAAGCGGGCCGCATTATCAACATTGCATCGATCTCTTCGGGGCGGGGATTTTTTGAAGTGGCGGCCTATGCGGCGAGCAAAGCTGCGGTGGTTTCGTTGACGAAAACACTGGCCGTGGAATGGGCGAAGTACAACATTTGCGTGAATGCCATCGCCCCCGGCGTTTTCCCTACTGACATAAATCGCGCACTTATCGATGGCACTCCGCGTGGAAAAGAATTTCTGGTGCGCACCCCAATGGGGCGGTTTGGAAAAGTAGAAGAACTGATCGGAGCCGCTGTATATCTCGCATCGGATGCCGCGGGTTTCGTGACTGGGCATGTGCTGGCCGTGGATGGCGGGTTTTTGGCGAGCGGGGTGAATCAATAAAATCTGCAAGCGTTCAGGATCTGCAAAAACAGCCGATGCCACTCACGATCAAGACAAAGCAGAACTGCCGCTGGGACCTGCTCAGCCTGGGCGAAGTCATGCTGCGCTTCGATCCTGGCGACCGGC
>QHZW01000292.1 GCA_003224815.1 Acidobacteriota bacterium | reverse complement strand
AGGTTTTGCGGGCAAAATTTTTGCGGCCCAGACAAAAAAGCCTCCCTTCCGGGAGGCTTTTCTGAGGAGAAGGCGGAGGTGCGGAGTCCGGCCTTCGGGAAAGAGTGGCTCGGACAAAGTCCGAGCCACACAAAACGCTTACTGTGCCGGCGCCGGCGCGGGGGTGCTCGATCCGGAAGCCAGTTGCTCGAGGTCATTCTTCATGAGGCTGACTTCGACGCGGCCACCGCTCATGCGCTTCGGCTTCGCACCCGGCTCGGCGTTAGCAGCTTCAGGCGCCGGAGCATTGCCCATACCGACCACGTAAATCCGGTAAACCGGAATTTCGTGGTTCTCGACCAGGTAGCGAACGACGGCGTCAGCCATCTTGCGCGAGGTCGCGATCGCGGCCTGTCCCTTGCCGGATGAGAAGCCCTGCACTTCAACGATGTAACCGTGCTGGCCCTTCAAAGGGGTCGCAAGATCATCGAGCGCAGTCTTCGCGTTTTGGCTCAGAACAGCCTGTCCCGGACGGAAACGGATTTCCGTCTGGTTGGTTGCCTTGTACTGATCGATGTTGCTGACAACGCCTTCGACGGTCGTCAGGCGATTGTTGGCTTGGGTCGCGGTGGTCTGGGCGGCGGTCGCCTTGTTGCCAGCGTCAACTGCGTGCTGGTCGGCTTCGGTCGCCTTCGCAGACGCCTGCTGAATGCCCTGCTGGGCGCGGCCGTCCACGTCCTTAATCATTTTGCTGTTGGCGGCGGTGAGCTCATCCAGTTCGTTGATGCGGTTCTGGACGGGCGTAATCTGCCGCTGCACATACTTTTTGCGGGCAAACGGATTTACCTTGCCCCAGAAACCCTGACGGGTTTCGTACTGCAAGGGGGCCTTGCCGCTGGCGGTGTCCCCGCTGGCGGGCTGAGATTGGGTTTGCGACTGGTCGGTCGTCGAGGCTGCCGGCTGCTGCTGGGCGAGCACCGGAAGCGACAGTACGAACGCGACGAACAACGCTACCACTGCGCGATTTTTCATTTTCTACATCCTCCGTGGGGGAGCCGCTCGCCGGACTTGCATCCGTTTTTGCCAGCTCCGCGCCGCACGCCTTGCGCGGGCGTGATCGCGATTTGGTGCGTCTTTTACCTGGAACTGAAGCACGATCCGTGTGGGCCGGGGATTCTTGTCCGGCATTCTGCGGCGTGCTGGCCTGCGCTGACGCTACGCTGGCCGAAAATCTTGGCGCCTCTTTCAACTAGCCTCTTTGGTTACCGGAGTGCCATTTCAGCGCTCTGGAATCCTAAGATGCTGACGCCTGCACTCACGTATATCAAGTGCCGTGCCAAACCTGAGCAGAGCTAAGTTGTTGATATTCTAGGGATATTGTAGCCCTTCGCAGGAGCAGGCGGCGCGCTGCTAGCGTAAATCAGTGCGAAGTAGGTAAAAAGTGCAGAGGGAACCCTAGCGAACACGCACTATCCACAGTGCTTTTCGTACTGCTCATAAATATAAGGATCTGTCATGCCCGCGATGTAGTCGCAAATGACGCGGGCCAGTGGCTCGGCATCTGCCTTTTCCTGGTAGCCGGTGGGAAGTCTTTCGGGATGCTTCATCCAAAGCTCGAAGAGATCGCTGATGATGCGCTCACCATCCTCTTTCTCCGGTTCGAGCGACGGGCAGTTGTAAAGGTTCTGATACAGGAATTGTTTGGTCTGCCGCCGTTCGGACTCGGCGTCGGCACTCAGTCCAGCAAGACGCCGAGAGTAGGTCTGAACGTCGTCGAGAGCCGCGAGACCCGCGGCTTCTACCTGCGCCTGCGTGTTGCGAATCAAGTCTCCGACCCAACGATCGAGAATACGGCGTAAGACTTCGTTGAACTGCAGCTTGGGCGCTGCGCCCGGATACAGTTTTCTGACCTCGCCAAAGAATCTCGCAAACACCGGGACTCCTTCATTGATCTGTTCCAGTGTTACTAGGTGAGCTTCGTAACCGTCGTCGAGGTCGGCGGTTGAGTATGCCAGTTCGTCAGTCCAGTCAATCAACTGAGCCTCGAGTGGAGGTCGCTGATCTAGCAAGTACTCCGTCAATTCCGGAAATTGCGCTGGAGCATAATCGCGCGAGTGCTTGATGATACCTTCGCGGACTTCGAAGGTCAGATTCAATCCGCGAAACGCGGCATAGCGCAGCTCAAAATCTTCAACAATCCGCAACGCGTGCAGGTTGTGATCGAAAAATAGTCCGTGCTGGCGCATGGCGTTGTCGAGCGCGCGCTCACCGGCATGACCAAATGGCGGATGCCCGATGTCGTGCACCAATGCAAGGGCCTCGACCAGATCAACGTTCAGCCCAAGCTGCGCTGCAATGGTTCGGGAAATCTGGGCGACTTCAAGAGTGTGGGTTAACCGGTTGCGGAAGTGATCGGAATAGCGGCGGGTAAAAACCTGTGTTTTTGCTTCCAGCCGGCGGAACGCACGCGAGTGGATGATGCGGTCCCGGTCACGTTGAAAGTCGTTCCGATAAGGATGCGTCGGCTCCGGATAGCGGCGTCCGCGCGAGTGCTCCACTGCGAAGGGAGCGAGCATTATCTGAGTCTAGCGGAGAAGCACTCGGCAGTCAGCACTCGGCATTCAGCTAATCACGCGCAAAAGACTTACCAGCAACAAAGACAGCTAACCTTCCAGGTTTGTCTAAATGCTAAGCGCTGAGTGCTGGCTGCTTTATTTATTTTCCTGCTGCGCCAATCTCACCTTGGCCGACTCCAGCTTCCTTTGGATCTTAGCTAGCGCTTCCTGATCGACTTCAGGTTGAACCGTCTTGTTCCATTCATCGACGGCGCGCTCCCAGTGGGCGGCTGCGAGTTTCAGGCGTCCGGTTTTCTGATAGAGATCGCCCAGGTGTTCCTGAACGGTGGGGTCGGCACCCATCTGGTGCTGTGAAGCCTTGATCAAATTATCTTCCGCGAGGTCATATTTGCCGAGCTTGAAGTAGGCCCAGCCGAGCGAATCGAGATAGGCGCCATTGGCTGGCTCGAGATCGACAGCCCGTTTGATCATATTGAAAGCCTCATCGAGCTTTTCGCCGCGATCAGCCATCATGTAGCCAAGATAGTTCAGGACGGCCGGATTGTTCGGATTCCCGCTTAGGATTTTGCGGAAGAGAGTCTCGGCCTCTTCATACTTCTTTTGTCGCTCGTATCCAGAAGCCCGCAGAAACTCGATTGCGTCTTTATCTTCCTGTTTAGTGGAAAGCTCGGCGGCTTTGTCGAGGGTGGCGTTCGCTTCGGACCAGCGCTTAAGACGGCTATACATGGTCGCGAGATTGATGTACACCTCGCGATCTTCAGGCGAACCGTTCAAGAATGATTTGACCTGCTGAATTGCAGCATCCGGCTGACCCAGGTCCGCGAGTTGGCTGGCATAAACCATCTGTAATTCGTGGTCTTTGGGGAGCTTTTGCGTCGCTTCCTTCGCTGCGTCAGTCGCCTTCTGCCACTGTTTGGCTTGACGGTAAGTGTCGATAATCTCCTGATAGCCACGCTTGGCATTCTCGTCGCCCAGTGTCAGCATTTTCTGGAAGGTGTCGAGTGCAGCCTGCTCGTTATTGTTGTCACGATAAACACTGCCCAGCCGTTCCAGGAAAATTGCGCGATTGTCCTGTTCTTCCTGCGTGTATTTGTTATCTGCCTTCTCCGACGTTTTCAGCAGGTTTTGTAACTGCTGCGTGGCATCGTCGTATCGGCCTTGGGCCTGGTAAATTTCTGCCAGTTCGTACGATATCCGCTCATCGTCTTTCACCAGCGACGAAGCTTTCTTCAGGTTCTGGATAGCAACATCGAGCTTGCCTTGCTTGCGGTAAATCTCGGCCATGCGGATGTACGTGCGCGCATCTTCGGGGTTCGCATCGGCAATGACTTTGTACTGCTGAAGAGCTTTATCCGTCTGGCCCGCGTTCAATAAGGAGTCCGCAAGGCCACGAATCGCGTCGAGGTTGTCGCGGTCAAGCGCAATGGCGTGCTGGTATGCATCAATTGCTTTCGGATAATCCTTTTGCTGATCGTAAGTCGCACCCAGAACTGAATAGAGCTTGGCCGAGCGGCTGCTCTCAGGAACTGCAGCCAGCGTCTGCGCAGCTTTATTAGTGTTGCCCTGTTCGTTGTAGAGCATGGCCAGGGCCATGACCGCATCTTCGGAGTCCGGCGCGAGCTTGACCGCGGTTTTCTCTTCTGTCTCTGCTTTCTGCAACTGACTGTCAGCCTGATACAGCCGGCCGAGCATCATGTGGTCGTCCACACTCTTGGGATCGAGCTTCACAATCTCTTCGTACTGCTCGATGGTCAGCTTCAGCACGTTGTCCGATCCGCTGCCACCCTGCATGTCCCCGAGCGAACGCAAATAAATATGACCAAGCAGGCGGTGGGCTTCCAGGTTCTGCGGATCGCGTTTTAGGATTTCCTGCGCCTCAGAGACAGCATCACGAATGCGCCCGGTCCGCGAATACAGCTCAGCCAGCCCGGCAGACAGGTACTCGGAAGTCGGATCGGCTGCAATGGCCTGACGATATTCGTCAATGGCCTTGTTCACCAGATCGCTGCGACCGTACGCAGCCATCTCCTCTTCGTACATGTGCGCCATGGTGAAGTGGTAGTACGCAGCGGCTTTGTCCACCTTTTTTGGAGCGGAATCAGATGTTTGGGCAGGCTTGGCCGGAGCGGGTTGAGCGCTCGACGTGGGTTGCTGGGCAAGAGCAAACGAAGTGGACAGCAGAAGCAGAACAAAAAGATTTTTCATGAATTTCCCATCAACTCCACGGGCCACGAACCTACCAAGCCATAGCGGTTGGATGCTCAACCACCGTGGGTGGGTGCTTGGGCTATTTTACCCTGTCGGGTTGCCGGAAAGTGTAACGTGAGTAATCGCGTGAGGAAGCTAGTAGTTCACGTTGTTCCTTAAATATCCGGAAACCAGGAGTGCACGCCGTTTGGCCGGCGGCACTCCCCGTCTGCGATCAGCTGGCCTTGCGGTTCAGCCGTTCTCGCTCAAGTTCAGTCTCCTCGTCGTAGGAACGGCCCCACTCGTCCACTTGGTTCTGCGCCTCTTCTTTCCGTATGCCATAACGTTCCTGTATTCGTCCAATCAACTGATTTTTCTGGCCCGCGATGATATCCAGATCGTCGTCAGTCAGTTTGCCCCAGCGCGTCTTGGCCGAGCCTTTCATCTGTGTCCATTTGCCTTTGATCTGGTCCCAGTTCATAGTTCCTCCTCGAGTTTTCATTCCGCGAATGAGCGTACCGGGCGCCCTTGCACGCGACAATACCGTTTAAACCCCATTTTCAGAGTGGACGGCGGGAACGCGATTCGGTCAATGGTGGTATAGAGATTCATGGTCAATCGGCTAGCGAGGTCATAGTTTCCGTATTGCCGACCAGCCACCCCGCAACCGTTTCAGGACTGCATTACACGACGCGGTAGGATGCCCGAACGACGGGTTCATTCAGGATGCGGTGTCGAAGTGTTTTGTAACGGATAGGCATCTCACGTCACCATCCTATTAACAAGAGTGCTCGCCACAACTAGGTATTCGGTCCTGACCCAGAAGACTTCCTGATCGCGAGGAGAGATTATGAATTGGCATTGCATCTTAGTAGCTTGCCTGATGACTGCCGCCTGCTTTGCGCAGCACGAGCAGGAACCGCCTCGTTCCAACGAGCCTGTAATCGCAACTCGTCCAAGCGAACAGGACAAGGCGCGCGCCGCTGTGACAGCGCCAGCTTTGAATGTTTCGGAGCAGGAAGTCGCCAAGGCTGCTGCCGCTTTTCTCGACTGGGCAGGCGCTTCCACGGCCGGTCAGCGCGAAGAAATCCGCCGCATGCTCGAGGAGGCGCGCGAGTACAAAGCGGTTGGTGCCGCCTTCTGCGATGAAGCGAACCGCACCGCCGAATCTGATTTCACCCGCTCTCTTCTCGCGCTATCAGTTCTGGGTGAGATGCGCAGTCCAGTCGGCAGGGATTGCTTCCAGAAATTGTTACACCGCCCACTTCCAGAAAAGGGAATCGTAGCGAATGGCGAAAACGTGGAGCAGACAAAGTTGGCCATGCTCCAGGCGAAGGCGGTGGACGGTCTGGCCTATCTGCGCGCACCCGTGACCGATCGCGAGGTCCTGTGGGCGGCCGGCAAACATCCTTCGCGCATCGTTCGCGCCGAAGCCATCGAGGCGTATCTCTGGAACCACAAGGATTCTAAAGAAGCACGTACCACTCTGCTGAAGTACGTCCAGCCGAAAGAGAGAGTCTTTGTGGATCGAGTACGCAGGGAACCTACCGAGGAAGCTGCGGCATTCAACCGCAAGCTGACTGTATTTCTGAAAGCCCATCCGGAGGCGGTTGCCCCTGCTCCAAAGCGGATCGAGCAAAAAGGTGAAGCGGCGAAGCCACCGAAACAAAATGAACCACCGGTTCGGTAGGTCATTTAAAGGAGGATGATCGTGACAAATTCCTGGAAACTGAAACTGGCGGTTTGCCTGACGGTGTTGTTCTCGGCCGTCGCCATGAACGCCAACTGTAATCAAACAACCGCGAGCCAGGCTGACAAAGATCTTTGGAACACGCACGGATGCTGGCAGGATTTTTTCTTATGGCAGTACCAGGCTTATGATATGCGGGGGTCGGACTGGGGTTCACGAGGGTGGAGCGATGCCTGCAACGTGAATAAGGAATATCCCAAGCACTGGAACGCTTCTTACCTGCTCACCTATGGCTTGCAGGACAATTGGCAATTTTCCTTTCACGGCACGGTGGACTATCGTGGAACCGCCGAGCGCTGGGACAACCAGTTTCATGATGACCTCTACCACACCGCCACCGACGACACGAGTATATTCGGTGCTTTCTCCACTCACTTCTTCGGCGCGAACGAAGTGCAGACCTCGTGTCTGCTCTATGACCCGAATCTCGCGACCAATGCCAATCCCGGCTCCCGCGCCGGCGATTTCAACCATGAAGGCTGGCACGGCTGGATGGACAAGTACAACTGGGACAACGGATCGTGCGGCGGACACCGCTGCGGAACCCCCGGAAACTGCACGGCTAAAGACGCATGCGATTACTTCTACTTTCACGGAATTGGCGCATATGCATTTGGCGCCATGTGGGAGAACAACGGCACGGCGAGCCGGTTCCACTCGCCCAACCAGGTGCAAGTAGAATTCCTCTGCGATGTCGCGGATTATCCACAGTCGTGGGTGCCGAATAGTGTGCGATTGGCTGCCAAATCCGATGCCAACACTCGCGCATCGACGCGGTTCATCAACGGCCCGGGATATTTTTGCGGAGATCCGCGGCCCTGGTGATTGGGGAAAAGCTTGGCTACTCGACATTTCCGCCCGCTCCAATTACCGGGGCCGACTCGCCGATCGCCTTCACGCATGCGCGGCGTCAACCAGTGGGACAGACACTCCAGAATTGTCGGCGAACCAGCGGTGATCGAGAGAAATACCAAGGGATGACTACAGGAAGTCCGGCTACAGGAGGTGATCCTCCCAGCTTCGACTCGGGGCGGATAATGGGCAATTCGGAAGTA
>QHZW01000291.1 GCA_003224815.1 Acidobacteriota bacterium | reverse complement strand
AGCTGCCCATTGAAGCGGGATATGTGGGCCGCAAGATCCAGACGACGCAGAAGGAAAGGATCGAGTTGCTGTTGCGCGAGGTTGATGAAACCGAAAAGGTCTTACTGGTCGAAAAGCAAAACTGAACTTGATTTCAATGTCCACAAGCAGGCCACAAAGTGAAAAACGAAGCGTAGCCCGGGGTTCGCTTCTCGGGATCGAAGATCTTCCGGTTTCTGAAATCAACAAGCTGCTTTTGCTCGCCCGGAAGATGAATCCCGCGAAGGCCCGTCCGCTGCTGCGTGGCAAGCGTGTTCTGCTTCTGTTCTACGAGGCTTCCACGCGGACCCGCACGTCGTTCGAAGTGGCAGCACAAGCACTCGGCGCCGAAACCAGTCTGGTTATCTCCAGTGGATCGAGCATTGAGAAAGGCGAGTCGCTGCTCGACACGGCTTACACCCTGCGCGCGGTTGGCGCGGACGCGATCGTAGTGCGGCACCTCAATGCGGGAGCGCCGCACCTGATGGCCAGCTATCTGGACATACCGGTTATCAACGCAGGCGACGGCATGCATGAGCATCCGACGCAGGCGCTGCTCGATGCCTACACGATTCTGAAACATAAGAAGAAGCTCACCGGCCTGCAGGTCACAATTCTGGGAGATATTTATCACAGCCGCGTGGCCCGTTCGGAAATTCATCTGCTCAGCAAAGCAGGCGCCAAACTGACATTGTGCGGTCCACCCGAGCTGCTTCCGGAAATGGCAACTACGCTGGTCAAGGGCTTGCGCATCTCGCGAAGCTGTGAAGAGGCTGTTCGAGGAGCAGACGTAGTAATGATCCTCCGTGTGCAACGCGAGCGCCTGGCCGGACTCAAAGTAAGCCTGCCGGACTACGTTTCGCGCTACCAGATGACTATGGCACGCCTGCGCATGGCAAAGCCGGACGCCCTGCTGATGCATCCGGGGCCGATCATTCGGGGCCTGGAACTCACTTGGGATGTGGCAGATTGCCCGCAATCGGTAATCGTCGAGGAAGTTCATAATGGCGTCCCGCTGCGCATGGCCGTGCTCGCCCGTGCACTGGGGAAGGCGGCATGAGGCTGGCAACTTCAGCTCCGCGGATGAACGCGGATGAACGCGGATTGAAGCATAGGGATCTGACCGAGAAACTCATTCGAGTTTTCTACAGCATTTACAACGAACTTGGGCACGGCTTTCTGGAATCAGTCTACGAACAAGCCTTCGCGATCGCTTTGGCCGAAAATGGGATTTTTTTCGAACGGCAGATAGCAGTTCCGGTTCGCGCAACGGAGATTGAAGTAGGACTTCTGTTCAATTTCGGGCCGAAAGCGGAATTCAAGCGCTATATCTTCGATAACGACAAAAAGAATCCGCGTAAATCCGTGTCAATCCGAGGAGAGGAAGTTTCTTGAAGCACGCAACGCAATCTTTGCTGATTCGCGGCGGCCGGGTCATCGACCCGCTGGCCCGGATGGATGCCGTTATGGACGTGCTTCTACGCGACGGCCAAGTGGCGGAGATTGCGCCGCCGAACAAAATTCGCGCTGGCGCGGAAGAGAAAATTGACGCACAAGGCTTGATCGTCGCGCCTGGGTTTATCGATTTGCACGTACATCTGCGTGAGCCTGGACAAGGGTACAAAGAGACCATCGCGTCCGGCACGGCTGCGGCGGCTGTGGGAGGATTTACCTCGGTGTGCTGCATGCCAAACACCACGCCGGTGCTCGATTCGCCGGAATGGGTCACATGGGTCCGGCAGCCTCAACGTGGAGCGGTGGTGAACGTGTTCCCCATCGCGGCCGCAACTCAGGCGAGCAAGGGCGCAGTGCTGACCGATTTCCGGGCCTTGCAGCGTACTGGCGCAGTCGCAGTCACCGACGATGGCAAGCCGGTGCTCAGCGAGACCACCATGCGCGATGCGCTGCGGGCATCAGCAGAGATTAATTTTCCGGTCATTCAGCACGCGGAAGACACACGTATCACCCAAAACTGCTCGATGAACGAGGGCCCAACCTCTTTCCGCCTGGGCTTGCGCGGGATGAACGTCAATTCCGAAGCCGCAATCGTTGACCGCGATGTCCAACTGGCTCAACAGTTCAACGGAGCCAGGCTCCACATCGCGCATCTCTCTACCGCAGCATCCCTTACCGCAGTTCGGCGCGGGAAGAAAAACCGCGCGCGCGTGACCTGCGAAGTGACGCCGCACCATCTCGCTCTCACCGACGCCGATGTGCGTGATTACGACACCAATTTCAAGATGAATCCACCGCTGCGGTCTGCGGAAGATCGCGAAGCCCTGCTGGCCGCTATCGCCGACGGCACTGTGGATGCCGTCGCTACCGACCATGCTCCGCACGCCCAGCATGAAAAGATCATTGAGTTCGAGCGCGCAGCTTTCGGCATCACCGGACTTGAAACCGCACTGGGGCTAGTCATTTCGGTTCTGAGCGCCGACCACAGACTTCCGCTGACCCGAATCGTGGAACTCTTTACTTCCGGTCCCGCACGAGTTCTTGACCTTCGCGGACGGGGCACGTTGTTGCGCGGCAGCCATGCCGATGTGACCATCTTCGACCCCAAAAAGCGATGGACGTTCGATGCCTCCAAGTCGCGTTCAAAGTCTCACAACACACCCTTCGACGGCCGTCAGCTTACTGGTAAGGTCGTCGCGACCATCGTAGGCGGGAAAATCATTTACCGGGCAGTGTAATGTCGGGCGTTCGCACCGGCATCATTGCTCCGAAAATGACAAGTCATGTCCTCTGAAACTGCGCGCGTCGAAGCGTTCTCGGACGGAGTATTCGCGATAGCCATTACGCTTCTGATTCTTAATGTCCAAGTCCCTCCACCTTCAGCAGGACACTTGCTCGCGGCCCTGGCCCGCCAGTGGCCAACCTATGTGGCCTTTCTTATCAGCTTCGCCTTTATCGGGATTATGTGGGTGAACCATCATCGGCTGTTCAATCACATTCGTCGGTGCGACAACATGCTGATGTTCCTGAATTTGCTTCTGCTGCTCGGTATCACCGTCGTTCCTTTTCCTACTGCATTGCTGGCTGCGCATTACTCCACGCCGGGCCGCACCGTCGCCGCCGCCGTTTTTAACGGCACCTATGTTTTCCTCGCGATCTCGTTCAATGTGCTTTGGTTTCATGTGGTTAAGCGAGGCTTGCTTGATCCGGAAACACAGGAATTGGACTGGCAATCTTTTACGCGTTGCCTCTGCGCACCACTCCGAACAGCCGGACGATGCGGAGTGCAACGAAATAGTTGCATTTCTTGATTCCCCCGGCGTAAGATGAAGCTGGGAAGCGGGATACAAAGCCTGCTCCACCGTAAAACTGCCCTTTTTCCTGGTTCTGAACTAACAACGTTGTCTCGAAATCTGAGGCCTGCCAGTTCGCCTCTGACCAGCTTTGGAGAGACTTGTTATGTCTTGGTACGCGTACTGCCTCACCGAACACCTGATCACCAATGGAACACGTACACGGCGTCCTTTCGTCCTGGATGGCATTCAGGGAGTAAATGGCGCCACTGTGCTCGGATATCCGAGCGGAGAGTTTGCGGTTATCGTCAGTGAATTTGACCGCGCGACCAATAGCCTTGACGAAAAACACGTTCTGGAGCACGCGCGAGTTGTGAGTGTCTGCTTCCGGCAGGGCACGGTCCTTCCCTTCCGTTTCGGTACCATTTTCGATAGTGAAGAATCGCTAAAGCATGCGGTTCGTGCCAATCGGCGGGCCTTCGGCGAGAGCGTAGCTCGCCTTAAAGGCAAGGCTGAGATGCATGTGAAGCTGATTGTTCGCGATGGAGCCCTTCGCGAGCTGCGGGACGTTCAGATTCCTGACACAGTCGGCGGCGAGTACCTTAGCAAGCTCCGGGAAAAGGCCTGTGCCGACCGAGAGCGACAGACTAAGGCTCGTGCGCTCTCTGTGCAAGTCCATCGGCTGTTCAACCCGCTTGAGGAAGAAGTGAGTTGTAAGCGCGTTGACACAGACGGAATGCTCATCGATATCGCCCACCTGATCGATTCCAAATCCATTGAGAAATATCAGAACCGGTATTCAAGCGCTGCCAAGCAGTTGAAGAACTGCGAAATTTCCGTCAGCGGGCCGTGGCCGCCCTATCACTTTTTGCCGGGGAAACTCAGGACAGTAGCGTAACCTTCCGACAAGTCACATCTATACATGGCCGGAGCACAGCTCCGGCTTTTTTATTTTGACCTGCCGGCCGAGTCTTTGGAGGCGCAGATTTCCCCACATGGCTTAGTCCTTCTGCAATAACGTTGCCCACGCTTATACTGGAGCGCCAAGCTATGACGCGACCGTTCTTCTGTGTTTTCTTCAGTATCGCCTCTCTAATTTCTGCTATGGCGGGTGAGGTTCCTTCCCAAAAGATCGATCACATCTTCGCTGCCTACGACAAGCCTAACTCTCCACGGTGTTCAGTTGGCATCGTTCGCAACGGAAAGTTTGCTTATCGCAAGTCTTACGGTTCGGCAAGCCTTGAACTTGGGGTGCCACTGACGACCCACTCCGTGTTCTACATGGCGTCAGTATCGAAACAGTTTACCGGCGCCAGCATCGTCCTCGCCGCGGAGCAAGGCTATCTATCACTCGATGATGACGTCCGGGACTGAGGGGCTTTGAGCAGTCGGCGCGCGATATTCATTTTAGAAAAGTGAACTGATTAAAGAACCTGCGTGGGTATGAGCGGCAGCGGACCCTTCACGCTGTCACTGCTGAGATTACCCAGTCAAGACTGAAAACAAAGCAAAAATCCAAGTTTTGTATTTGCGACGATCGTTGGAAGCGCTGGGGCGTCCTCGCCCGTGCATTCCGCGAGACGAGTAAGGCATTAAACTATTTGCGGAGCGTGGAGCACCATGACTACCGCAACCCGCATTGATCCTCTCTCGTTCTTATCTGACCAGTTGAACGATCTTAAGACCAAAGGCACGCACTTCAAGCTGCGCGTACTCGACGATGAGCAGGCGCCGGTCTGCACATTCGACGGCAAGAAGGTCATTAATGTTGCGTCGAATAATTATCTCGGCCTGACCACTCATCCCAAGTTGCGCGAGGCGGCGCTCGAAGCTACGCGCAAATATGGCGTCGGGTCGGGGGCGGTGCGCACCATTGCCGGCACAATGAAGATCCACGTGGAACTTGAGGAGAAAATTGCTCGGTTCAAGAATGTAGAAGCCTGCGTGGTATTTCAGTCCGGCTTCGCAGCGAATGCTGGGACCGTCTCAGCGATTCTCGGAAAAGAAGATTTCATCATCTCCGACCAGCTCAATCATGCGTCGATCATTGACGGCGCTCGCCTTTCCCGCGCCAAGATTCTCGTTTTCGAGCACAAGAACGTTGCTGACGCCGAAGCCAAGCTGGCCAGTGTGAAAGACCAGCCTGGCCGCAAGCTGCTCATCAGCGACGGCGTTTTTTCCATGGACGGTGACATCGGGCCGCTGCCCGGGCTCTGCGATCTTGCCGAAAAGTATGGCGCGATCATGATGGTTGACGATGCACACGCTTCAGGCGTCCTTGGTCGCAATGGGCGCGGCACGATCGATCACTTCAAAGTCCACGGCCGAGTGGACATTCAGGTTGGGACTTTATCCAAGGCCATCGGCGCGCTCGGTGGCTACGTCTGCGGAACGCGCGATCTGATCGATTTGCTCTACCATCGCGCCCGGCCATTTCTTTTTTCCACCTCGCATCCGCCGTCGGTCGCGGCTACATGCATTGCGGCTTTCGAAGTCCTGGAAGACGAACCGGAGCGCATCGAACGGCTCTGGGACAACACGCGCTTCTGGAAGAAAGAGCTCGGACTTCTGGGATTCGATATTGGCGGAAAGACAACCCCTCCGAGTGAAACTCCGATCACGCCCATCATCATCGGCGATGGCAAACTCACGATGGATTTCTCGTGCGAGCTCTTCAAAGAAGGCGTGCTGGGCACAGGAATTACGTTTCCGACAGTCCCGGAAGGCAAGGCCCGCATCCGCACCATCATGACCGCCACGCACACAAGAGAGGAACTTCAGCAGGCGCTCGAAGTGTTGGGGAGAGTCGGGAAGAAAATGGGGATCGTGTAGACTTCACTGGGTCGCGCTTATCCTCAGCGCGTACGCATACTTTCCCGGTGTTTGCGCGGGCAGTTGTACATCCAGAGCATCACCAGTCCGATGAAATTCCACCTTGGCGTCGGAGCCGACCAGTTCAACACTGGAAATCTGCATTCCCTTGGCCTGCTCTGCTGACCCGAGCGCGTGAATGACAGCGCGGCCGTCCGTCGGCCATGCCATGCCAATTGCGTACAACGTGTACCCCTTCTGCGTGAAACGAAAATCTTCTGACGTGTAGGGCTTGGTATCTTTATCGTGGCCAAAGCCAGGCTGAACCTTGGTTGGGCCCTCCCCGTAAATCTTCCAGGGAGTCGTATCGTAGATGGCCTCGCCGTTTACCGTCAGCCATGTACCGATATCGAGCAATGTGTTGCGGACCTCATCGGGGATGGTGCCGTCCGGGCGCGGGCCGATGTTCAGCAGCAGATTGCCGTTCTTGCTCACGATGTCAATTAACTGATGCACGATGAAATCCGCCGACTTGAACTCGTCATGCTCCAGATATCCCCATGAAAGATTGCTGATGGACGTGTCGGTCTGCCAGTGCTGCGGCTCGATGTCCTCGCGCAGGCCGCGCTCAAAATCGCGCGCGCCGGCATGCCAGTCGAAATCGTAATCCTTGATGTCGATCACGCCCGGAATTCCGTTCGCCGCGCCAAAGTTGTAATAGAACGCCGCGAATCGCGTCACGTTGCGCCTATAGTTCGACTGCCCCGCCCACCAATCGAAGTACATGACCTCGGGGTGATATTTCTGCACGATCTCTGCCGCGCGCGCCAGCCAGTCGTTGGCATATTCAGGGCTGACGTATGTCCAGTCGTTCAGCAACATCTGCTTGGGATCGGAAAGCCAGGCGTGCGCCGGACCATAGAGTGAGGCGTATTTAGGATCGTTCACGTCCGAGCGAAACGTACGTCCCCCGTCAAAAAACCAGTTGTGTTCGGCGCGATGATATGAAGTTCCGAAATGCAGGCCCTCGGCGCGAACGGCCTTTGCCAGGTCGCCAATAACGTCGCGCTTCGGCCCCATTTTCGCCGCCGACCAATCAGAAAGATCGGAGTTGTACATGGCAAACCCGTCATGGTGCTCGGCGACGGGCACCACGTAGCGCGCGCCCGTCTGCTTGAAAAGCCGCGCCCAGTCGGCCGGGTCCCACCTCTCCGCTTTGAACTGCGGAATGAAATCTTTATAGCCGAATTTATCCTGCGGGCCGAAACGCTGAATGTGCTCTTTGAACGCCGGGTCCTTCTGCTGATACATGTTGCGTGGATACCACTCGTTCTGAGAACCGGGGACCGAGAACACGCTCCAGTGAATGAAGATTCCAAACTTCGCGTCCCGGTACCACTGCGGTATTTCAAATTTGCGCAGCGTTTCCCAATCGGCGCGGTAAGGGCCAGTGGCGTCCTGACGGTCCACTTCGCGCAATATCTCTGCGCGCTTGTTGTCGTATTTCGAAACTGACACCTGCCACTCGTGATCGATTTCAGCGGCCGATTTGGTGTCGTGCGTCGGCGCGAGCGGATCGGCAGGGTTTTGAGAGAAAGCCAATGAGCAAGTGAGTAGCGGAATAATCAGCAGGTTTTGGTTGGCATCATCGTGCAGCATGATAGATGGTTATTTCGTGGATGTCATTCCGAGAAGCTCATTTCCAGATGCGATGTCGTTCCGAGTAGCTTCAGCTACGAGGGACCTGCTTCCCCATAACAATGTCATTCCGAGGAGCGACGCGACGAGGAAGCTGCTTTTTGCCGGATGAGTCTGCAAAGCAGGTTCCTCACCGCTGAAGCGGTTCGGAATGACAAAATTATTAATTAGCTGGAGCGGTTGCAGAGGACCAGAGTCTCTTGCTGCGCAGGAATTCGCGGACGACTTCTTTCACATCGCGCTTCTGGCCATCAACTGCGTAGTTCATCTGGCGCATTTCTTGATCGGAGATTTTCCCAGCTAGTTCTTCGAGAGCCGTTTGTACTTCAGGATGTGCAGCAAGCGTCTGTTTGCGGATCACCGGCACAGCTTCGTACGGGGGAAAATAGTGTTTGTCGTCTTCAAGCACCGCGAGATCCAGCGCGGGGATGAGCCCATCAGTCATATTTCCGGCGATCAGATCGACCTGATGATCTTTGAGGGCGCGCGTGAGCAGGCCGAGGTCCATGATGCGAGGCGGTTCGGCGAAACGCAGGCCATAGGCTGCTGCTAGGCCTTTGTAGCCATCCGACCGCTCCATGAACTCATAGCCGAAACCGGCACGCCATCGCGGCGCGTATTGCGATACCTGAGAAATAGTCGCAAGATGCAGACGGCGCGCATCTTCTCCGCGGACCTCGATGGCGAATGTGTCATTGAAGCCGAAAGCCGGGCCGATGGTCAGGTCGAACTTCTTTTCGTATTCGGCCTTCACACGATCGTAAACAGCCTTTTTGTCCGAAGCAGGACTTTGTTTAAGGATCGCAGTCAGCGCCGTGCCCGTGTATTCCGGATATATATCAATGCGACCGGCCAGAATGCCCTGGTGCGCAATGTAGGTCCCGCCCAGATAAAAACGCCGCTCGACGGGAAGATGAGTTTTCTTTTCGATCTGCTGCGCGATGATTTCGCCGAGAATAATCTGCTCAGTGAAATTCTTGCAGCCGACGACAACGCGGTCATGACGCGAGCAGGCCGGCAGAGTACCTAGCAGCGCGAGAAGCGTTATCGCGAGAGCAAGGCGAAACAGATAGCGTATCGACAATCAGGCCTCTCGCGGCGGCGCGAACCGCTCTTCCAGCCAGCCAATGAGAACATCAGCGAGCAAAGCCATGATAGCCGCGGGAATCGCGCCCGCCAGAATTACAGCGTTATTCACCATCGTCAACCCACGGAAGATAAGCTCCCCGAGGCCGCCCGCGCCGATTGCTGCCGCGATCGTCGCAAGTCCTATCGAAATGACAACAGCGATCCTGATACCCGCGAGAATCACGCTGGCTGCAAGCGGCAGTTCAACTTTGTAGAGCAATTGCCAATCCGTCAAGCCCATGGCGCGCGCTGCTTCGATGATGGCGCGATCCACGCCAGCGATTCCCGCGTAAGTATTACGGATCATGGGCAGCAACGAATAGAGCATTAGCGCAAGAATTGCCAGTCGCCCCGCGCGTTCGCCAATCCATGGAGCGGGAAGCAGGAATCCGAATAGTGCCAAACTGGGGATTGTCTGAATAATGTTTGCAATGGCGATCACCGGCTTGCGAAGCGCCGGTTTCCGCGTGATCAGGACACCGAGCGGAACTCCAACAACGATAGCCAGCAATGTTGCGATGCTGACTATCCACAAATGTTCCGCCGTGAGGCTGGCGATCTCGAGCCGATTTTGCGAGACGAAACTCCAGAAGTTCATGCCCTGCCCCGCTTGCGGACATCTGTGCCGGCGAATGCTTCCACATATTTGCGCACCAGTGGGTCTTGTGATCGCACAAACTCCTCAGGCGTGCTGCACGAAACTAGTTTGCCGTCTTCGAGTAACGCGATCTGAGAACCCAAGAGCAACGCCTCGTGCAGATCGTGGGTAACGAAAATAATTATCTTCTGTAGTTTCTGCTGCAGCAACAGAAATTCGCGCTGCAGATCGGAGCGAGTCAGGGGATCAAGCGCGCCGAAAGGCTCGTCCATCAATAGAATCGGAGGGTCAGCAGCCAGCGCTCGTGCGACGCCAACACGTTGCCTCTGACCTCCGGAAAGCTGGTGTGGATAACGCGACGAGATGTCACTGCTCAGGCCGACCAACTTCAGCAATTCCTCAACACGGGCGGCGATCTTTTCTTTAGCCCAGTTCTCAAGCTCGGGCACAAGGCCGATGTTTCGCGCAATTGTGAAATGAGGGAAGAGTCCGACCTCTTGAATTGCGTAACCAATGTGGCGTCGCAACTGAATCAGATTCCAAGTCCGTGTGGAGCGTCCGTCAACCAGCACTTCGCCGGAAGACTGCTCGCGCAGGCGATTGACCAGCTTTAGTGCAGTTGTCTTGCCGGATCCGCTGCGCCCGAGAAGAACGAGAATTTCACCACTGAAGGCTGCGAGATTGAGGCGGTACAGAATTTCGCGGCCTTTGGCTAGATTGTAAGAAACGTCGCAGAATTGAACAGCAGCTTGGGCGCTGTCGGCCATAGTAGGTTAGTGATGATCTCAATTGCAAGCTTCGCGCTCACACGGGCGAGGGAAACCCGCGCCTCCAACCGTTCTACTTCTCGTACGCCTCAGTAGGCAGCCCCGTAATTCGAATCCCGGAGTGGCCTTTGTGGCGGATATTCATCCCGATTAGAAGCGCGGTGATCTGCTCCACGATGCGCGCATTTTCAAGTTTGCCGCCGTCGATCGAGCGCACTCCGGAAATCTTACGCGCCAGAGCGCGGACCTTGCTTCCTGCCTCCTTGCTGTCGCTGCAAACGATAATGTCACAATCCATCGGTCCATCATGCTGCAAAACTTCAGCCGACGTGTTGTGAAATGCAGCAACGACTGCGACACCATCGGGCACAAGTTCTGCAGCCTGCTGCGCCGCTGAGCCTTGCCAGATGCCCAAAACGCGCGTGGGGCGTCCGCCAATGCTCGCCGCCAGGGGTACGGTTGCGTCCACCAGAATCTGCCCCGGCCGCATTGCC
>QHZW01000290.1:2910-10358 GCA_003224815.1 Acidobacteriota bacterium | reverse complement strand
CGACACTCCGAAAATTTCTTACTGGGCGTAGAACCTAATCTGAAGTAGTCTTAGACCCTTATTGGCATATTGCCAGAAGAAGTCCTGAAACCCGCCGGAGAAGAGCGCAACCCGCTGGTATGTAAATCCGCCGTCGAAGCTTACAACCATCGAGGTCAACTCGTTGGTGACGTTTGTGAATGTCTGCTTACCAGCGTGCCGAGCAAGCGAGTCCAGTGTGCTCTCTGCCGAACAAACAACTTCAAGTGTAGTGGGATCGGTTGCACAGGTAGTTATAGTCACCGATCCACCGGGCTGTCCAAGAGCTCGCGCCCATACCGAATATGACGCCTGCGCTGTGCCGTCGGCGCAGGTGATGTCTGCCGGAATGTTGGTATTGCAAGGCAGTTGGAATACTGCACCCTGGTTCACGGCCGGGCTTCCGTCGCACTTATAGGCAGCGTCGAACCCATTTCCGTCGCAGACCTGGAATGGACCCGGGGTGAGATAAATGTTGCTGATAACTGCGTCCTTCTTGGTCCCCAATGCCACAAAAATCGTGTGGCGGTCGGAGCCTGTCAGAGTCGTGGTCTTCGGATTCTCAACTCCAATAATATTCAGATTGTAGTGGGCACCATTGGGCGCGCCATTGCCGTTTTGAGAGAGGGCGGGCCGCGCGAGTGCGAGGGTTGCGATCACGAGTACGCAAAGGAGGGCACGTTGCATTTGTCACCTCGGGTTTTTGATCCACAGCTTGCGTGGTTTAATTGGCGGGAGTCCTAGCCTAACCGTATCCAGCTATTCCGCCCGATAGAGAAGTGGCTTGCGACAAACTTTACAAGTTGCTTGAGTTGAGAACCACGTCACCAAAGTCTTACGGACAATCGGCAAACGGCCACTCGTTAAAGGGTGCGGAAAATCACCGCGAGTTGCCTGGCGAGGTATGCTCTAACTTTTGAATAGAATTAGCGGGAGAAAAGCATCATGGGCAAAGTTAGAGTTGCATCGTTTTCGCTGTCACTCGACGGATTTGGCGCCGGGCCGCGGCAGGACCTCCAGAATCCACTCGGGGTTCGCGGCCTCGAACTCCATGCCTGGTTCCAGAAGACAGAGGTATTTAAGAATATGCACGATCAGAGCGGCGGAACCAAGGGCATCGACAACGATTTTGCCGTTCGTTCTTTCGAAAATGTTGGCGCATTCGTTTTAGGCCGGAATATGTTTGGGCCGGTTCGAGGTCCATGGAAAGATGATTCCTGGAAAGGATGGTGGGGGCCCAATCCTCCGTACCATACCCCAGTATTTGTGTTGACGCATCACGCGCGGGCTCCGCTTCAGATGGAAGGCGGCACCACGTTTTACTTCGTGACTGACGGAATTGACTCGGCTTTAAAGCAGGCGAAAGAAGCAGCGAATGGCAAAGACGTCCGAATTGGCGCCGGCGTATCCGTGATTCGCCAATACTTGAGCACAGGGCAGGTTGATGAAATACATTTCGCCATGTCGCCGGTGCTCATGGGGGAAGGCGAACATCTTTTTTCCGGAATCAATCTCCACGAGCTCGGTTTTGCTCCGGTTAAAACTGTCGTCGGCGAAAGTGCCACGCACGTTCTCATTAAGAAGCGATGAATGCGAGCGATTCGAATCTGGTTATGACCCGGCTTTGCCTTCGTGTACCACTTCGTACAAGCTGGGAAATGGGCGAAATGCCGACCACTCCGGTTTAGTCACGAGGGCGCGAAAGCCGTCGTCGTGAGCGGCGTCAAAGTCGGCCTGTGATGCCCAGCATGCAACGTTTATGAATCGGAATCTGGCGTCAGGCGCAAGCGACCGGTGCAGTTTGTGTTCCAGATATCCTTTTTTCCCGTGCATGTAGGTGTTGACCTGCTGCCACATCGAGAAAAATTCTTCCTCACGTCCTGCAGGAACTTCAAAACAATTGACCAACGTGACCATCGAAAACTGCCCTCCTCAATAGAATAACAATGAGCCGCAAACCTTCGGCAAATTGGTTCTGAAAGGAGAATATCGCGGAGCAGCCTGATGCAAAAGAGACAGAACTTCTTGCCGAGAACTACTTTGCATTCTTAGAGATACTTAGATAGTTGTTTACTGATAACACGCTCAAATTCAGGCTCGACGATATCTGCGGAACCGTGTGTCCTTGCCGATAGAGCTGTTGAACCTGCTGAGCTTCGGTCCGCCTAACTAGTTCACTGAATCCGCCAACGCCCGATTGTAGTTGAACCAGGTCGGCACGATCGCGCGTGGCAGGTTGCGAGTGTGGCGTTGCACCGGAATTCCGAACAGTCGCTGAGGGTGCGTCGGCTACGGCAACTGATAAGCTTGCGGACGAGTTACCTACGGTAATCATAAGAAGATTTCTTTCTCCTTATGCCAGGCGAATCGGCAGATTCCCACCGAGACATGAGTGTGCGGCGTGCCCGAGGTTTGGTTGAGCTCAGCGATCGCGTGCCAAACTGAAACCGAAACAATTTGGGATCAGCTTCCATAGCATGCTCAGCCTATTCGGTAAATGTTCAGCAGTCTTAGCTGCACCCCCTTGCTCGGTGTCTCTCCCGTTTATCTCAACTCTCTAATGGCCCTCGCTCATGCAGTTAGGGCTTCGGCTCCAAATTCAATCCTACGGCGCGCACGACGATGCGGTCCGAGGTATCGGCAAAATTCACCCTGAACGAAAGCAGCACGCCCCCAATGCCCGGATCGATTGACGTGGCCTGGCTATTCACACATAGCGGGCCGGCATTTGTCTGGTCGGTTGCGTCGTCCAGCAGAACCGTGGCGCTGCTGGGCGGGTTCTGCACTTGCGCCAGCCGAATTTGAGTGATGAAGCTGCGTGCATTCGCGAGTTCATAGCAGACGCGCACGCCTTTGAGCAGATATCCGGGCGGAACCTGGATTCCTTTCTCCACGACCTTGTTTCCGCCGCTGCTGCCGGTATCGCCGGTGGTCGTGGATTGAATGATGAGACCACTCAATCCGCTTCCCACTCCCGAACTCACCGCATTGTAAGAAGTGTTTACGCTGGAGTCGCCCGGCAAGAAATCCAGCGGGTCGATCCACATGATGATCGGTCTCGACTTAGGATGTCGAATGTTCTTAGGTTCGGCAAAAGCCGAATTGACCAACAGGCATGTTGCTATTACACCCAAAATTACAGCTGACATCGAATGCAGTGCATTGTGTCTACGCATTTCCACGTACCTCCGTTTTGATTCAAGCGCCTGTGGCAGCTAGAAAAGAAGAGTTCTCCTTGAAGAGCCACACAGGGCTATCACTGGAATTGTGAGATCAAGACGGATTTCGTTACAACAGGTAGGACAGCGTTGGGAGAAATGTCAGGTCCCGCTGTGGAACTAACCGACGCGCTCGCATTCGCCCGAGAATGACACAAGACTGTGGAAGAAGCTTTTGGGTGCAGGTACCCGAGGGCTTGCGTGTCCCTGCCAGACGACAATTCAGTCCAGCAACGGACGTGCCGATCCACCCAACAACGATGTATTCATGTTGAAGATGTTGTGATGCCCTTCGGATCCGCCCCATGCGAACATCATGGAGACCATGGGGAAACCACCCGCCCTCAGCGTGAGGCCTCCCGCAAAACTGTGCTTGAGATGACTGAACCCCAGATCGTCGCGTGTCAGCGAAACTCGTCCCTGGTCTGCCATGAACTTCAGTCCAAACGGACCCCAGATTGAGTGCTCGAAGGCTTCCTGCAGTAGCAGAAGATTAGGAGCGCGAAAGCGATAATCCTGATAGCTGCCGAGTGACAACGCGCTGTTGATGTCCTGACCGCCGAGAGTCTGCTGAAAATAAAATGGGACAACACTGGTTCCAGAGGTGAGAGATTGGGAAAGCAACAGGCGCACGCCGACGGAACCGTCTAAGTTGCGCGTATGCGGAATTTCCGGGCACTTGTCGTCACCTTGGGCACAGGAGTCGGGGCCCAGAGTTTCGGAACCTCTAGATTGCGAGCGGCTGTACAACGAGTAGGTGTGGTCCAGATCTACAGTCCAGCGAAGAAAGGAATTTTGCGAATTCGATGGCGCGAAGAATTGCTGGAATTTTCCAATGTAATTCAGTTGAAGATTTCCGATTGCTGGCTTGATGCGGATCCCTTCGCCGAGTTGAGCAAATCCCGGCTGACTAGTTAAGCCTGGCGCCGTTGCATTCGTATAGAGAGTTTCAATAGAAGGCACCGATTGCCCATGGTTGCCTCTGATATTGACAAAGCGGCCATTGGCTTCGCCAAGCAGCGAAAGATTCAGCCAGCGAATCGCTTTCACCTCGAAAACCGGCTTGATGGCGCTCGCTCCAACAATCGTTTCTCCCATTCCAAACACCGATTTCCCGGCGAGCGATGTGTTATTGCCCAGGCCAAAAAAGTTCAGCTTGTTCAAGGAAATCGATTGCGCATAAAGGTTGAAAACGGTGTAGGGGTGAGTGGCCTGAATTTTCACCGGATGCGGCGTGTGCACCATCTTCATGTAAGCACCGGCGCGCCATGCATCACTGAACGCGCCCACAGCGTCAGCATCCCAACTCATGCGCCAATTCTCAGTGTTCTTCGACCATACGAATGCTCCGCCGAGGCCGAATCCATTTTGCGGCGGCATGCTGCCCGCTGCGATGTGTAGCGGATGGTCGGTAAACAAGGTGTACCCGCAACTGGGTATGGACTTGAAACTGAACGAGCCGCAGGCGTCGGAGACGCGCTCGCCTTCGCGTCGCAATTCTCCCTTTAGCGCGCTCTCTTGTGACCAAGCCATCGGGAGGTAGCAAGGGACCAGCAGCAACAACCCGATCTTCCACCACATGCGCATGCTCAAGAAAATCACCTCTGGCTTTTCTTTGTCGTCTTGGCGTTCCGGACGACCTTCCGCTTGGACGTCCGACTGCTTTTCTTTTTGCTTTTCACCGCGCGCTTCCGCTTCTGCGGTTCAGCAGCGGCGGCAATTTCCAGCCCGCGCCTGCTTCGGCGCTTTGCGGCATCCGCGTGGGCCTTATGGACTGCCTCGGTCACTTCGCGGATGTATTCAGCCGCTTCACCTTCGGTTTGGATGGCGTGGGTGTAAATCTCGGTGCGATACTTCAGCGGTAGCCGTCGTTCCGCATGTTGCAAATGCGAGACCTGCGCCATGATTAGCGCATTGGCCTGACGGTCCAGATTTATCGCTTTCCTTGGCGGCCTAGGCACATGGATAACGTCCATTTTGGTCACTCCGTTCTAGATATCAAACACAGGGCAATCGTCCCGCATGGTAGCCAGCGAAAGCAGGTTGCGCTTCGCATCCAGTGTCCCTGCGTTCGGCTCGATAAAAACATCCGCATTGAGTTCACGCGGAGACCTCTGCGGATCGTCACCGATAAAAAACTTGTTCACGGTAGCTGGAATTGAAGCATGGTCGAACACCCGATCCACAACGGTATTCGGCGGAATCCACGCCGAGATTAGAATTGCCGGCACGCGCACGCCAAGGCGATCAAACTTGAACTCCATTCCAGTGCCTGTGCTATTCGCCGGCGCACTGAACTTGTCAGCAGTGCACGCTGGCGGCGTCACATGGTCGTAGATGCCACCATGCTCGTCATAAAGCACGAGCAGCGCTGTGTTGGGCCACAGTTTCTTGTTCCGCCGGATGTGCATGTAGACCTCGGCAATCAAGAACTCTCCCGCTTGCACGTCGTGGTCAGGATGTTGATCGTTGGCCACTTCTTCGCCGCTGTCAGTATCGTGGTCGTTATAGTTCGGTTCGATAAACGAATATTCCGGCAGCAGTCCCTTATCACAATCACTCTTGAATTGCTTGTACGTGCCGAACAGCTGAGGCTGGTTCTGCAGCAGGTTTACTACCTCCATGGTCGAGCTGGTGGTGTCGTAGTAATAAATCTTCGCGGTATGGTTAGCCTTGAGAAGCCTGCTATAGATGCTCTTGAACGGCTCCATGACGTCGAATGGATTCATGTCCACCCGGCCGAACGAAGTTCCATAATGCGCGAATGCACGGTTGCAAATGGTCGGCCCAGGGATAGAAGCAAACCAACGGTTGAAGACTGCAAATTCCAACGCGAGCTTGGTCAATACCGGCAGCTTCTCTTGAGGGAAGTAGTACATGATCATCTGCGAGTGCTTTACATCACGCCTCTGATTGAAATAGCTCTTTACGAAACCCTGCATGTTCGCAGCACGACCGGCGCTGGTGTCTCCGCCAAAAATCTGCAAGTCCACGGCTGGAAAATGGTGATCGGGATCGGGATTAAGCTGGCCCTGAAAATTCGCTAACGGTTGCGGTTTGATCTGAGCGCCCGTCGTATCCGGATTGCTCAGTTGAGTGGTGATTCCGTCGATCCGGGGGTCCACTGCGCTGAGCGAACCGAGCATGTGGTCAAACGAGCGGTTCTCCATCATTAGAACCACAATGTGCTTAAGTTGGTCGAGTCCTGGCGGCATAGGCAACGCTACTTTCGTGGTAATTAACTTGGGCTTTTACTGCTGTTGAAAAAAATAGGTAATGCCTGGCCAGATGGATTGAGAAGTGGAGCGTGTTTTTGAAGCATACAACGGGACCGCGTTCGGCCACTAGTGTTTCCTGCAAGAATGGTGAGCACATTGAGGAAATCGTTTCAGATTTCAAGCCTAAAACGAGGGTTGAATGGGCGACTCGCGCTGGAAATGCATCAAAATTCGCGGATCACTTGGAGTACTCCCATGCCGACAGCGAAAACAAAGTCAAAGACCAAAACAAAAAAGCGATGGGTCGCAAAAGTCACTACCGATTCCACGCATCCTCCCGAAGGTCTGTTTAATAAGGACGCGGCCACCGTTGCCCGGACTCTGGCGTCGAAGAAAGTTTCACCCAAGGGGCTTGGCTCGGGAATGCGCATGCTGACATACTTCATCAACCGCGCAGGGCGCAACCTTCCTGCTACTCGTCGCCACGAACTGGAAAGAGCCAAGAAGCTGCTCTCACAGCGCATCCAGAAGGAAAAGAGCAGGAAGGCTGCATAAGGTTTTTTGTTCGAGATGACTAACGGGTTACCAGTTCCTGAGCGGCGGCGCCGGGCATTTCGACGCAAAAACTTCCTGCGGGTGTAGAATGCGCGCGTAATCAGGAGGACCTTTTATGTCCGCACAAAATGCAGAACTCTCTCGCCGTATTTTCGAAGATGTCTGGAACCGCAAAAATCTCAGCGCTGTTGACGAAATAATCTCCGCCGACTACGTTCACCACGATGCCAATTCCCCTGCTGCCAGCGGTATTGATGGCTACAAGCAATTTGTTAATTACTACATGAACGCGTTTCCTGACGCTCACTTCACCATCGACGACGCGTTCACCGACGGCGAGAACGAAGTCACGCGCTGGACAGTCACCGGCACCCACGAAGGCGAACTGGCTGGCATACCGCGCACCGGGCGGCGTTTTTCTGTGACCGGAATCAGCATT
>QHZW01000290.1:0-2791 GCA_003224815.1 Acidobacteriota bacterium | reverse complement strand
CCAGCTGTGGACCGCCCGAGGAATAGCCGAGCTGGGCCTTCAAGAAAGCTCCAACCCCGACATCGCTTTGCAAGCCGCCAAGAGTTTGTCTTGTATCTTCGAATCGTGCGCTGCCGGATGCACTGCGCGCCGCTTCAGATGGTAGAAGTATTGTCCCGTAACTTTCACCGCTGGGTCGTCGCTCGCTGCAAGCCACACCTGTGTGCGATGCCCTTGATCGAGATCATCCGATGCGCCGGGTCCTCCCATCTTCGTAGCTACCCAACCGGGATCAACCGCGTTCGAAAGAACATCAGGCCATCGCCTCGCCACTGCGAACGCCAGCAGAACGTCGTGCAACTTGGTATCCGAGTAAGCCTGGGTTCCATCCCACTTTCGGCGCTCCCATGTCAGATCGTCCAAGCTGGCATCGCCCTGCTTGTGAAGGCCGGAGCTGAGGTAAACCAGCCGTTTCGGTTTGCGAATCAGGACTGTAACAATGTACGGCGCCAAAGTGTTGACCGCGAAAACTTGCGGCAGTCCATCTTCTGTCTGCAGGCGCTTCGGTTCCTGATATCCAACCGCTGCGTTGTGAATCACAGCGTCCATGGCGCCCAGTTTGTTAACCTGCTCTGCGACGGATTTCGTTTGTGCGATGCTCGACAGATCGCCGACGACAATCGCCTCGGCACCGGCGACTTTGGACCGCAACTCGTTCGCGCGATTCTGGTTTCGCGCATGCAACACTACTTTGTGTCCTTGATCGAGAAGCAATCTCCCCGCCATCAGGCCAAGCCCATCGGATGATCCGGTGATGAATACGCGTGACATTTCAGCTGCTCGCTTTCTAGTTCCAATTTAGCAGAGCGTGTGATTCGCCGAGAGCAGCTGTTTTGCCGGAAAGTAATGGAGCCAACAAGAAGTCGCTGAACCTCACGCCTTACGACGGCCACAAATTCGCCTCGTACATCGAGGCATGGCACCTCCTCCGCGGGACGAGAGTAGATGAAATTTACCTTTTTATACCTATCGTGACAAACGAAGCGCTGGGAAGTTTAATGTGACAGCACGGCTTTACACCCTGCTCTGACTCAAAGTCCCGCACTCTGACAATGAGCACAAACCGCAGGGCACGGCTTCAGCCGTGCCGCAAACGAGCCACATCTGACCACGTGCGAGCGTAAGGCGAGCGTCTTACACTAACGAAGAACCGACAAACCTGTTGAAATTGAGTGCGAAGGACGGCACAAACGCGACCGGTTGACGATTCAACCTCACTCAGAAGGAATCTATATGCAAGAACAAGACGTCACACGAGTGCTCAGCGATCCACTCGCACAGGAACTAATGCAATCCAGCATTCCGGCACGACTGGCCTACGTTGGGCCCGACGGGTTTCCGCGCGCAATCCCTATCGGTTTCCACTGGAACGGTGCTCAGTTTGTGCTCTGCACGGTGCCGCACGCGCCCAAAGTGCCAGCATTGCAAGCAAATCCAAAGGTGGGATTAACGGTTGATACGAATACTCTCCCGCCGCATGTTTTGCTCGTGCGCGGCATTGCCGCCATCGACATAGTTGATGGTGTACCGCCCGAATATCTCGCGGCTTCTAGAAAAGCTGTCGGACCCGACCAATGGGATGCTTTCGAGGCTCAGGTGCGCGGAATGTACAAACAGATGGCTCGGATTAAGATCACGCCTCTTTGGGCCAAATTGCTGGACTTTGAGACGCGCTTTCCAACTCCAATCGAGAAATTGATCCGTCAAGCGAGCTAACAAGCTGGATCATGTCACAACAGAGTCAGCCACCCCTCCGGATACGAGCCCTCTAGGGCAGCGTAAAGTCAGCCCTATTTTTAACTCTGTCATCCCGAGGGGTGCCCCGCTCAAGCTTTGCCCGTTCGACCGCGCTCAGGGCAGGCCTTGGGCGGGGTTTTGATGTTCATCCGTCACAGACTTCATTCCAACAAGACGCAACGAATAAAAAGAAGAGCCGGCATGGGCCGGCTCTTCTTCATCTGGAATAGCAATTTACTTCGAGCAGGAATCGCTCACCATTTTTACATCGGTGACCTTCAGATGACCGTGCTCCTTGTTTTCCTTTGTCATGCCGGTATCGTGGGCCATGTCTTTTGTATCTTCTTTCATGTTGTGCGCGGTCGCGTTCGAAACCACGCCGGTAGCGGTTACCTGATGTCCGACATGCTCGGACAGCACCACCGTGCTGCTACGCAATTCCCATGTGCTGCCGTCGTCCGCCTTCAGATTGAACTCTTTCGCACTGTCGCCTTGTGACAGGCACCCAGTTATGCTGCGCGTGTCCGACTTCCCTTTGTCGCCCGCCAGCATCAACGCGGACGCTGTACAGATCAACATTAAACACAGAAACAGGTTTCTCATCTTTTTCCTCCTGCCCTTTCTGATCAACCGGAGATTCGATGATTTATCTAGGAGTACTGGTTGTAGGGGAAGAGCACGTACAAGTCTCTAAATTTCAATGATTTCTGGTGAAGCCCTAGACAAGGTGGATCAGACGAAGCTGTCGAGCAGCCCACCCTTTGAAAGCCGCGGAGGAGCCTGTTCTGAGCGCAGTCGAAGGATGGGGCAACCCACGCTACGGCAGCGATCGCGCAAAGAAGATATCCCGCTCCAGGGTCGTGCCAACCGAGAGATCTCGCCGCGTCCAGATCACGCCCAATGATCCGCTCGGCAGGAAGTAGCTGCCCATGTAGTCTCCCGGAGGCTCGGAGCCGGCCGGTGCTACAGGATTAGCTTCATCCAACGAGACCAGCTGCGGTTTCTGCCATGGATT
>QHZW01000289.1 GCA_003224815.1 Acidobacteriota bacterium | reverse complement strand
CTTACCGAGGAATCCTTCGGCGTAGGCGTCTTTGATCGCCTTCTGCATGATGTTCGACAAATAGCGATACTCGCCACGGATGTAGATGTATCCGCTCTTTGATCCTACGGCGAGGCCTGCGATCATTACGCCTTCAATCACCGAGTGAGGATCATGCTCGAAGATCAGGCGGTCTTTGCAGGTGCCGGGCTCGCTCTCGTCGCCGTTGCAGAGAACATATTTGGGCTTTGCGGATTGCTTGGGCACAAATGACCACTTCATCCCGGTGGAGAACCCTGCGCCGCCGCGCCCGCGAAGGCCGGAGTTCTTGACCTCGTTGATGATCGCGTCCGGCTCCATCCCGAGCGCCTTCTGCACGGCCTTGTAGCCGTCGAGTTCGAGGTACCGATTAATGTCAGTCGCACCCTGGCCGAAGCGCCGGGAGACGACTCTTACCTCGTCGGGATGGGAGACCAGATCAGCCATTTTGTAATTTTGTAATCGGGTAATTTTGTAATCTAAAACCCTCGCGACCCTCGGATTTTCAATTACCAAATTACCCGATTACCAAATTACGAAATCTACTGCGTTGCCTTCTTCTTGTACTCGTCCAAAACTCTGTCCATTTTCTCCGGGGTGAGGTTTTCGTGGAAATCGTAGTTCACCTGGGCGGCTGGGGCCCAGCTGCAGGCTCCGATGCACTCAACTTCTTCCAGGGTGAACATGCCATCCGGCGTCGTCTGTTTGTTGCCGACTCCTAGTTTTTTCGCGCAATGATGCAGGATCTCTTCTCCGCCGCGAACCATGCAGCTGATGTTGGTGCAGACCTGCACGTTAAACTTTCCGCGCGGCTTGGTGGTCAGCATGGAGTAGTAGCTGATCACGTTGCGGACTTCGAGATCGGTGAGGTCGAGGCGCGCCGCGATTTCGGCGATCACTTCATCGGACAGAAATCCGACCTCATCCTGCGCGTACAGCAGCGTGGGCACGAGCGCGGAGCGTTTGGTCGGATAGTGCGGGACCATCTCGGCGAAGCGCGATTCGAATTCTTCAGAAAAACGCATGATCAATGAATGTTGTAATTTTGTGATCAGGTAATTTCGTAATCTGCAAATCCGCTGGCTTCAAATTGCAAAATTACCCGATTACCAAATTGCAAAATTCCTACCGGTCAATCTCTCCCAGCACGATATCAATCGATCCAATCGCCGCCACAACGTCGGCCAGCAGTCTTCCTTCGCACATTTTCGGTAAGGCCTGCATATTCGCGAGGCAAGCCGACCGCATATGAACTCGATACGGTTTGGCTGAGCCGTCGCTCACGACGTAATATCCCATCTCGCCGCGCGGGGATTCGACTGCCTGGTAAACTTCACCTTCGGGCACTGCGAATCCTTCGGTCACGATTTTGAAGTGATAGATGAGTGCTTCCATCTCCGTCTTCATCTTCTCGCGGTCAGGTAGCACCACCTTCGGCGCGTTTGCCTTCACCGGACCTTCTGGCATGCCAGCGAGCGCCTGCTGCACAATGGCAATTGACTCGCGCAACTCGCGCACCCGGCACATATAGCGATCGAACACGTCACCTTCGACGCCGAGTGGCACTTTGAATTTGAAATTCTCGTATCCCGAGTACGGCATGTCGCGCCGCAAGTCGATATCCACGCCACTACCGCGCAACGTCGGCCCGCTTGCACCCAGAGCAATCGCGTCGTCAGCAGAGATTTTGGCGACACCTTTGGTACGCATCACCCAAATTGGGTTGCCAGTCAGCAGCCCTTCATATTCGTCAACCCGCGAAGGAAACCGATCAGCGAACTTGCGCACGCGGTCGAAGAAGTCCAGCGGCGGCTGCAGCGCAACTCCGCCAATGCGGAAGTAGGACGTCATCATGCGCTGCCCGCTGATCGCCTCAAAAAGCCGCAGAATGTCTTCGCGTTCGCGGAAGCAGTACAGAAAAACAGTCATCGCCCCAAGGTCTAACGCATGCGTTCCGAGCCATACCAGGTGCGAGTTGATGCGTGTGAGCTCATTCATCATCACCCGCAGCCACTGCGCGCGCGGCGGTATTTCCAAGCCAAGCAGCTTCTCGACCGCTAGTGCATAGCATAAATTGTTCGTCATCGGGCACAGATAATCTATGCGATCGGTGAGCGGTACAACCTGGTGATAAAACTTGGCCTCGCAGGTCTTTTCAATTCCGGTATGCAGGAAGCCAATATCAGGCATCATGCGGACGACCGTTTCGCCGTCGATCTCCAGCAGCAAGCGCAATACCCCGTGCGTGGACGGGTGCTGCGGCCCCATGTTCAGGATCATGGTCTTGTCCTGACCGGGTTCTAGCGCGGGCGTGGGAGTGAGGTGGGCCATCTGAAAAATTTGGTAATTGGGAAATTGTTAATTGTGTAATTGGAATCGCGCTACCTACTGCTGAAGCCTTAAATTGCTCAATTACTAAATTACACAATTACAAAATTGTCTTATCGATAGCCCTCCACCGGATAGTCTTTCCGCAGCGGATGGCCTTCCCAGTTTTCCGGCATGAGAATGCGCCGCAAATAAGGGTGTCCATTGAAACGTACTCCGAACAAATCGAAGACTTCGCGTTCGAAATAATTTGCACCTACCCAAACAGAGGTGACGGAATCGAGCGCCGGATTATCTCCGCTAAGGCGAACTTTCAGCCGCACACGTTCCTTGTTCGGAATCGAAAGCAGCTGATAAATCACTTCAAATCGCGGTTCCGAAGGATACCAATCCACGCAGGTCACATCGGATAGATAATTAAAAGGACAGGTCGCGTCATTGCGCAGCAGTGCGCAAGCCTCTCGAATCGCCTCTCGAGCAACATAAATTGTCATTTCGTCGCGATCGAACTTTACGCCTTCAACTGCACCTTCGTTCCACGAAAGCAGCCGAGCAATTGCCGGATGCGACTTCAGTTGCTGGATGTCAGTCACTGCGGGGACGAGCGCCATCAGCGATCACCTCGTCCCGCGGCGCCGACCAGTTCCGTTTTTTGCTCTGCTGGCGGTGCACTGTTACGGGTCGAACGAAGCATTCGTGCTGCTTGCGGAGAAGAAATCGTCAGTCCCCAGTCAAGCGCGCCCTTTTTCCAGATGTACCAAAAGCCGACCAGCACGATGCCGAGATACACAAACATCTCAGAAATTCCGAAGAGCGCCTGCCCATGGGCCTTGAGGTCCTTCAGGATGATTGCCCAGGGATAAAGGAACACAGCCTCGACATCGAAAAGGATGAAGAGCATCGCCACCAGATAGAATTTCACCGAGAAACGCTCGCGTGCGTCTCCGATCGGCGTCATGCCGCATTCATAAGGAGAAAGCTTTGCCCGTGTCGGCCTGCGGAACCCGATAATCCAGGAGAGCAGCACCAGCGCGCTGGCCAATGCACCCGCCAAAAGGAAGTGGATGAGCAAGGGAAGGTAGTTGGCAAAATAATTGTCGGGCATAGGGAAACTGTCAGAATTCAGCCGAACAACTAAACGTTTTAGATTAGAGTCGATGCGAAGATGTGTCAAGCCAACGACGTATAACGAAACGACGTTTAACGAAAAGGCAGAGAACTTTCTCAACTTTGCCTTCATGTCCCCGGTGAAACTTGTGTTGGTGAATTTGGAAGCTTGAAACTGACGCTGAGAGCAGGGAATCGCTTCTTCCAGAAGCTTTGCCCGCATCGCTTCTCCTGGCCACGTAGTGTTCACCGGCGGGACTATCAAGTGTGCGTCATCTGTGGGACGGCTAACGACTATGACTGGATAACGCTCCGCCGGGTGCGCAGGGTGAACCACACCCTTATCTGGTTAGGGGAAATGCCGGGTAGTCGGGGTGAAGTGGAATCAATCAGTTTCGGCATTCCCAGCCTTCGGCAAAAAGCAGGCGAAAGGCTGGGCAACCGAACTCAGGTAGGCGTCAGAGGCGAATGCCGCCGCCAACAAGAATCTCCTCTCCGGTAATCCAGCGGGAATCGTCGGAAGCGAGGAACAGAGCGGCGCTTGCGATATCGTCCGCCGTACCGACTCGTCCCAGAGGCGTCCTCGACACTGCATAGTTACGAAATTCCGGACTATCTTCGGGCATCGCCCGTACGCCTTCAGTGTCGGTAAATCCGGGCGCGAGCGTGTTGACCCGCACTTTCTTCGCGCCCAGTTCCACGGCCAGAGAACGAGTCAGCACGTCGACGGCACCCTTCGTCGCGCTATACACGCTCGATCCTGCAGGCGGAGTCTTCGAGGCGATGGAACTTAGGTTAATAATCGATCCGCCGTCGCCATTGATGTTCTGAATCGCCGCTTTGCTCGCGAGCAGCAAGCCCAGCACGTTCAAGTCGAAGTGCTTGCGAAAGTGTTGTTCATCGATTTGCTCCAGGGGGCGAAATTCGTACACGCCCGCGTTGTTCACGAGAATATCTATTTTGCCGAACGCTTTCTTTGCTTCGGCGAAGAGCTGTTCTACGTCTTTCGCACTCGCCACATTGGCTTTGATCGCGACAGCTTTCGAGCCTGCAGATTCGATATCCTTTACTACCTGCTCAGCTCCGGCCTTGTCGGTCGCATAATTCACCACCACCTTGGCGCCCTCCGTGCCAAATCTGCGTGCGATTGCCGCCCCGATGCCTTTGGATGCGCCGGTCACGACTGCAACCTTTCCTGTCAGCTTTGCCATTACTTTCCTCCTCGCGTGTTATGCTCCAACCGACTGTACGATAATTTGACAACCATCTAAATGATGTTTGAAGCGCCAAATGGATTCATCGAGCGGCTGTGGAAAATCGGCTAGAGCTTGGACAGTTCGTCGAGGTAGGCCTTCCAGACTTTTCGACGCACCTTGATATGCATGAACTTGCCCTCTTTACGTGTGTCGATTAAGCCTGCATTGGAGAGTTCCTTCAGGTGGTGGGACAAGGTCGCGGCCGAGATGGGAAAGCGGGAATGTAACACGCTACAGGCCGCTTCGTCACAGCTGGCGATTTTCCGGAGAATTTTGTAGCGACGCGGGTCAGCCAGGACTTTGCTGATGCGATGGAACTGGGTAGAGGTCACGATATCTGAAAGCCTAACAGCTGGGCGGTGTCCCTGACATTATCAGCGACACTGTCTGTCAACGATATCTTCGCCTGCCCGCGCGCAAGCATGGGGCACAACGTGTGGATATTGGCCATTATCCCGTCGTAAATTGAACTACGATGTGAGCCGTCCTGGAACTGTTCCGCGCTAATGTCGCAGCAGTGTAGTAAGAATCGACAGATTGTCACCTCATCGTCAATCCTCTGGCTGCATTGACGAGCTGATCGGGGAGCCGAACATTATGGCAAGTTTCCTTTCCCTTTTCCTCCAGAAGCTTTGCCCTCATCGCTTCTCATGGCCCAACAGCGCTCACGGACAGGATTATCAAACGTGCGTCATTTGCGGCATGGCTTACGAATATGACTGGGTGACGATCCGGCGGGTGCGCAGGCTCGCCGCGCCTTTGGATTCTCGGGCCGGGTAGAAGAGTCAGCTCGGGTAAATTCACGCGACGTCCTAATCGTTCCCGCCCTCGCTAGGCACAGCGAAATCATGGGCCAATCCGCGCGAAGGTCTCGAGTCGTTCAACGAACAACGCGTCGTAAGCATACGGCTTCATCGTCACGCGACTGCATACTTAAACTTGAGCTCTTCCGGCAAGGCATCACCGAGCAGCAAGGGCTCGGAAAAAAAGGCGTAGAACCGCAAATCTTCCCAATAGCTCAGGTGGGCATAGATGGGTATTAAATAGTCGAAGTGCCGCCGGATGACGGGCGCATAAAAATGCAGCATGCCGCTGACGGGATCGTCCTTCGACCAGGCATTCAGCCACATTACGTTGCTCAGTTGGTTGGCAACATAGGGTTGGAGGCGATAAATCCCGTAGTCCCTGCCGGAGCCACGGGTGCGAAACGAGCGCAATAAAGCAAGAATTTGCGAACGGACGCTCTGGTTATCCGGAACGAAATCGCGGAAGAAATAATGTATCTTGTCGAGCGGTGAGCCGAAAGTTACCAGGCCCTTGATTTTGTCGAGGTCCGCGCGATGAATTGTGGCAGCGGCTGGCTGTATTCCGACAATCTGATCGGGAGTAGCATAAATGGCGTGATCGCGTGCACCGCCCTGCTGGCACCTATTCATGAGTTCATTCAGACTGTCGTAAGCAATCACGCTGCCCAGGGAATGGCCGGCCACAATGACCCGCTGATAGCCTCTGACCTCGTCTTTCAGGATGCGGGTGATGGCTGCTGCGGCCCCGTTTAGGATCGCGCGACGTACGGCGTAGTTCTTGGCCTTGGCGTCGGCATTCACGTACACGGCAACATCGCCAACGAAGTTCGCCATAAAAAGTTGCAGAACTCTGGCCACCGCAAAAGCAGCGAGGGCAAAGGCGAGGTGCCACGTGAGAATGGGCCGGAAGTATTGGGCGATGTTGACCTTGAACAATGATCCAATTCCAATCCCGGCCAGAGCTATAACCGTTGCGGCAGAAAAAGTATTCAGCGTCACTGATGTGTCGAGCATTGCCTCCTGCTGGCGGAACCAGCGTAGCCATTTCGCGGCGAGCTGCTTCAGTACGATCCAGTTCATGACCAGCGAAACGGCAAAGAAGAAAGTCATTACGGCTCTCACCACCGGGTGGTTCTGGTTCCATTGGTGTGCTGTCTGCTTTAGAACGTCTGTAAGATTCACCGCAGAGGGCAGCCATGCGCCCAGCAGTATCATCAACAATGCCAGAGGAATGTAGAGCATCGCAATCCGGCGGAGCTCACGATAAAAAATTGCTGAGCGGCTCAAGTTTTCTGAGTCCGGTTCATCCTTGATGGCACGGATGTTCCGGTCAAGCATGCGGATCGGGGTCAGGGTGGTCTTGATCAGCCAGGAAATGGTCTGCTTGTAGCTGATTTTGTCTTCGCTCATGGGAGCCCAATAATATTCGTAGAGGTCGATGTAAGCGCTTTCGGATCCCTCCTGAGTACGCGGACCGTGTGAATTGCTCTCCAGGCGCACATGGCTTCCACCCAGTCGTTGTGGTCAATTTTTTGAGCGCTGGCAGTAAGGTCGTTGATGCCGCCCT
>QHZW01000288.1 GCA_003224815.1 Acidobacteriota bacterium | reverse complement strand
CGGGCGATTCGACGCGCGGCGAACGGCGGAGGTGCGAAATGACACCACTCTCGCGCCGGACATTTCTGAAAACTTCGACAGCGGCCGGAACCGGGCTGATGATCGGACTTTATTTGCCTGCGTGTTCGAAGTCGCGGGCGAAAAATGGGTTGACCCCGAATGCGTATGTGTCGATCACGCCGGAAGGAAAAATCACGATTGTCGTGGCGCGATCTGAAATGGGTCAGGGAGTGCGAACGTCATTGCCGATGATCCTGGCCGAAGAACTTGAAGCCGACTGGTCGCAGATTGGAATCGAGCAGGCGGGCGCGAGCACACTGTTTGGTGACCAGGGCACTGGTGGCAGCGCCAGCGTGCGCACATGCTGGGATCCCATGCGCAAGGCCGGAGCGCAGGCGCGCGAAATGCTGATCAGCGCAGCAGCGTCGCAATGGAATGTGCAGCGCGACAGCTGCAAGGCGGAGAGCAGTTCAGTTGTGCATGCGGCGTCCGGACGGAAGCTGAGTTATGGCGCTCTGGCGACAGCAGCGGGCAAGCTGCCGGTTCCAGGCGATCCTCCGCTGAAGACGGGCGGCTACAAAATTGTTGGCAAGCCGTTGACCCGGCTGGATACGCCTTCCAAGGTGAACGGTTCGGCAGTTTATGGGATTGACTTCCGCGTGCCCGGAATGAAGTATGCAGCTTTGGCGCGGTGTCCGGTGGTCGGCGGCAAGGTCGCCAGCTTCGACGCGACCGAGGCCAAGCAGATGCCGGGCGTGAGCTTTGTGGACAAGGTCGGGGATAACGCCGTTGCCGTCGTAGCAGACAGCACCTGGAACGCATTCAAAGCGCGGCGAGCGTTGAAGGTAACGTGGGACGAAGGGCAGAGCAAAGATCTGACTTCAGTGGCGATTTACCATGCGCTGGAACATGCGGACGAGAGCAAGGCGTCGAAGTTTTTCGGCACGGGCGATGTATCAAGAGCGAACGGTCGAAAAATTGAGGCCACCTACCGTCTTCCCTTCATGGCGCATGCTCCCATGGAGCCGGGAAATTGCACTGCGCATTTTCGCGGAGATGATTGCGAAATCTGGGGCCCAACTCAAGTGCCTCAGGATTGCCGCGACACGATCGCGCCGCTGCTGGGCCTGAAGCCCGAGCACGTGAAGGTGAACATCACTCTACTGGGCGGAGGGTTCGGGCGGCGTCTGGAGCACGATTATGCAGTTGAAGCCGCGCTGGTTTCGAAGGCGGTCAACGCTCCGGTGAAAGTTGTTTGGACTCGCGAGGACGATATGCGCTGTTCGACGTATCGTCCGGTGAGCCTGCACAAGCTTTCGGCTTCAGTGGATGAGAAGGGCTGGCCCGTGGCATTCCACCATCGGATTGTCGGACCATCCATCAATGCGCAAAAGGGTGCGCAGCCGGTGAATGGCGTGGACGCCGACTTTCCGGACGAAACGTTGTTCATATATCCGATCCAAAATGTTCTGCAGGATTTCGTCGCGACGGAAACTCCGGTGCCACTGGGCTGGATGCGCTCGGTTTACGCACTGCAAATGGCGTTCGCGAGCGAGAGCTTCATAGACGAATTGGCGGAAGCCGCGGGCAAAGATCCGCTGGCGTATCGGCTGCACCTGCTTTCCTCCGATCAGGACATTAAATTTTTCGATTCCGTGTGGAAGACAGCGCGCATGCGCAATGTTCTGAAGCTGGCGGCCCAGAAGGCCGGATGGGGAAAGCCGCTGGCGAAGGGACGTTATCACGGCATCGCGTGTTTCGGATGTTTCAGCACATACGCAGCCGCGGTGGTCGAGATCTCGATGGAAGCCGGCGCTCCGAAGGTGCGTCGGGTCGTGGTCGCTCTCGACTGCGGACAGGTTGTTAACCCGAGCATTCTCGATCAGCAGATTCAGGGTGGCGTGATCTACGGATTGACAAATGTGCTGCGCGCGCAAATCACCATCGACAAAGGTCGCGTGGTGCAGGGAAACTTCGACACCTATCAGCCGGTGCGGATGAACGAAGCGCCAATCGTCGAGGGGTATTTTGTGCCCAGCAACGAGCCTCCGACTGGAGCAGGAGAGCCTCCCATTCCGCCGCTGGCACCTGCGCTGTGCGGCGCCATTTACGCGGCGACAAAGAAAAGGGTTCGGGCGCTGCCGGTCTTAAGTAGCTAGCGACTAATGGTTAGTCGCCGATCGTCAGGTATTCTCAAGTATCACTAACAACTTTGCTTATGAAGAAACTCATCCTTTTTTTCTTTCTGATAATTACGCTCCCAATCACCGCGGAAACCAACAACTCTGTTGCTCAGCGGCGCGCAGCGCATCTGCGGCACGGCATCAATCTGAGCGAGTGGTTCGCGCAAGTTTACGATCCCAAGGGTTATACCAAAGAGCACCTCATTGGGTGGGTCACGGCTGACGACATTGCGCTGATCAAGTCCATGGGATTCGATCACGTGCGCCTCAGCGTGAACCCCGAGCCAATGATGCGGCATAACATGGCCGATCACATTCCTCCGGACTATCTTGGCTATCTTGATGAAGCGGTGAAGATGATTCTCGATCAAGGTCTAGCGGTCATCATCGACATGCACCCGGAGAGCGAGTTCAAAGCAAAGCTGGTTCAACAGGACAATTTCGTCGAACAGTTTTCGGATTTCTGGCGAGCCATCGCGCAGCACTACTCGACGTACGATCCCGAGATGGTTTACTTCGAGGTGCTGAACGAGCCGGAGTTCCGCGATCCCTATCGCTGGGCAGGAGTGCAGGCCAAGCTGGCTAACTCGATTCGCGAAGGCACGCCACATCACACGATCATCGCAGCCGGCGCAAACTGGTCAGACGTACAAGATCTGCTGGCGATGATGCCACTCGCGGATAAGAACGTCATCTACAACTTCCATTTCTATGATCCGCACACGTTCACCCATCAAGGCGCGACCTGGGGAGTGAACTACTGGCATTTTGAGAACAAGCTTGCGTATCCGGCGAGCATGGAAACAGCCGAGAAAGTTGCGGCCTCGGAGCCCGATCCGGTCAACCGGTTGGCAGTGCTGCGATATGGGCTTGACCACTGGGATGCGCACCGCATCGGTGTTGAGATCGGACAGGCATCGGAATGGGCAAAGCACTGGAATGTGCCGCTCACCTGTAACGAATTCGGCGTGTACCGCAAAGTTTCCGATCCGCAGGACCGCGCGCGATGGTTGCACGATCTCCGCACCATGCTGGAACAAGACGGCATTGGATGGAACATGTGGGACTTCGGCGCTCGCGACAACGGCCAGGGCTTCGGGGTAGTGAATGGGCCGAAAGAAGGCCCGAATACATCTGACGAGATCACTGTCGAGGCGTTAGGACTAAAACATTGATCTCGCGGACGAAAGTTGCAGCCTTATCGCTGAAAAACGCAAGCGAACGTCAGGCTTGGGATGACCAAGTGGTGGGAATCGGAACAACCTCTAGGCCAGCTTCTTCGCCACCAATTCGTTCACCAATTGCGGATTGGCCTGCCCTTTAGACTGCCTCATGACCTGGCCGACGAAGAATGCTGCAACAGTCTTCTTGCCCGCGCGATACTGCTCAACCTGTTTTGGGTTTGCGGCGATCACTTCATCGATGATTTTTTCGAGCGAAGAGGTGTCGCGCGACTGCTCAGGCCGGCCCTCTTCTTCGTAAACATCAGGGAAATCTTTGCCACGTTCGAAGCACAGGTCAAAAAGATCCTTGAGCATCTTTCCCGAGATCGCGTCGCTCTCGACCAAGTCGGCAGCCATTGCCAATCCCTTCATCGAAATTGGCGACTGCTCGATTTCCAGGCCTTTCGCCTTGAGCCGTCCGATCAACTCGCTCTGAATCAGATTCGCGACGCGATTAGGATTCTTGGCCGCCTTGGCCGCAGACTCGAACTGATCCGCCAGAGCCTTGGTCAATGTTAGCGTGTAGGCAGCTCCGGCACTGATGCCGTAGTCAGCCATCATTCGCTTGCGGCGCGCTTCCGGCAGTTCGGGAAGCGTACTGCGAATCTCTGCGCGCCACTTTTCATCAACCACAAGCGGAAGCAGATCAGGCTCAGGAAAATAGCGGTAGTCGTGCGCCTGCTCCTTTGATCGCATCCCGTAAGTCTTGCCTTCGACGGAGTTATACAGGCGAGTCTCCTGCGTGATCTTGCCGCCGGATTCAATGACTTCAACCTGACGCTCGATCTCGTACTCAATCGCCTCGCGGATAAAGCGAAAAGAATTGACGTTCTTAACTTCCGTTTTGGTGCCGAACTTCTTTTCGCCCCGAGGACGCACGCTCACGTTGGCATCGCAACGCAGTGAGCCTTCCTCCATGTTGCAGTCGCTCACGCCGGTGTAAAGGATTATCTCTTTCAGTCGTGTCAGATATTCGTACGCCTCGTCGGAAGTGGCGATGTCGGGCTCGCTAACAATTTCGATTAAAGGCACGCCGCTGCGGTTCAAGTCGATTGCCGTGGTCTCGCTCGCGCCCGCAAAGCCTTCGTGCAGGCTCTTGCCCGCGTCCTCTTCGAGATGCACGCGAGTGATGCCGATCTTCTTTGCCCCGGACGCAGTCTGAATTTCTATGAACCCGTGCTCGGCCAGCGGTTTGTCGTACTGCGAGATCTGGTATCCCTTGGGCAAGTCCGGATAGAAATAATTCTTGCGCGCAAAAATTGAGGTTTCGCGTATTTCGCAGTTCAGTGCCATGGCCGCCAAGGTAGCGAACTCCACGGCTTTGCGGTTCAGCACAGGCAACGCACCAGGCAATCCCAGACACACTGGGCAGACGTTCGAGTTAGGCGGAGCGCCGAAACGCGTAGAACAAGAGCAGAAGATCTTTGTCGCCGTCAGTAGCTGGACGTGGACCTCAAGCCCAATTACTGGCTCGTACTTTTCCCGTGCCGGCGCGGAAGATTCAACCGATGTAGCCATGACCAGGATAATTATAGGGGAACGCCAAGTAGCCGCCGCAAACGCCTAATGGCTAGCAGCGTTTGTGTACTTCTCCAGAGGCACTTCGAAATACATAAGATCATTGCCTGACGAATCGCGAACGCCTGTCAAGTAGAAGTGCGCGCCACGCAGCGGGTTCTTTACGTCAGTGATGTCGAAAAATAAAAAGCCGCCCTGCGAGCTGAGGGGTTCGACGGCTTTGGCTTTGAAATGAGCATTCTCAATTTCCATAAACTGCTTATTATTGACCGTTCCCTTGACGCGCCTGGTTGGGAACGGCAAAGGCACGCGGGCGCCCGAGCTTGTGGGGTGTGAAATCCGCCGGTAAATTTCGTCTTCTCCGGCTGGCGTGAGCTTGTCACCGTCGGCGGTTACAAGCTCCGGTTTGATGTTTGAAAGCTCGACCGGCTGATCGCTGTCGTTGGTTATGACGAGCAGGACCGGAAGCAAATTTTCATCGTGGTATGGAACGACAAAGATGTTGGCTTTTGCGCTAGTGTCGTACGGATCGAGCGCGACCGTGACCTTTTCCTTCGAGTGGTAGTCGTGCGCCGGATAGCTGGCCGCCGGCTGGATCTTCGGCATGGAGAAATCTTTAGCAGCGAGACAAAGCACCGGTAGAAGGATCAGCAGCGCCGCGAAAGTGGTCCGAAACGAAGAATAACGGAATCGGTTCATAGGAGAACTTTGAATTATAGGATGCCGAGGCAAGGGACTTCTGGTGCCTGCTTGCGCTGCAGGCGTTCCCACTAGGTGTAGTGCCGTGATGCCCGACGTCTGCGTTTAGAATGACCTTTCTTAATGTACTTTCTCTACAGCGTGCTGCTAACCATAGTGCTAGTCCTCGGAAGCCCTTATTGGGCTTACGAGATGCTGCGACATGGAAAGTACAGGCGTGGACTGTTGCAGAGGCTCGGCTTCGTCCCGCAGCGCTTTCGAGAGGCTGGGCGACGCTCAATCTGGGTGCATGCAGTTTCTGTAGGGGAAGTACTCGCGGTGAGTGAACTGGTGCAGCGGCTCAGAGCGTCATTTACCGACACGAGAGTTGTGGTGTCCACCACGACTGACACCGGACAGAAACTCGCGGTGACGCGCTTCGGCGCAGAAAATGTGTTTTACTTCCCACTAGATTTTGCGTTCGCGTCGCGGCGTTGGATGCGCGCGCTCCGGCCGAAGCTGGTAGTAGTTGCCGAAACTGAGTTCTGGCCGAATTTTTTACGAGCCGCTAAAGAGAACGGCGCAGGCGTGGCCATTGTTAACGCTCGCATTTCTGACCGGTCACTGCCTGGGTACAGGCGCTGGCGAAAACCATTACGCCGAGTGCTCGCCGGCATTGATCTTTTCCTCGCACAGACAGACGAAGACGCCACGCGACTGATTGAGATTGGCGCGCCGGCGGAGCGCGTCCACGTGTCCGGGAATCTGAAGTACGACATCCCGCCGGCTGCTGCGCCAGCGATTGTGGAAGAGCTTCGTGCTGCACTGGCCGATTCCGCCGCAGGGCCAGTTTTGGTTTGCGGCAGCACGCTTGATGGCGAAGAGGAGTTGCTGTTAAGTGCGTTCGCCAGCGTCTTATCGAAGTTTCAGCACGCTGTGATGCTTTTGGCGCCACGTCATCCGCAACGTTTCGAAGAAGTTGGCGATTTACTATCGAAGTCGGGCATTCCGTTCTCTCGCAGATCACAATGGGATGGTGAGCCGCTTGCGGGCAGAGTTCTGCTGATCGACACGATCGGCGAACTTGCCAGCTTATACGCTCTGGCCGACGTTGCTTTCGTTGGCGGTAGTCTGGTGCCGCTCGGAGGCCATAACATCATCGAGCCGGCGCAGTATGGGGCGGCAATCATCGTGGGACCGCACACAGAAAATTTCCGCGAGATCGTGAGCGTATTTCAATCGACAAGTGCGGTCAAGGTGGTGCACGCGGAAAATTTAAACCGGGATCTGATCGATCTGCTGGCGGACGATTCGGAACGGCTAGCCTTGGGAAAGCGAGCTACCGAAACGCTGCAATCGCAGCGGGGGGCAACGGCATTAACGCTGGCCCGACTGGAGGCGCTGCTCAGAACGGATGAGCGCAAGGCTGCACCGGCGTGAACCCGCTCACGGTAATCTATGCCGGTGCTGTCGGAGTTCGCAATCATTTGTATGATCGCGGCGTTCTGGCTAAGCATCGGCTGACGGCGCCGGTCATCAGCGTGGGAAGCATTTCTGCGGGCGGAGCCGGCAAAACACCGTTCGTCATTGTGCTCGGTGAGATGCTGCGGCACCGCGGCGTCAAGTTTGACGTGCTCTCGCGCGGTTATCGGCGGGAATCGCGGGGCGCAAGAGTAGTGGATCCGAACGGCAATGTGGCGAATTTCGGGGACGAGCCGCTGCTGATCGCACGCCGGCTCGGTTGTCCGGTGATTGTCGGCGAAAGCCGCTTTGAAGCCGGAAAGCTGGCGGAGCGACAATTCCACTCTGAGCTCCACATTCTTGACGACGGCTTTCAGCATCGCTCACTGGCGAGGGACTTCGACATTGCGTTGCTGAGTGCGGATGATCTGAAAGATCAACTGTTGCCGTTCGGCCGTTTGCGGGAGCCGTTTGCTTCGTTG
>QHZW01000287.1 GCA_003224815.1 Acidobacteriota bacterium | reverse complement strand
ATTGTTCCGGTGGTGACAATTGTCAACGGCATTAACAACGAGCAGGTCGGTCGCATCATTCAATTCGCGCTGGATAATCCGAAGAAGATCGGCTTCCTGTCGTTCCAGCCGGTCAGCTTCACTGGCCGCGACGAAGCCATCACCGACGATCGCCGCAAAGCGCAGCGCTACACGCTTTCTCATCTCGCCCACGACGTAAAAGGTCAGACCGGCCTTGGCGAACCCAAGCGCGACTGGTTCCCGATTTCGTTCATGTCCACCTTCAGCGACTGGGCCGATCTGATGCACGTCAACGACTTAAAAAACGACTGGGGCCAGTTATCTTGCGGTTGTCATCCGAATTGCGGGACGGGGATGGCGGTGATGATCGATAAGGAAACGAAGGAAGCGGTGCCGGTAACGGCGTTCCTGCATGGGGATCAGTTGGCGAAGGATATTGCCAAGGTGAACGATGCATCGCGCGGGAAGTTTTTGACTGGGTTTGGAATGGCGTTGTGCCTGATGAAGAACTACGATCCGTTCAAGTCGCCCACGCACTTCAAGATGACTGATCTGCTGTCGAAGTTCGACAAGAACTACAACGTGACGGGGCGGAATTACGGAAAGGTTGGTCCGGACCGCACGATTGACGACGTGATGAAGCGGCGCAATGACCGCTGGAACTTCCTGTTCATCGCCGGGATGTGGTTCCAGGACCTGTTCAATTACGACTTCCGGCGCACGGAGCAATGCATTATCCCGTATGCGACGCAGGAGGGCGAGATTTCATTCTGCGCGTACAACACGGGCGTGGGCTGGAGAAACATTATCGAGAAGATGCACATGACGGCCACGCTCACCAAGTGGTACGAGGAGCATGGGCGGCACGAGATTTTTGCTGGCGGCAAGAACGTGGGCATGGAATCGAAGGAGCACTCGCTCTATCTGCGGGACGGAATCGTGACGCAGGAAGAGCAGCGGGATCTCGACAAGCTGGGCATCGCGAAGAACGCGCGCGAAGAGAAGATTCGGGCGCGGGATGCGAAGATCAAGGCTTCGGGCTCCGGGCTTCAGGCTTCAGGCGAACCCACCAACGGTAATGCGCGTGGGCCTCAGAAGAATGACGCGGCGTACAACGCGCGCATGGCGTCGCTGTATCGGGAAGTGGTGCTGAAAGAGAAGCCGGTGCAGTCGGAAGGCGGATTCATTTCCCTGGATGCGCTGGTGAAACCGAATGGGAATGGAAATGGTCATTCCGCTCCGGAGGCAAAGCCCGAGGTTGAGGAGACAGTGGCGGGAGATTAGTTATTAGTAGTTAGTTGCTAGAGGCCGCCGAGAGGCGGCCTTAGTTTTTAGACTTTGCAATTCCCACTTCTCCCAACACCAGGGAGAAGCGGGCATCGGGCCGCTCAGATTCTGGTTGTCACACCAGCCGCAGTTCAGGCTATACTCTCAGGAACAAAGGTTCGTGAGCAGATTCTCTGGCAGTGACTAGGGCATTTTTGGCGGCGGGAGTTTCTTTGGGTTTGATCCTCCTCGCTGGATGCGGCACCGGAAGTGATAACGCCGATTTCCGCGCTGCGGTCGCGCAGACCAAAAACCCGCTGGTCGCGCAGGTCTCGTTCACCAGTCCCTGCCCCGGCCAGGGCGTGGTTGAGTTCGGACCTGACACTTCCTACGGGCGCAACACATCCTGGTATTCGATCTCGTCCATCTCCCAGCCAGTAAATATCCTCGTCGCGGGAATGCGCGCCTCGACGAGATATCACATGCGCGCGCAGGTGAACTGCTCAGGCAATACGCAATCCAGCGGTGATTTCACCTTCACCACCGGTCCGCTTCCTTCCAATCCCTTTCCCACAATCAAGGTGACCCGCCCGAACCCCGCGCTCACATCTCAGGAAAATCCCGGCATCGAATTGGTGAACCTGATCGTGCCCAATTCCAACATCATCCAAAGTTTTTTTACTGATCGCGACGGTAATCCTATCTGGTATTACGACGTTGGACTTAATAATTCCCCCTTCCCCATCACATTGCTCCCCAACGGCAATGTGTTACTCGTGGTCGCCCGTCCGGACACCACGATCCTTCGCGAAATAGATTTGGCCGGCAACACCATCCGCGAAATGGACATTGCGACCCTCGGCCAAAAAATCTCGAACGCCGGATTCGATTTCGTGCCCAACTCTTACCACCACGAACTGCTGCCGCTCGCTAATGGCCACCTGCTGGTCCTTGTGGGCTTCCCCCGCCCCTTCACTAACCTTGCGGGATATCCCGGCACTATCAACGTCGTGGGTGACGGCATCATCGATCTCGACCAAAATTGGAATCCGGTGTGGGCGTGGAACGCCTTTGACTATCTCGACGTCAACCGCCATCTCAGCGGCCTGCCTGACTGGACCCACGGCAACGCTCTGATGTATTCGCCTAGTGACGGCAATCTGCTGTTTTTCGTTGCGCCACCAGTCCTGGGCTATAAAGATCGATTATCAGAATGGAACCGGCAGCGGCAACGTGCTCTGGCGGCTTGGCTATCAAGGAGATTTCGCCCTCGCCCAGGGCAGCGATCCGAGTCTCTGGTTCTCCTTCCAACACTTTCCCTCGCTGATCAGCCAGAACGGCGCGCAAACCACAATCGCCATTTGGGCATACGTTTCCATTGGAGTCGAGGACGCGGAAATCACCGTTGTCCTCCATCACCGGCGCTCCGCAATGCTACTCCCGCGGGGTCATCTTTCAGGTTGACGAAAGCACCCATGTGGCGGACCTGCTGTGGGCCGATGCTCCTGGGCTTTTTTCCGTGTGGGGCGGCAACATCAATCAGCTTGCCAACGGCAACGTCGAGTTTGACGTGAACGGACTGGCCACAGCCCTCTTTCCCAACCTCGCCTCAGAAATCCAGGAAGTTACGCAAACCACCACTCCCCAGATCGTCCGGAAGATGGACATCACCCCAATGCGAATGGACGCCTACCGCGCCTATCGCGTCCCCAGCCTCTACCCCGGCGTGATTTGGGAAAAGTAAAGTCAGCACGTCCCAAGTTTGTTTGCTGATATAGAGTCTGCCCTGCTTCTCACCGCCTTTGTGGGGATGAGCAACTCGCCTTCCATCCCAGAACGTCAGTTGGCGTTCTGTGATGTGAGTGGAATGCGAGCTCGATCAACAAGCAACCAGCCACCCTATGCGGCGCGGCGACGGGAGCTGCGGCTCGATGTGGCTTGAACCCGACCTGCGGATTTTTTGGCAGCTCTCGTGGTACTTGTTCTCGACGAGTTTCGTTTTGGGGCATTTGTACTCGGCGCGCGTGTTCTCGAGGCAGCGGTGCGTCCGCGAGAGGTTCTGGTCTGGCGGCTTGAAGTACCGCGGGCGCTGCGGCTCGAGTTGCGGTTTTTGGCACTACTGCTCCGGCTGCCGGAGGTGCGGGAGCTGCGAGCCGTCCCTGCTTTGCCGGATCGGCTTCGACTACTGCCACTCTGGCTACGTCCCTGGGCGGTGCGGCCCTTGCTGCTCCGACCCTGGGCGCTGCGACTTTTGCTGCTGCGCCCTTTAACGCTGCGGGTTCGGCTGCGATTCCTGCTTTGACTTCCGCCGCTGGTTGATGCTGAGGAACGTGAGACGCGACTTTGACCATTTGCGCGGGCCTTGCGGGAGCGGCTTCGGCTTGGTGCGCCGGTGCCGTTGCGCTGGCCCTGCTCACGACCGATATCTTCGTAGTCGGTTTCTTCGATTATTTCCTCGTCTAGATCGCCTTCACCTTCTTCTGTGAAGCCGGATTCAATGTCGGAATCTTCTTCCTCGAGGTCTTCGTCTTCGAGATCAACGTCAGTGCTGGATGAAGCCTTAGCGCGACGGGACGAAACTTGAGAGCTGCTGCGAGATGACTTCCGGCCATTTCCGCTCACGCCGGCGGTTTCCCTGCTCACGAGTTTGTTGAAGTTGCTCTTCTGGCCGGAAGCGGTCTGCTCCTGGACGAGGAGAGCTAAGCCGCTCTCGTCAAATTTCTGAAACCAGTCATCCCAGGAGATCTCTTCGAGAGAGCCCTCCCCGGTATAGCCTGGGAAATCGAGGCGAATCATGCCGACATCGTCGCCGCCTCCTGTGCTCCGCACGCTGGCGGGCCGGGCGTTGCGCTGCTCTGCCCAGCGGCGAATTTCATCGTGATCAGTCAACGCTTTGGAAGATGCTGAACTGCGCGCCATACTTTTTCTCCTGAGGGAAGGTCCCGCCGCGCGGGCCAAACGCTACGATGCCTTTCAAGAAACCCAGGTTGGAGCAGGAAGCGGTGCGGCTAAAGAAACGTGAGCTGCAGCTTATCGAGAGTTGCGGCGACTTTTCTGAAGAGAGAAGCTCACATCTTTTGTCTCGCAGAATGTTTGCCGCGAAAGCTCAACAGTGTGCAGCCTGATGGCATCTTTAATACAGCGGATATATCCGGAAGGAGTGCTCATGACAGCAGCAGATGTGCTCGTGGAATGCTTGATGGATTGGGGAGTGGATGTGATCTTCGGACTTCCGGGAGATGGGATCAACGGAATCATGGAGGCGCTGCGAACGCATAAGGATAAGATTCGGTTTGTGCAGGTGAGGCACGAAGAATCGGCTGCGTTCATGGCGTGCGGGTACGCGAAATACACAGGAAAAATTGGAGTGTGTCTGGCGACCTCAGGGCCGGGCGGAATACACCTGTTAAACGGGTTGTATGACGCAAAGCTGGACAACCAGCCGGTGCTGGCAATTACGGGACTGCAGTTCCATGACTTGATTGGAACCTATACGCAGCAGGATGTCGCGCTCGACAAGCTGTTCATGGATGTGGCCGTTTTCAACGAACGGATCATGGGGCCAACTCACGTCGAGAACATTACCGACTTGGCGTGCAGAACTGCGTTGGCCTATCACGGCGTGGCGCACATCACGATTCCAGTCGACTTCCAGGAAATGGAGGTTAAAAAGCAGCAGCGGTCAAAGCGAAACGTTCCTCATCACACATCGGACGTGTATGCCCGCAGCGCTCGCTTGCCGGACCACGGCGAACTGGAAAGCGCAGCGGAGATCCTGAATCGTGGGAAGAAGGTCGCGATTTTAGCGGGACGAGGAGCGCTGGATGCAACCGACGAACTTGAGCAAACAGCTGAGTTGCTGGGGGCACCGATTATCAAAGCGTTACTGGGAAAAGCGGCGGTGCCGGACGACAGTCCCTACACGACAGGCGGAATAGGACTGCTGGGAACCAAGCCGTCGCAAGAGGCGATAGAGGATTGCGACACGCTGCTGATGGTGGGCACGTCGTTTCCGTATATCGAGTTCATGCCGAAACCGGGACAAGCACGGGGGGTTCAGATCGAGCTCGATCCAAAAAGAATTGGGCTGCGGTATCCGGTGGAAATGGGATTGATTGGAGACAGCCGCAATACGCTGCGGGAATTGATCCCTCTGCTTCGTCGAAAGGAAGAACGAGGCTTTCTCAATGCGGCGCAAGCAGGAATGAAGGATTGGATGAGGGCGATGGAAGAGCAAGGGACGCGGCGCGACAAGCCAATGAAGCCTCAAGTCGTCGCCTGGGAGTTGGGCAAACTGTTGCGCGACGATGCGATTGTGAGCTGCGACAGCGGCACGATCGCGACCTGGTGGGCGAGACAGATTCTAGCGAAGCGCGGGCAAATGCATTCAGTTTCGGGCACGCTGGCGACCATGGCGCCGGGGCTTCCCTACACGATTGCGGCGCAAGTGGCGTATCCGGAGCGGCAGTGCGTCGCGTTCGTGGGCGATGGCGGCTTCTCGATGCTAATGGCGGATTTCGTGACCGCGGTGAAGTACCGGCTACCGATTAAGGTAGTGATCATCAAGAACAATACGCTGGGGCAAATCAAATGGGAGCAGATGGTGTTTCTGGGAAATCCGGAATATGGAGTTGAGCTGCATCCCATCGACTTCGCGGAATTTGCGCACGCTTGTGGAGGAATCGGATTAACGGTTGATGATCCGGCGAATTGCAGCCGTGTGTTGCAGGAATTTCTGAATGCGCCAGGACCAGCCGTGTTGCAGGCGGTCGTTGATCCCCTGGAGCCGCCATTGCCGGCGAAAGTGAAAGCGGAACAGGCGCTGCATTTTGCCGAATCATTGGCTAAGGGCGAGCCGAACCGAAAAAAGATTGCGCTTACCACGATTTCCGACAAGGTGCGGGAATTGATTTAAGCGCAAGAAATCCCGCCCTGGGAAGTCCCCCAACTTCTGCCAGGGCGGGACGCACGACGATGGCGCGAACTAGTTTCCCCTGCGTTTATTCAGGTCAGCTAGCGGTGAGAGCGAGCCACACCAGTCCCCGAAGTGCTCGCTTTCCCCCTTCCGAGCATTTCGGGTGCAGATCCGGTCCACTCCCGCCGCTTTAGCTAAGGCGCACCCATCTCCGAGGCAAGGACCTGAGTGCGCCGTGGAGCATGAGGCAAACATGTGGCCAGCAGGACTGGTCGAGGGTTAGCGCCAGCCTCACTCGCTCATGTCATAGGCATAGTGTTGAATGGTGCAACTTCGTTTCGCCTGTTGCAAATTAATTTTTGATGAAGGCTTTGGAAGATAACATCCGCCGCTCAGGATTTGTGAAGAACGACCACTCGCTGGCGTGTGAGGTGTAGAATACGTCACTACTTTTAAGCTGGTTTCCGAGGCGCTGGCTTGGAGTTTTTTGCATTCGACGAGGGATACCTGGAACGGCTCCGTTCGGGCGAGTTCCGGACTGTGGAGCATTTTGCGTCTTATTTCAGCCAGCTGATCCAATTGAAATTGCGAGCGAGAGTGCGTTCGCCGGAGGCGATCGAAGACATCCGGCAGGAAACGTTCGCGCGTGTATTTGCCACTCTAAGGAGCGCAGACGGGCTGAGGCAGGCAGACCGGCTTGGACCCTACGTTAATTCGGTTTGCAACTACGTGTTGTTGGAGTATTACCGGTCATCAACGCGCGATACGCCTCTGCCGGAAGGATCGGAAGGGGAGGATGCGCCCGAGATTCCGGACACCAGGGTGGATATTCTGGGCGGGGTAATGACGCGGCAAACGTCCGACAAGATCCGCAATATTCTAGATGGCCTGAGCGAGCGCGATCGGCGGCTGCTGAAGGAAGTGTTTCTGGATGAACGTAATAAAGATGATGTGTGCCGGGACTTCGGAGTGGACCGGAATTACCTTCGGGTATTGCTGCATCGAGCTAAGCAGACCTTTAAGTCTCAGTACATCAAGAACATGGAGGCGGAAGAGCGCAAGGTCGGCTAGGAGTTGTAACGATTACGGGCGTGTATGCACTATTTTGCGTGGGCAGAGATTGGTAATGGATCATAGCGAGGCAATCCGGGAGATGTTGGCAGAGAAATATCTGCTGGACGAACTGTCTCCAGAGGCGCGGGAGACGTTTGAGGAGCACTTTTTCGGCTGCATGGAGTGCGCGCAGGATGTGGGGAGTGGGGCCACGCTGATCGGTGGAATGAAGGATGTGCTTGCAGAAGAACCCGCGCGGGCTGGTGCAGTGGATCGACAGGAACCTTGTGAATTATTCGAAATTGACGTTGGCGGCGAACACACCGCAGGTGCTGCCGTGGGCGTCGGTAAATGTAAGTTCGCGGGGGGCGAACGCACCAACGATCACGGTGCATCATGGGGAAGGATTTCTGCTGTTTGTGAATATTCCGCCGGATAGCCGCTATTCTTCTTACATTGCGGAGTTGCACGATCCGTCGGGGAAGATGGAGTGGTCGCTGACAATTCCCGCAACTATTGAAGACGGTTACCCGGTTCATGTGCCAGCGGCAAATCGGGCGGGCGGAAGCTATACGGTTGTTGTGCAAGGCGTGAGCGCGGTGGGCGAGAAAAGCGAGATTGGGCGAACGCAGTTTGAGCTGAGAGTGCAGCAATAGGTCAGGTCGGACAGGGCGAAGTCATAAATCGCGATTGGAGCAAGAAATGGCCGAAAGAACACACACCTACCATGCGGAAGCGGATGTACTGAGCGCCGACCTGATACTCCCACTGAAGTCGGAAGTGAGACCGCAGGCTTATGTGAATCTGCCGGGAACGGGCGGGTATCTGGCGGAGCGGGCGGAAGATTTTCGGCTGGAAAGCGTGATTTCTTTTGAGTCGGCGTACACGCAGGTCGCGGGCACTCCGAGCGACAAGCCGAACGGCGGATGGGTGACTCTGGCAACAGCAGTCGTGGAAGGGCTGAATGTGATCGATGTGGTCACGGCGGATAGGATCGTGGCGCAGATTTCGGCGGAGCACCCAAAGGAAGGATATGTTCCGAAGGTGACGTTTCTCGGAACACGGTTTGAAGGGTTGAGGATTGCAGGGGTACCGATCACACCGGTGATTGATCTGGATTTTTGCGGTCGGTACCCGGGCAGCAATACACTGTACCTGGAAGATGGGGAATTCCGCGCTAGGGTTGAGAAGCATCGGAGCACGCTGGGGAGTGATGTGGACGTGCGGAAGCCGTATAGCGGTACAATGCCTGATTCGACTGAGTTGCGGAAGCAATGGACCGCGTATATCGATCCAGATCCGAAGAAGCAGGGGCCGAGACCGGACGCATTCGTCACTACTTCGCTAATAAATTCGATCAAGGTCGACAGCGGAAAACTACCCGGGACTCCCTACGGAAATGTGCTCGTCGTGCCGAAGTTTGGAAAGATTTTCTTAGCCGAGTTACGCGTCGAGTGCGACAGGTTCGAGCTGACCATGATCCGGCTGCAGATGGGATGCTTTGTCGCGGGAACCGGGAGTGCCACGCGGTCTATGGTAAACGGAGGCACTCGGCCTTAGTCCTGTTGGCACTGTGTTGTGTAGCTTTCGGATCGGGTTGCCAGAGATACAACACGTCAAAATTAAATTTTGAACACACACAACAGGTATTCGCTTACGGAGATCTTGTAGCCAGCCAGGTTGAAGCTGAACGCGGTTATCAGTTCTATTTGAAATCCGATCCGCTATTGGCCTGGAGATTTCGCCTTCTTGAGGCCGAGGCGTTGGCCTGGCGAGGAATGAGCCAGCAGGTGCTCGCCTTGCTCAATAGTGTTCCGCCGTCAGTCTACCAACGCTTTTCAATTTCAATTCTTACACTTCAAGGAATTTCCCACGCACGTTTGCATGATTTTGCGGATGCCCAGGCCAAACTGAGCCAAGCCGATGAAGCGTGCTTGCACTCGGACGAGCCAACATGCGGAGCAGTGGCACGGGCCCACGGCGTTCTCGCATTGGAACAAGGCCAATTCACAGTGGCACGACATTTTTTCACGAAAACACTCGACATCGCTGACAAGAAGAACGATCGCTTTTTGAAATCCACTGCATTGCTCAATCTAGGCGCCGTTGCGCTGCAGCAGGGACATTTCGACGAGGCAATTGATTGGTCCACGTCGGCACTAAAACTAGCCACCACAATCAATGCGCGGGATATTGTCCAAGTCGCATTAGGAAACCTGGGCTGGGCATACTACAAACTCGGTGACGTTGAAAAAGCCTCCGACGACTTCAGAAAGGCCGCGGGTACTGCGACGGAACTTGGGGATGATTTATATCAATTACGGTGGACAACGACAGCAGGTTACGTACTACTTGATCATCGGGACTACGTCGGAGCGGAGGAGGCTTACACGCGGGCATTGAGCGTCGCGAAGAGGATCAGAAGTACAGAGGACATATTCAATGCTCTGATTTCCCTAGCGCTAGTTTATGAAGCAACTGGACATTTAGAGCAAGCACAACAGTACGCACAGGCTGCACTAGACATGGCGCCTTCAGATGGAAATCCGTTGGACGAATTGTATTCGTCGCTAGTAAAGGGGCGGCTGAGTGCGATCCAACATCGTGAGATGGAAGCAGAAAAGATCTTCACGAGAGTTGATCGCGATCCGAAAAGTGATGTTTCGCTGAAGTGGGAGGCGGAGCATGCACTGGCGAAGTTGTATGAAGACGAAAATCGGCCGACCCAGGCCGACCCCGAGTATCGCGCGGCGCTGAAGACCTTCGAGACGGCCCGCTCGGAGTTGAAGCATGAAGAGTCAGAGCTTCCCTTCCTCACGAATGCCTCACGGATTTATGACGATTACGTGCATTTTCTGATTGAGCATGGGAAGGCAGATGTGGCGCTGCAGGTGGCTGACTTCACCAGGGCGAGAACACTGGCAGAAGGTTTGGGCCTACTGAAGACATCGAAGGCATTCGCTGCGAACGGTGTCGATGCAAACGCTGCAGCAAGGCGGGCGGGAGCCACGATCTTCTTTTATTGGTTGGGAGAGAAGCAATCGTATTTATGGGTGATCGGAACGCAGAAAGAGCAGCTAATTAAGTTGCCTCCGGAGAAGGAAATAAAAACTGCAGTCGAGCGTTATGAAAGGGCTTTAGTTGGGCCGCAGGATGTGCTCGAGAATTCCAATGCGGATGGCACCTGGCTATATGAAACGTTGATTGCGCCAGCACTAAGCATGGTGCCGAAAAATGGCAAAGTGATCATCATCCCCGACGGAAGCCTGAATGGATTGAACTTCGAAACGCTGCTGGTGCGCGGTCCGCGTGTGCACTACTGGATCGAAGATGCGACGGTGAGTGACGCGAGTTCATTGCGGCTTGTGGGCTCATCGGCGACGGCGACGAAAGGCCACGGCAAGCTGCTGATGATCGGAAACCCGCTGACAAACAACCGTGATTACGGAGCGTTGCCGAATGCCGCAGTGGAGATGGAAAAAATTGAGAAGCACTTCCCTTCCGGCGACCGCACCGCCTACGCGCAAGAGAGTGCGACTGCATCAGCCTATCGTGAGAGCAAGCCGGAGCAGTTTTCATACATCCATTTTGTGGCGCATGGGACGGCGTCACGGACGAGTCCGCTGGATTCGGCAGTGGTACTATCGCCTTCCGGCCCACAGGAAGACTCGTTCAAGCTGTATGCAAGGGACGTGATCCGCTGTCCTCTGCATGCGCGGCTGGTGACGATTTCGACCTGCTATGGCGCGGGAACGCGGGCCTACACGGGCGAGGGACTGGTCGGACTTTCGTGGGCGTTTTTACGCGCGGGCGCTCACAACGTGGTGGGAGCGTTGTGGGAAGTGAACGATACTTCTACGCCGCAATTGATGGACAGATTTTACGCGGAACTTACGACGGGAAAGAGTCCGGATGTGGCGCTACGCGAGGCGAAGCTGGAGTTCCTGCACTCCAGCAGCGCGTTTCGCAAACCTTATTATTGGGCTCCGTTTCAGCTGTACACAGGACAATGAGACTTCTATGTCAGGCAGAGTGATGGCCCGATACACCTTGCGTTTCACGATAGCCGAACTTATCTGGTGGCAGCCCAGGCAAGCCCGTCCACGCCTTTGCCGGCGTCGATCGTTCCCTTCACTGCCCAGTCGGCGATATTGA
>QHZW01000286.1 GCA_003224815.1 Acidobacteriota bacterium | reverse complement strand
TCCGCGAGTATTATTTCGGACGATCCCCTCGAAAACCACCGCCGCCCCGTCTTCCGGCTGCTTGAGATCTTGAAGTACCGCATCCGTATCGATCACGTCGCGAGTTATGCGGTTGAATGGCCCGGGATCACTCCCCAGTTCCCGCTCTGAACCCCCGCTGACCGGCGGTAATAGTGCGACTTCATCTCCCGGCTGCAGCCTGGTTTCCGGTCCGGAATATTCCTGGTTTACCGAAATCGCTATCGAGGGAAGCATGCTGCGAAGAGAAGTTACGCGTCGTTCGTACACCTCTATGACGTCAGAAACAGTGGCCGCCTCGGGCAGCGTCAGCTCTTCAGAGCCGCGCCCGGCAAGATCTTTCAGCACACCGAAAAACAAGACGCGAACCTGCATACGGTGTCTCCAGTGTAACCCTGAAGAGGCGTTGCTGACGAAGGCGGCAGCGACTCGCTCCAACAAAAAAGCCCGACCGAAGTCAGGCTTGATTTCTCCAAAGGCGTTTTCGCCTACCGAAATTGTTTCTTGTCTTTGTTGTCTTTGTTATCTCTGTTTCCGTTGTCATTTTTGCCGCCACGAGGCTGCTCGGACTTTGCCGGGCGCTCCTGCTGCCGATCGTTGGAGGGTCTTGCCTCAGGCCTGGACTGATTTTGAGGCGGAGGAGCGGGTCGTGACTCAGGCCGTGGGGCCGGAGCTTCTCTAGCCTCAGGCGGTGCGGCTTGATGCCGATTTTCGGGCGCATGCGGAGTCTCCCTCGTGTCCGGCGGTGCCGCTTGACGTCGGCTCTCAGGTGGAGCAGTTGGCCGGTTGTCAGCTGGCGGCGACGGACGATTGTTCGGCTCAGGAGCCGGACGATTCTCCGGGGCAGCACTGCGATTGTCGGGACGCGGTGCTCGAGGTTCCGGAGCAGGTGCATTGTCGGGTCGCGCATTGTTGGGTCTGGCATTGTCGGGACGTCCGTTATTGGGCCGCCCATTATCAGGACGTGCATTCTCCGGTCGAGCATTGTCGGGCCGTCCATTGTCGGGACGTCCGTTATCTGGACGGGCATTGCTGTTCGGCGAACCTGGCCCACGGTCGGGCTGTCCGGCTCCGCTCGATCCTGGGCGCGGGACATTCCTACCGGGTCTATTGTTGTCGGGTCCGCTTGTCCGTGGCTGATTGTTGTTCTCGGGGGCGTTTCGACGCGGTTCCGGATTGTTTGGAGCGTTGGGTCGGGGTGCGCCTGCTCCTCGATCCGGCCCGCCGGGCTGGTTCGGATTTCCAGGACGCGGAACTCCTGCGCCGGGGCGTTCCGCATTGTTTGCCGGGCGATTGTTCTCCGGTGCTCCAGGACGATTATCCGCTCCCGGGCGATTGTTGTTAGGTTCGCCAGGACGATTATTACCCGCGCCGGGTCTGTTGTCAGCTCCAGGACGATTATCCGCTCCCGGACGATTGTTGTTAGGTTGGCCAGGACGATTACCCGCGCCAGGTTTGTTGTCAGCGCCGGGGCGATTTTCTGGTGCTCCCGGGCGGTTATTGTTGTTAGGTTCTCCAGGACGATTGGGCGCTCCTGCGCCGCCCGCCGGGCCACCAGCATTTCCGCCACGCGTCTGGCCACGTGCGCCGCGGGTAAGGGTCTCAGCTTGACCGGCGGGCGCAGCACGCACGGTTCGTACCGACGGAGGAGCTGCGGTCCGCGTCATTCCGGGAGTGGCAGGGCGATTCATGACTCGCGGCTGACGGGTCGCGACCACTTGCCGGCTCATCACCTGGGCCGGAGGCGCTTGCCGTACCGGGTGTGCCGCTCCAATTACGCTCACTCGCGACGGCTGAATGTTGCGCACGACTTCGTGCGTGACCGGCGCCGAGGCAAAGCGTCGCGTGTCGACGCGCTCGATATTGCGGTTCACCGGACGCGCATTCACAAACGTATCATGATTTACGACCGTAATTCCGCGCCCTCCACGCTGGTTCACATAGGTGACGTTGTTTACGTGATTGACGGTGACATTGTTGTAAACATTCGTGACCTGAACATTTGTGACGCGGGTATTCGTTACATTGACGCTCTGAACATATCGGGGACTCGTGCGATACCAGGGAACGTAAACTTCGCCAGGACCGAGCGGGAACCATCCCACGCCTGCACCAACTCCCACGCTGACGCTGAAGCCGCCGCCACCAACAAAGGCGACCAATGCCGGCGAATAGACGGGTCTGACCGCTACTGGTCCAGGCACCCAGCACCAGCCGTTACCGGCATAAGCCCAACGGCCATAATGGAATGGAGCAAAGCCCCAAGGTTCATCCTCAACCCACGTCCAGCCCCACGGGCTGACATATGCCCAATGGCCGTTGCGATATGGGGCCCAGTCCCCTGCGACTCCTCTCGGTGTCCACACATCTCCGTAGCCCTCAACGTTGTGCCAATCACCATATTCGTCGAGGTCTTCATATCCGGTCATCTCAGTCGAGACGTAGCGTGAGCTACGAAAGCTGTCCTGACGGCGGTCGCGGTCAAGCGCCCACTGATCAAAATCATCCGTGCGACCCACCTCCCCTACGTCATAAGTGAGCTGGTCGGTTCCCGAGAATCTTCCTTCCTGTCCTTCACCCAAGCGGTACGAACTCCCGCCGCCTGTAATTTCGGCATCGCCGCGAAAAACGCGAGCCGTGGTTTGGTCGCCATTCTCATTCACATCAACGCGGTACTGTCCCGGTTGAGTAACGTTGAAAGCCAGGTTGGGGGTGTCGACCTCGAAGGAATCATCCCGATCAAGATTGCGAACACGAAAGTATACGGAGCCTACCGAAACACGCAATTGCGTGACGTTGTCCTCGAGATCCAGGAATGTGAGACTGGTTTCAGGAGCAAGACGGATCGAAGTTGATCCGATCTGCACTTCAGCGCGCGCGTCGCGGTCGGCCCAGAGGTTGTCGCCTGTGGTCAATGGGCGGTTGGGGACGGCGTCGAGCCAGTCTCCCTCTCCGCCAGGCTGAAAGGAGACTGATCCCTGCACATAACCGACGCGGCCTGCGCGGCCTGGGGGATCCTGATCGTAACCCTGGTCTTGCGCTAAGGCACGTGGTGCGGCTTCAAAAAGCATGAGAACTGCCGCCAGTGCTGTGAGGCCAAATCCTGTGTGTCTCTTGTTCATAATGGATCCTTGCTGCGGCTCTCCGCCGCGGTACTACTCAATGACGCACCTAATTCGATTAAACACACCCCGGAATGACAAGTTCCATACGGTGCTGTCCGTAAGCGGCGGGGTTCAGAAGGGTACGCCTAAGCCTAACAAATAATGGGTACTAGAGAGTGCAGGAGCACTGTACTGGTATGGTTCTCCTCCGAGGTAACGGAGGAAGGGTACTTCGGTGCGACGTTGCAAACGGCAGGATTATCCGACCGTTTGCTCAGCCAGCACCTTCTCGCGCTCTTCCGCGTCGTGCTGTTCCTCGCCAAGCGATGTAGGCAAGGCGAGGTCCAACACTTCATGAATGGTCTTCACGTAATGAACGTTCAGGTTCTCGAGTTGCTCTGGCGTGAGGTCCTCTTCCACGTTCATCTTGTTTTCCGCCGGGAGGATTACGTCGTGAACTCCGGCCCGCTTTGCAGCCAGAACTTTCTCCTTAATGCCGCCGACCGGAAGCACATTGCCGCTCAAAGTTATTTCACCCGTCATCGCAGTCAGAGGACGCACAGGCCGCTCTTTCAATAGTGAGACCAGTACGGTCGCCATGGTGACGCCCGCTGACGGGCCATCCTTTGGGATCGCGCCCGCAGGAACGTGAATGTGAACATCGTGATCGGCAAAGAAGCTTTCTGGAATATCGAGATGTATTGCATTCGACCGGACCCAGGTTAGTGCGGCCTGCATGGATTCCTGCATCACCTGGCCGATCTGTCCGGTCATGGTGAAACCACCCTTGCCTTTCATGACGTTTGCTTCCACAAAGAGGACGTCGCCACCGGTCGGTGTCCAGGCAAGGCCGACGGCCACGCCTGCGCGCTTTGTACGCTCGGCAATCTCGCCTTCGCTGCGGACTTTGATTCCACCGAGAAATTCCTGAATGATCTCCGGCGTTACAACCAGCTTCTGGTTTTTGCCTTCTGCGATCCGGCGCGCCTGCTTGCGGCAAATTGTGCCGATGTTGCGCTCAAGGTTTCGCACGCCGGCTTCCCGTGTGTAATGCCGGATCAGGTAGCTCATGGAATCAGGCGGAAATTCAATCGTCTCCGGCGCGATTCCGTTCTCATCGATCTGGCGCGGTACAAGATATTGAAATGCGATGTGAACTTTCTCTTCTTCCGTGTACCCCTGCAGTTCAATGATCTCCATGCGGTCGCGTAGCGGCTCGGGAATAGGATCGAGCATGTTCGCGGTCGTGATGAAGAGCACTTTCGAGAGATCGAACGGCACATCAAGATAGTTGTCGCGGAACGTAGAATTCTGCTCAGGATCAAGCGCTTCCAGCAGAGCAGAGCCCGGGTCGCCACGGAAATCGCGTCCTACCTTGTCAATTTCGTCGAGCATAAAGACGGGATCTTTTGTTTCTGCTCGGCGAATGCCCTGAATAATTTGGCCCGGCAGGGCACCGATGTATGTGCGGCGATGGCCGCGAATCTCGGCCTCGTCGTGAACACCGCCCAGCGAAATACGGACGAACTTGCGCCCCAGGGCCCGAGCAATCGAACGTCCCAGTGAAGTCTTGCCGACTCCTGGAGGCCCGACAAAGCAAAGGATCGGCCCCTTCATTGTTGGCTTTAAGCGACGCACAGAGAGATAGTCGAGAATGCGGTCTTTTACCTTCTGCAGGTCGTAGTGATCGGTGTCGAGGATTTCCTTTGCTTTCGGAATATCGACTTCGCCGCCGGAAGTTTTCGCCCACGGCAGCACTGCAAGCCACTCAATGTAGTTTCGAGTAACGCCGTAGTCGGCGGCCATTGGCGACATGCGCGAGAGCCGGCCGAGTTCCTTCAGCGCTTCTTTCTTTACCTCATCCGGCATGCCAGCTGATTCAATTTTTTGGCGAAGCTCTTCAATATCGCGCTGACCTTCGTCCTGTTCGCCGAGTTCTTTCTGAATGGCTTTCATCTGCTCACGCAGGTAGTACTCGCGCTGGCTCTGCTGGACGCGGTCCTGCACTTCAGATTGAATTTTGTTGCGAAGCTGCTGGACTTCAAGTTCTTTAGCCAAGTGCTGATTGACTTTCTCCAGCCGAACTCGAACATCGGTCGTTTCGAGCGTGTCCTGTTTATCGGGAGTCGAGAGCGACGGTAGAGAAGAGGCAATGAAATCCACCAGGCGCCCAGGCTCATCGATGTTCATCGCGACGGTTGAAAGCTCGTCAGAAAGGGTGGGAGATCCAGCCACGATCTGCTGGAACAACGTGAGCACATTGCGCTGCAGGGCTTCCACCTCGGATGTCTTGGGAGGAATGGCCTCGGGCACGGTTTCGACCCGCGCCTGCATAAAGGGACTCAACTGCGTGAATTCAGTTAGACGGACTCGCTCCAAACCCTCAGCAAAGACGAAAAGGCTCTGGTTCGGCATTTTTACGACTTTGTGCACCACGGCGAGCGAACCCACGGTGTACAGGTCGGTAGGCTGCGGCGTGTCAACGCGCGCCTCGCGTTGAGCCACAACCACAATGGTCTTGTCTTCGCCTAGCGAATTAATCAACTGTACTGAGCTCTCTCGCCCTACCGTCAGAGGCAGAACAGCGTGCGGAAAGAGCACAGTGTCACGAACTGGGAGCACCGGGAGAGACTTATTATCAGTAGGCATTTAGTTCTCAATGCACGGTTTACGGCCCGCGCTGCCGCTAATTTCTCGTGGTTGAGTGTATCGCACTCAACTTTGATGTCATTCAATTCGAGGAAGATTCAACTTGCCTTTTGCGGCCGCCGATCTAAAGCATTTGGATTCTAACCCTCAGTCTCAAGTTTGGATAAAACCGAAGTCACCGAATCAAATAGAGTAAGCCTGCGCTGTGCCAAATGCTGTATCTCTAGCTCACATCGGCGCTCAAAGTGCGAGTCTCCATCCTTATGCCAATTACAACGATCTAAGCAGCCGGATATACCCCCAATACCTTCACCATGTCCGCCACTGCTCCCAACTGCAACAATGCTCCTCGGGCCAACTTGTCGTCTCCGCGTAGAAAATCGGCGTAGAAAACGTACTCCCAGGGCCGGCCTCGGATCGGCCGTGATTCGATTTTGCTGAGACTGATATCACGGTCTGCAAAGACCCGGAGAGCCTTGTGCAACGCTCCGGGGACGTTCTTCAGTCCGAATGCAATCGACGTCTTGTTCGCTCGCGGCAATATTTTCCGCCTTTTGCGCAAAAGAAAAAATCGCGTGAAGTTGCGTTTATCGTCCTCGATGCCTGCGGCAAGTATTGTTCCCTTGTACACGGAAGCCGCGTGCTTTCCGGCAATCCCTGCGGAATCGCGCATTCCGCTTTCGATCACGTGCTTCACGCTTCCGGCAGTGTCGTAGAACGGTGTGGCTTGTATCTGCGGATTCTTGCGAAAGAAATCCCGGCATTGATCGAGCGCAACTGGGTGCGACAAAGCACGCCTGACGTCCGTCTTTTTGACGCCACGAATCGCAATCAGACTGTGAACAATTCTCAGCCGGAATTCACGCTGAATGAAGACTTCGCGCGCCAGCAAGAGGTCGGCATGTTCGGTGACGGTTCCCGCCAGCGTATTCTCGATGGGAATCACGATAACAGGAACTCTGCCTGACTCGAGTTGATCGAACACTTCGATCGACCGCGCGCACGAAACCACCGTGCAACCCGGCACCATTTTTCGCGCTGCTTCGTGACTGAATGACCCCTGTTCGCCCTGAATGGCAACTTTCATCGCTTGCAAAACTACTCGGAGGCTGTGGGTGAAAGCAAATCCTTCTCCAGAAGGAGACCGTCAACTCCGTTTGAGTAGTAGCCAGGAATGGCTCGTGCGACGCTGTACCCATGCTTCTTGTAGAAAGAAAGTGCAGCTAGATTATCGACTGCGGTTTCGAGTCTAATTTTCTCGCAACCGGACGACCGAAGCCGCTGCTCGGCAGCATTCAGCAGCGCCGATCCTACGCTTCGGCCTCTTGCGTCAGCTCGGACGTCAATCGTGATGATATGTCCGGCCGTCTTGGCGCGCTCTGCCACGAGAAAGCCGATTATTCTGGAATCGGGCTCACTGGAAGCAAGCTGCCCGTTCGGTCCACCAGATTCCGTGACTAAGGTGAACGAGGTTTTCCGCCGTATGTAAATCGTCAATTCGTGTTGCGAATAGGCGATTCCGGGCGGAAAGCAGCTCTGGTCGAGCTGCCACAACGTCAGAAAATCGGCGGGCCTGAAGTCGCGGACTGTGAATTTCACTTCACCATTGTATGAGGATTTTGTGGTGCGTCTGATCGTCATCGCGGCTCTGTGCGCGACCACTGTTGATGTTTTGTGGTTCCTGCTCCTCTCCCGCTACAATCGCCGCAAAGGTGTCCTAGTCTTGCGCTGGGTAGAGGCTGCCTGCGCGGCTCGAGGTCGCGTGATAGACAGCCACTGGCTCAGCCGCAGCTGCCTGCAAGCGCACTTGAGCTTTGCCGCTCATTGGTTTGACAACGCAAAAGTTACCGTCAAACTCCTGCCGCGCCCTCTGTTGATTCAATGGCTGGTCTGCCTATGGAGGCATCAGAAAGAAACGGTCACTTTTGAAGCCGATCTGGATGATGGGCCAAACTTCAGGCTGGATATTTCCCGGCATCGCTGGCTCACGCAGAAGCCGAAGGAAATCTCAGATCCCAAGCGTAACTGGACGGTTTCGCGGCCCGGCCCTGTTGTGCTAACGACCCGCACAGAGTGGGCACACGAGTTGACTCCCTTGGTGAATACGTTAATGACGTCGCGCGGTCATAATCTGCTGACCGTCAGGTTCCGCCCGGACTCACCAAATCTTTCCGCGACCATCCCGCTGGACGCACTTTCCGACGAAGAAACAACTGCGTCATTCCTCAGTGTTTTGCGCGATCTCGCAGCTGGGTCTTCGGCGTCACGGCAGTAGCAGCTTTTATTTCTGGTCGGCTTCGAATCTGTATCCTACTCCGCGAACCGTCAGTAGATGCCTGGGACGTGAAGGATTGTCTTCGACGTAGCGCCGCAAGCGCACGATGAAGTTGTCAATCGCTCTGGTATCGGTGTCCTCGCGCAACCCCCAGACTTTTTCGAGAATAGATTTTCTCGAAACCACACGGCCGCGGTTCTTAATCAGGTGCCGCAGCAGCTCCGACTCCATGACTGTCAGATGTGTAGTGGTACCTTTCGCCCGAAGCTCAAGATTTCCGAAATCGATCGTTCTGCCGTCAAAAGTGAACTCCCCGAACTCTTGCCCCGTCCCATCCTTGGGTTCGTTTGCTCCTTCCAATGGGACGCCAGCATCAGATGCGGCGTGCTGCATCCACTCGCGGCGTCGCACCAGTCCCTGTAGTCGAGCGAGCAGTATGGGTAATTCAAAGGGCTTCGCAAGATAGTCATCGGCTCCCGAAGCAAATCCTTTCAGAACATCCTCGGGACGGCCGCGAGCTGTAAGCATCAGAATGGGAATGAAATTCTTGGCCTGGCGCAGATCGCTCGCAACCTCAAACCCGCCTTTGCCTGGCAACATCACATCGAGCGCCATGGCATCGAACCTTTCGCCCCTTCGTAATAACAGATCGAGCGCAGTTTCGCCGTCCGCGGCGATCTGCGCAGAATGGCCTTCAGCTTCCAGATTGAATTGAAGACCGTCAGCGATGTGTGCCTCGTCCTCTACGATCAGCACGCGGCTCATGAAGCATTCCTTGGAAGCTCGAAAATGATCGTCGCTCCTTGACCTTCGCCCGCGCTTTCCGCGAAAACGCGCCCCCCGTGCCGCTTCGCGATTGTGCGCACAAGAAAGAGGCCAAGCCCGGTCCCTCGCACATGCGCCAGCGCGCGGCCGCGAACGCGATAAAACCGTTTGAAAATGCTCTTCAGCTCGCTCTGAGGAATGCCAACGCCACGGTCTTTTACCCGCAGTACTAGTCTTCTGTTGTCGTCTTCTGAGTCGAGCCGCACGGAGACATCTACGTGATTTCCGGAATATTTAACGGCATTATCGAGGATGTTCGAGACCGCGGTTCGAAGGTCTTCCGGTTCGCCGGTGACGTCTGACCTGATGCCGTTCAGAGATGATTCGTAGCGCAATGCTCCGGGTTGCAAATGATGGCTGGTGCGCGCGGTTTCGACGCAGCGCTCGACCAATGCGCGAAAGTCCACAGCGATCAAATCTCTTTTGCGGGTGCCACCTTCGCCAGCCTTAAGCACCTGCCCGACCGTATTCATCAGCCGATCGGTGTCCTCAAGCATGAGCCGGTAGAACTCGCGTCTCTGGCCATCCTCGATTTCCCTTCGCTGCAGCGTCTGGAGATAGAGTCGCATTGACGCGATAGGAGTTTTCAGCTCATGGGTGACTGCATTGATGAAACTGTCGTGCTGCTCGTTCCTGCGAATCTCTCGGACGAGAAAGCTGGTATTGAGAATGATGCCGGTGACGATGGCGCCGAAGAAGAGCACGCCGAGGACGACCTTCACATCCGCCTGCCAATTGAGGATGATCCAGCCGAAACCAACGGCCGCAGAGGCGGCCACGAGTAGAATACCGAGCGAAAGAAAGAAGGCGATCTTTCCGCGCCGGCTAATTCGCATAATGGAATTCTAGCGCGGCGCGAAGAAAGAGGGGCTGCTGTTAAGTTGAGACGAGTTCCGCCTCTGTGGGAGTTACAGGCGCAGGCTGAAGAATCGCCAGCTTCTCGCGCTCCTGCTCGCGCAGTTCTTCCAGCTTCACGCGATAAATATGACGTGCCAAGCCCAGTTTTTTCAGAGCCCAGATGCCGTACCAGTTCATGTCAATCTCGTACCATTTCAGTCCGTGGCGGGCCGAGACTGGGTGCGCATGGTGATTGTTGTGCCAGCCTTCACCGAAGGTCATCAGAGCCACCCACCAACTGTTGGTTGAGAGGTCGCGAGTAACGAAGCGACGGGTACCCCAGCTGTGCGTTGCTGAGTTCACCAGCCAGGTGGAATGCAAACCGAGTACGGTGCGAAAGAAAAGCCCCCAGAGCAGGAAGGGCAATCCCCCGATAGCAAACAAAGCTACTCCGACAATTATTACCGGAACGTAGTGGTACTTCGTGAGCCAGACATGGAACTTCGATTTCGCAAGATCGGGCACATAACGCGCAAGCGTTTGCGTGTCCTGGTGAAGACTCTTCCCCATCAGAATCCACCCCATGTGCGCCCACCATTTGCCGTCAATGGGAGAATGCGGGTCACCCTCTTTGTCTGAGAACTGGTGGTGAATGCGATGAGTCGCAACCCAGAAAATCGGTCCGCCCTCAAGTGCGAGGGTCCCGCAGATTGACAGAAAATATTCAACCCATTTCGGCGTCTTGTATCCACGATGTGTCAGCAGCCGGTGATATCCCATTCCGATTCCCAAGCTGCCGGAAATCCACCAAAGCACTGCCACTGCAATGAGTGCCTTCCAGCTAAAAAAGAAAAATGCGGCAATCGCGCCGACATGGAACGCCATCATGAATCCGGCTGTTACCCAATTGATCTGATCATCCTCGCGTACCCGTTCCAAAGCTTCCAATTCCATATGTCCGCAGGCTCCTACACCCCACAATTAAAGCTACAGTGAGCATAAACCGAGGGGTGTAATAATTGTGTAATACGGACGCGGATTGGTTACGCGCGTAATTAGGTGGAACACGAGCTGGGAATTTTCGGAATTGGAAATTTATTGAGCATCGTGTTCACGCCGAACCGTGCGCGGGTTCGGCCAATCACGAAGCAGATGATCAGCGAGCTTTAACCAGCGTTCAAAGGGAGGCTCCCAAGGCTCCGGATCACTTATGTGTTCGAACTTCTTGCTGTCGCGACTCGCTGGTCGGCGATTCTGATCGAGCAACGCTGACACATTGGTGAGGAGACTATGAATTTGCGGGTCCATAACGGCTCCTGGAAGAATTGAACACCGTACCGAAACCAGAGTCGCACCTCAGAGATGAGGATATCTAGCGGGTAGAATACGTATTACTTCGGTACCGAAAATCCAATAAGATATAGCGATTTGGAGCGTTTTTGCCTCCAAAGCCGGAATTCAGGAATGGGGATTTTTAACCCATTTTCTTGTGAAATAGCCTTGACATCGCCTCATACGGGTCTAGCATAGAGATATCACCTCCGATCCAATTCAGGATCGAATGGGCTGGTAGCCAAGAAATGTCACCGCTTCTTGGTCGCTGGCCCATTTAATTGTCGGCCACTGGTGCCACACAAGAAGGGTATTGCTTGGCTGAATACCGATTGCTAATTCACGAGCCACGCGCGCATTCTTCGCGCCACTGATTCTGGTATTTCCGCCTCAAGCTCCACTACTCCATCCGCGTACTGGCGCGAGTAAATACGTGATTGCGCCTCAAGCATGGCGAGGGCTTTGCCTTCTTTTTGTGGAACCCTCAGGCGCACACGGCTGGTAGCGTCTTCAGCAAGGGTTTGGTCAATTCGGTCGAGCAGCGTGCTCAGGCCAACTCCCTTTGCCGCTGAGACGTGCACTGTGCTCGCGTCATCGCGCAAGCTGTCGCGCTGCTTGGGCGGCAACAGGTCAACTTTGTTCTTAATGTGCAGCTTCGGTTTATCACCGGCTTCAAGTTCTTTCAATACTTCGTCAACCTGCGCGTCCTGCTCGGCAGATAACGGACTACTTGCATCCGAAACATGCAACACCAACGACGCCCGCTGCACTTCTTCCAGCGTGGCACGGAACGACGAAACCAGCGTATGCGGAAGGTTGCGAATAAAACCGACTGTGTCGGAGAGCAAGACCTTCCTCTTCGAGGGCAGGCTTACTGATCTCAGCGTGGGATCCAGCGTCGCGAACATTCGTGGCGACTCGAGGACCGCAGCTTTTGTGAGCGCATTAAACAGCGTCGATTTTCCGGCATTGGTGTAGCCGACCAGCGCCACCGTGGCAAATGCGGCGATGAATTTTACGCCGATCGGTTTCGAGCTGCGTTTCGCCAGGTCCTCGCGTACCAATTCCGCCCCCGAGCTGTGACATTTCCGCTCCGCGGCCGGTCAGTCTCGGCAGCATATATTCAAGTTGTGCCAATTCAACTTGCAACTGACCTTCACGCGTGCGCGCATGCGTCGCAAAAATATCAAGGATCAACTGCGTTCGATCAATTACCCGGGCATTGACCAGCTTTTCGATATTTCGCTGCTGAGAGGCGGTGAGATCGTGATCAAACAAAACGAGATCAGCAGCCGAGGAAGCTGCCGCCCCAGCAATTTCCTCCAGCTTGCCCTTACCGATCAGGGTTGCAGGATCTGGCCGGTCGCGATGCTGAAGAATATCGCCCACGATCTCCGCCCCCGCGCTGATTGCGAGATCGCGCAGTTCGTCCAGCGACTCTTCAGCGCTGAATTGCGGCTCTGACTTTAGACGCGGAGTTGAAGCAGCATCGCGCGCGGCTTGCGCTGCGCTGGTCACGCCCTTGGGCTTTCGTACCCGATAATCGAGGCCGATCAGAAATGCGCGCTCTTTGCGCATTCCTGCGGGCACGGAACGGGTGGCTTTGGATTTCTCAGCCGCACTCGTGCGCGAACGCGACAATCTCGATTCACTACGGCGCAAGATTATGCAGCCTCAACCCTCGGTTCCGGAAGCCGGGGTTACGTCGTTGGACTCGGCCGAAGCAGTCGTGGTGGGACCAGTCACCATACGCGGCTTTTCCGAAAACCCGTGAGCTCTTCCGACTGCGACCGTAGAAATAGCATGCTTGAAAATCAGTTGCTCCTGATTATTTGTTTCCAGCACAACCGAGTATTTGTCGAACGAGCGGATCCGTCCTGTCAGCTTTACACCGCTCATCAGATAAATGGTAATGCTGCTGCGCTCTTTACGAGCCGTGTTGAGGAAGGTGTCTTGAATATTCTGTGTCGCCGGCTTGTTTTCCATGCCGATCTCCTATGACTACTGGACCGTATACTCGCTTCCGCCCGGAAAGAAGCCATACGGGATTGTTCAACATTCGTAACGATACGGTGTACTCCGATTCTTTTCAACCGCCGTTGCTATCGTTTGTACGTCGGTGCCGTCCATTGGCGTTGAATCGTGCCATGGGAGTACCATGTCCGCCGGACTTCATTATGAGAACGCTCTCCTGCATCCTGCTCGCCTTGGCTGCCATTTTCTTCTCTGTATCTGCATTTTCACAATCATCACCGGCAAAATCACCCGACAGCTTGCCATACTCACCCAGCCTCGATGTGAGTTCATTGGACCGCTCGGTCGATCCTTGTGTCGATCTCTATCACTTTGCGTGCGGAGGTTGGCAGAAAAAGAATCCCATTCCGGCCGATCAGACTTCTTGGTCGGTGTACGGCAAGCTGTATCAGGACAATCTGAATTTCTTGCGCACAATTCTGGAACAGGCCGCGTCCGGTTCAGGGACGCGCACTCCGGTGACACAAAAATTGGTGATTTCTACGCTGCGTGTATGGACGAAACCGGCGCGGAAAAGCGCGGCTTGTCCACGGTTCAGCCGGAACTGGATTCAATCGCGAAGCTCAAGTCTGCGAAGGAGATCGCAGCATTGATGTCGCACCTCCAGCTTACGTACGGAGCATCCATCGTCTTCAACGCAGGTTCTTCACTCGATCCCGACAACTCTGAGCAACAGATTGCGCAGATCGACCAGGGCGGCCTCGGGCTTCCCGATCGCGATTACTACGTGAAAGACGACGCAAAATCCAAAGAGACGCGCGATCGGTACGTGCAGCATGTCCAGCATATCTTCGAGCTCGCCGGGGATAGCAGCGAAGCAGCGAAAGCAAATGCAGAAACCGTGATGCGTCTGGAAACCTTGCTGGCAAAAGCGTCTCTGACGCGAGTGGAACGCCGGAATCCCTATAACCTCAAGCACAAGATGAAGCTGGCTGAACTGAACCAGCTTGCACCGAATTTCGATTGGGCCGCCTACTCCGTGAGGCCAAATATCCACAGTTCGAAATCCTCAACGTCGGCACACCCGAGTTCTTCAAAGAAGCCAACGCTCTCCTGACCTCCGAACCCGTCGCGAACTGGAAAACGTATCTGCGTTTCCACGTTGTAAATTCAGCATCGCCGTACCTTTCATCCAAATTTGTCGATGAGAATTTTGAGTTTTATCGCAAGTACCTTCGCGGGGCGACCGAGCAGCAGGCGCGCTGGAAGCGTTGCGTTTCCTACACCGACCGCAATCTCGACGAAGCTCTTGGGCAAGCTTATGTCGCTGAAGTTTTTTTGCCGGAACTGAAGGCGAGCACGCTCGACATGGTGAACTGTATCGAAGCAGCGATGGAGCAGCGCATCGAGCAGCTTGACTGGATGAACCCTGAAACCAAAGCTCAGGCTCTCACCAAACTTCACGGCATTCGGAACAAGATCGGTTATCCCGACAAGTGGCGCGACTATAGCTTGCTGAAAATTGTCCGCGAAGATTTCGCAGACTTACGTAGCCCGGGCGCGGCAGTTCGAGAGCCGCCGCGATATCAACAAAATTGGCAAACCTGTTGATCATGGTGAATGGGAGATTTCGCCGCCCACGGTTGACGCCTACTACGATCCGCAGATGAATGACATCAACTTCCCTGCCGGCGTTCTCCAACCGCCGATTTATGACGCGAAAATGGATGACGCACCAAATTACGGTGATACCGGCGGCACCATCGGCCACGAACTCACTCACGGCTTTGACGACGAAGGCAGCCAGTTTGATGCCAAGGGCAATCTGCGCAACTGGTGGACCGAAGATGACCGCAAGAAATTCGAATCCAGGACCAAGTGTGTGCAGGACCAGTATGCGCAGTTCGTGGTGGTTGACGATGTACACATCAACAGTGCCTTGACTCTCGGCGAAGACGTCGCAGACCTCGGCGGCGAGATTCTTGCTTACATGGCATGGAAAGGCGCGAGCAAAGATAAGAACCTGCAGCCCATTGACGGGTTCACTCCTGAACAGCGTTTCTTTATCGGCTTCGCGCAATGGGATTGCGCCAATGAACGTCCTGAAGACTTGCGTGTGCGCGCCGCAACCGACCCGCACTCGCCCGCGCGATACAGAATCAATGGTGTGGTAGTGAACATGCCCGAATTCAGCCAGGCGTTTTCGTGCAACCAGGATCAACCGATGTCGAAACCAGCGGACAAGGTTTGCAAGGTCTGGTAGCGGGATGGTACCAGCCGTTTGGTCGGTGGATTTGAACGCAGCGCCAAATCCGCCTTTGCTACCAGCCGTATCGCGCGTGTGAGTTCGCGCTTCGACTTATACCGTCTTGCCTGTCGGATAATATCATCGGCTGCGAAAGGCGGAACTCGAAATCCCTGCCAGAGTGCTGCCCATAACATCCGCTGGTCCCGAACATTGCGCTCGAGAATGACTAGCATCTGCCTAAATGTCTTCGCCAGCATGTAGAGGTGACCGATGGCGGCTTCGTCGCCATTGCCGGAAGAAAGCATCGCATCAAGCATTTCGAGAGCGCGCACACGATCACGGGCAGAAATAGCATCGGTCAATTCATAGAGGGACCGCTGCTTGGCCGCGAGCACCATCGTCTCAACATCGCCAAGCGTGATTCGCTTCTTCTCGCCAACATAGAGAATCAGCTTTTCGAGCTCGTTAGAAATCATCATCATGTCACCGCCAAGCGAATCGACCAGTTCACGAGCAGCGTCGGCTTCGATCTTCACTTCGCAGGTACAGCAGTACTCCTGGATCCAACGCACGGCATCGCCTTCTTCAACGCGGCCAAGTTCCACGATCGCGCAATAGCGTCCCATAGTTTCGCGGATGCGCTCGTAACGTTCCTTGTCGGTCAGGTCTATGCGGCGGGCATCTGCGGGAATGCTGATGTGGTCGGCAACGAAAATCAGCACAGCGTCGGGATTTGGATCTTTCGCGTACTCTTCAATCGCTTTGAGTTTGTCCTCATTCGATCCGCGGCCAAACAGGTTCTTTACCCCGCGCACGAAGAACACCTGAAAGGGCGCCATGAGGGATGGTGTACGCGCTCGGTCCAGAACTTCTGCTAAGTCTGTTTCGGATAGATCAAATTCGAAAAGACTGAACTCGCGCAGATCACTCGGCACTAGGTATTGCAGGACGGCGTCGCGGCATCTCTTACGAAAGAAAACTTCATCGCCGACAAAAACATAGACCGGGCGCAACTTGCGGGCCTCCACCTCAGAGACAAACCGGTCCGCTTGGGCGAACGCCCGCATTAGAACGCCTCCAGAATGTTGGAAACGAGCGTGCGCGCGAACTCGTGCGACAGCCGCTGGAACGCGGGCGAGTCCTCTTCGAAAAAGCTGCTGAGTTCCTGGGAAACCTGATATAGCTCGCGAAACGTGTACGACGGATTCTGGTACAACACTCTTCCCTGCCGGTCAGTCAGCGATACGCTCATATTGACGATCACAAGCACGCTGGCCGCGCGACCGGTCTTTGTATCGTAAGTGAGAGGCGTAGTGTAAGTAGAAAGTACGGTGCCACGCAGAACAGCGTCTGAGGACGCAGGATCCGTAGTAATTCGATAGTTCGTGCGGGTAGCAAACTCCTGCACCACTGCTCCGGTCAGCGTCTGCTCGATCTTGTAAGTCTGAGTCTGATTTACGAAAGCCGGAACTGCGATGGTCCGCAGATCGGCTGGCAGAAGATTTGCGTGTCCAGCCGTGTGATATCCGCATCCTGCAGCAATCACGCATGCAGCCAGCGCGGCCAGCATTCGCATCACTGAATTTGTCCTCGAGGACGTGCCGCGGCCATCAACTCCGCGCATTCAACCGAAGTAGCCGCAGCTACCCGTAAATTATCGAATGCCGCCCAAAGCCAAACTGATCGTGTGTTAAAAGCGTCCGGCAGCACCGATACTAAGATTTCGTTCTGCCCGGCGGCGTTGACATTATTTGGAGCCTCCTGCGTTGTTCCCACAACTGAAACGTGCTCGCCAGAAAGTGCACTGGACATCTGCGCGACATCGGCAGAGTTGTCCAGTTGCAGGTTCAATCCAACGGCATGACCGTGAAATACCGGCGCTTGGAGCGTAAGAATGGACGGTGCCGGAGCATTCTCTCCTACTATCTTTCGAAAATGATTCACAATTCGGCGTTCGGTATCAGATAACGACATCGCCGATTCCGCACCGAACCTGGCGATCATGTTGAATGCAACCTGCACATCAAAGATTCTCTTGGGCAGCGGCTGAAAAGACAGCAAGTTAACAGTCTGTTGATGTAACTCATCCATGCCCTTCTGGCCGTATTCAGAAGCCGGCTCCAGCACCATCGCCACGGAGCGCTGAATCTGCACGGCGGGCTGTAATCGGCTCAAAAGAAGTCCAAGCACAACCGCCGCTGGATGCGCCACAACTGCGGGCCCGGGTTGCAACTCTGGAGTTGCAATCTGCCCTAATTGGCGCTCCAACCACGGCGCGCGCACCGTCGCACCGGATTCGCTTTCGAGCGCATACGACAAATCTACGATTGCGCTACCGGCATCTCGCACCTGCTTCCAGTTTTTGAGCGTGCTCTCCGCGTCCGAGGCGAAGAAAGTGAAATCGATATTTTCAAACTGCTCGGCGCGAATCGCCTGAATGAACGTCATCTCCTCTTTCACAGCTTCCAGTTGACCGAGGGTTTCGTCGTCATCGAGCAGCTTTACTTCGGTGGATGGAAAGTTGCGCTGATCGAGCACTTCTGCAACTTCTTTTCCCTTAAGCGACGCTGCGCCAACAATGGCCACGCGATAAAATCCACGCGCCACTTCTACATGGGTTGTGCCGGCCGTTTTCACATTTGAATTCATGAGGTCTGCGACACTTCCTTATACGCGGGCGGAGGCGGATTACGTCTTCGCCGGAACAGCCACTGCAACCGCCAGAAGATCCCCGAAAACATATACGTGAGCGCGATCACGAACAGAACTTTTTGTGAGAAGAACCAGATCGCGGCTATCAATAGGCAACATATGATGATCACTTGAAAGGGCTGACGCGCGCGAAAATTGATGTCTTTGAAGCTGTAAAACCTCCACGTGCTCACCATCAGGTACGACGCTATAACCAGCAGCACAAGCCAAACCACACTGCTCACCCACCAGCCGAGCGGATCGCCGATGTTGAAGTGCACAACTGCAGCAATGACTCCGGCGCCCGCCGGAATCGGCATACCGACAAAATACTTGCGGTCCGGCCGCCCCGGATTCGAGGGTTGTGGATTGACGGTGATGTTGAACCGCGCCAACCTACTAGCGCCTGCGATTAAGAACAGAAAACTGGCGATTGCGCCCAGTCGCGGCAAAAGCGTCGTCAGGTCTTGTCGCGACAAATCAAATGAAATCTCGCGAAAGCCCCATGCCCAGGCCAGCAAGGCAGGGGCAATTCCGAACGTGATCACATCGGCCAAGGAATCGAGTTCACGTCCAAAATCGCTGGTCGTATTGGTCATGCGCGCGATGCGACCGTCTAGTCCGTCGAACAGTACCGCGAAGCCGATGGCCTTGGCTGCATTGTCGAAATGCCAGGTTTCCTGCACCGGCACTTGCGCCGCCCGCGCAATCCCGTACTGAATAGCGCCGTGTATCACTTGCAAGATCGCGTAATACCCGAGGAGCACATTCGCGGCCGTAAATAGCGAGGGCAGGATGTACATCCCCTTGCGAAACCGTCGCGGGCTGAGGTCTTCGACCCGGCGCAGTGGATGCTCCTCGCCGCGATGTTCCATTAGCGCCTTCCCCCTCTCGACCGGGCTTGACCTACAGCCGCGAACTCTCTAGGATCGCCGTTCAGAAAAGCCAGAATGCTGGATCCGCCCTTTACCCGGTCACCAACTTTCACCTGAATGGTCGCGCCTTGCTCAAGCAGAACATCCATTCGCGACCCGAATTTCATCATGCCAATGCGCTCTCCGCGCGCGACCGTCTCTCCGATCTCCTTCGTGAACACGAGGCGTCGCGCCAGCAATCCGGCGATCTGTTTGAATACCAACGAGCGGCCGTCGCCCTCAATCGTGACGGTGTTCTGCTCGTTGCACTCGGCACATGCGGGATTCATCGCATTCAGAAATTTCCCTTCCTCATAATGCGCAGCACGAATTACGCCCGCGATCGGAGACCGGTTCACGTGAACATCGAACACATTTAGAAAGATACTGATCCTGATGACTTCCCTACCGTTGAGCTTTACCTTGGCAACACTGGTCACCTTGCCGTCCGCGGGCGACACAACCGCACCCGGCTCTTCGGGAATCACGCGATCGGGATCGCGGAAGAACCACAGGAAGAATGCGGCTATCAGAACCGGGAATATTGCCCAGAGCGGGCTGGTGAGCCAGCCCACGAGCACAGCAGCAGTGAGCATTACCGCGCCGTAGTAGTAGCCGTCGCGCACCATGAGATAGGGGAATTATATTGCAGGCAAACCAGAACAAAGCAGA
>QHZW01000063.1 GCA_003224815.1 Acidobacteriota bacterium | reverse complement strand
GCCTCGGCGTGAAGGTCCACGAAAATAATTGTCGATTGAATCTGCTTCAGCAGTTCGTCTGCTTTGCGGAAAGGGTCATCATTTGAGGCCATGAAGATCCGGCCCTGCAGGTTCACGACCGCATACGGAACGTCGTTCTTCCGCCCTTCATAAACGCCATAGCCCGGCAAATCCTTCGCATAATTAGCCGGGCGCAGCACTCGTCGCGCGGGGCCGTGCGGGTCGCCGTCAGCTGAGACGAAATAGTCAACGATCTCGCGCTTGTCCCATATATGGTTACCGGTGGTAAGCACGTCGATGCCTAAATCGAACAGGTCTTCGGCCAGCGCCGGCGTAATGCCGAAACCAGCGGCGGCGTTTTCTCCATTTGCAAGCACGAGGTCAATGCGATGCTCGCGCACCAGATGCTTCAGCTTTTCGCGGACTATCGTCCGTCCTGGCCGACCAAAAATGTCACCGATGAAGAGGATGCGCACGCAAATTCGATGGTAACACTTGCGCTAACGGAGGCTGGGACACGGTGAAAGGCTCTTTTGCGCAGGAACTCACTGCAAGTAGGCCGTCCTCAAGAAATCAAAGTTGCCCGACGGATTCAACTCAAGCCCGCGCACCCGCCGCGAGTAGACCATCACATTGTTGAAGTACCAGAGGTTGATGTAGGGCAAGTCTTCAGCCAGGATTTCCTGAATCTGCGCGTAGTCTCGTTTGCGCACGCTCTGATCGGTCTCGACGCGAGCTTTCGCGATCAGGGCGTCCACGCGCGGATTGCGGTAATACTGGCGGTTTGCGCCCTTGGGAATAATATTGGCTGAATCGAAGACATAGCCGAAGATATCCGGGTCTTCATTGCCCCCCAGCCAGCGCAGCGAGTAAACCTGGAATTCTCCATGGGTCACATCGGAGAAAAATGTTGCCGGCTCGAAGCTACGGATATCGAGTGCGATGCCAATATCGCGTAGTTGCTGCTGGAAAACGGCAGCCATCGAGCGCGAGCTCTCTTCGGTGGAAGTCTTCATTGTGAGGTGAAAGCGCACGTCCTTGATGGCCGGGAATCCGGCTGAATCGAGCAACTGGCGGGCTTTTGCAGGATCATGCGGGTATTGGCGGACATCACTGTTGTAGGCCCAGCTCTCGGGCGGCAGCACGCTGGCGGCGAGACGCACGGTGTCGCGCCATAAGAAATGGGCCAGTGGCTCCCGGTCGAGCCCGTAAGCGATTGCCTCGCGGACGCGTGCATCTTTCAGAACCGGATCGCGCAGGTTGAAAGCCATGTAACCAAGGCGAGTTCCCGGGCTGCGCATGACCGCAAGTCTTGGTTCGCGCTCGAGCGTGAGTTCCATGTCCGAGGTCAGTGAGTTGATCTCAAGATCCGCGCTGCCCTTGCGTAGCTCCAGCGCGCGCGTGGTGGAATCGGGGATGACGACGAAGCGCACTCGCTCAAGCTTTGCCTTGTCTCGCCAGTAATTATCGTTGCGCTCGATAATCACATCTTTGTCCTGCTCGGCGCTGACGAAACGAAACGGTCCCGATCCGATCGGATTCGCGCTGACTTCGCCGGCGCTCCCGTAAGGCACGATGCCCATGCCCTCGCCGCCCGCGAGGTTCCACAAGAGCGCCGCCCAGGGTTCTTTCAGGTGAAAAACGACGGTCGATTCATCGGGAGCCTCAATGTGATCGACAAAACGATACGTGCCCGCTTTGGGGCTGCGTACCTTCCCCTGCAGCACCGAATCGAAGCTCCAAGCGCTCGGCCAGACCCGGCTTAACGCTCAGGTGCTCATCGCGCGAGAGCAGGTTATCGAACAGCAATCCGTCAATGTGCTCCGACGCTGCATCGAGCCCGATGCGCGGATCAAGATTTGTCGGGCTGCTTTCGATGATCACGACCAGGGTGTTGGAATCAGGGCGACGGGAGCATGAGGGCAGAAGCAAGCAAAAGACAACTGCGAAGATCGAGCTCAGAATTCGTGGCCTGCGCTTTTCGATCGCAGCTGATGACTGGCTGTTGATGGCTGAGAGCTGAGTTGTCACTCCAGTCCCTCCGCCATCTCGTAGAGTTTATTTATCGTTCGCCAATTGCGCATGGTGCCGGAGACTTTCAGTACCTTGTCGAGCGGATGCTTCCACAGGCTGCTGCCAGAAACCCCGTTCGGAAAATAGAAATAAATTTCCTTTCCGCGCATGCGCACCCAGTCGGGCGCAAGCGTGAGCGATTCTAGTTTCTTAACGGCATCTGGCGATGTCGCTTCGGGCAAGAACACGACGTGCAACTTCTCCGGATCAACGCCGCGCTCTTTCAGAAGCGGATTATCTCTGATGATTTTTCCCAGTTCCTCTTTGGTGCGCGAGATCACGTCGGCGGAAAAACCAAAATCCGTCAGGATCCGCGCTTCGAGCTTTTTCGACAGCTTATCCGGAGTGATTTTCGGCGCTTTAAGCACCACGTTGCCGCTCTGGATATAGGTCTTCGCGCCCGCAAAGCCGCACGCGACGCACGAGGCCACGAGTTCATCCATCTTCATGCGCTTGTGCGCGCCAATGTTGATGCCGCGTAGCAATACGATATAGACCGGCATAGCATTCTGCCATTTAGCTCTTAGCGGTTAGCCATGAGCCACTACCTTCTAGCAATCCACAAGGATTCAAGCTGAAGGCTAATAACTCAGAGTTAAAGTCCCTCACGGATAAGACACTTTCCCCAGCACCACCGCGCGCTTGGCTCCCGTCGCCGAAGGCACGTTAGACGGTCTTTGGTGCCAGGTCTCATATGCCAGCACTGCAAAGGCGACGGCTTCTTTCGCCTCCGACGGAATTCCGAATTCGTCCGAGGTGCGGAGCTTCAGACCAATCGCGCCAGCTTCATTGGCCAGCATGGCCATGAGCGAAGGATTGCGCGTGCCGCCACCCGAGGCGATGACCTCCGAGAAATGTCCGCACGGCAGCACGTGACGGCGCAGAGCGTCCGTAATGGAGCGCGCCGTGAAGGCGGTTGCCGTGGCAATCACATCTTCTTTGCGCATCGAGCGGCCTCCACCGTTTGCGTTTTTCGAAGGCTGCCGGCCACGGCACACTTGGCGGAATTCCCGCACGAACTCCCGTCCAAATTCCTCGCGCCCCGCTGTCTTTGGCGGCTTCTCCTTGAAAAAGTTCCGCCGCAGGAAGTTCTCGATCACTGCATCGCGCACTTCCCCGTGGGCGGCGATCTTACCATCGCGATCATAAGTGCGCCCGAAAAGCTCCTCGGTGAGGGCATCCATCACCATGTTGCCCGGCCCGGTATCGAACGCGATTACCTGATCCAAGAATGCATTCGCCTGAATTGCGGCGACATTTGCAATGCCGCCAATGTTCAGCGCAATCCGCCCGACACGGCGGTCGCGATAGATCAGGTAATCAAGATATGGCACGAGTGGCGCGCCGGTACCGCCGGCCGCCATGTCGGCGGGACGGAAGTCGGAGACGACGGGTACACCGAGGCGCGCGGCAATGCGCGAGGCTTCCCCTGTCTGCCAAGTGACTGCGAGCTTGCGTCCGAGAAACGGTGCCGGAGTACCCTGGTGGTAGATGGTTTGTCCGTGGCAGCCGACAAGATCGGCTTTGTAGCGTAGTTTTTTTTGTGTTGTTCTTACTGCATCTGCATACAGTTCGCCTAGTACAAAATTCAGCCGGGCAAGTTCAGCGATCCTGGCGTTTTGAGAATTCATCGCCGCAAGAACGGCCCGCCGCACCGGCCCCGGATAAGGAAACCCAGCATAGCCGAGCAGTTTCAGCCGCGGCCCGCGCGCGCCACTCCGGATTTCGACCAGCGCCACATCGATGCCGTCCGCCGAGGTTCCACTCATGACTCCAGCAACAATCATGCTCGCGCCCGCTCTCCCGCTGCAGCAGCCCCTGAAAGCTGTTGCAGGCGCACGCGCTCGCCGAATTCCCAGAGCTGGCGGGAGAGACGGGCAACCTTTTCTTCATTCGGGGGCGGGCCAATCCCCAACAGGCGTGCGTGTTTGCGCTTGAATACTGCGATTCGCTTGATGGAATCGGCGCCCCGGAGGCGGAACTTCCGGTCGCGCTCGATTGCGCGCGTGAGCGCGGCAAAGGCCTTCTCGATTCCCGGTTGTTCATGGCAGATAAGGCAGAGATCGCCGCCTGCGCGCACAAATTCGACCGCTGCACGCTCGACCGGCGCGGCTTTCAGCACGCCTCCCATCTCGAGGTCATCGGAGGCAATCAGGCCACGGTAGCCGATCTTTTTGCGCAGCACGTCTGTGATCCAGTACCGCGAAAGCGAGGCCGGCCGGTTATCCCGAGTCACATCCGGGTAACTGGCATGATTGATGATTACCATTTCTAGCTCGCGCCTCATTGTCCGGTAGGGGGCTAGGTCTTCCTTCCACAGTTTGGCGAAAGGTTTCTTGATCACCGGCAGGTCGTGGTGAGAATCAAGGTTACCTTCGCCGAGGCCCGGAAAGTGCTTTCCGGCGCCGATCACGCCCGCCGCGCCCAGTCCCGCGAGAAACTCGCGCGCGTACAGCACAACCTCCTTAGGATCGATTGAAAATGCCCGCGAGCTCATGACCGTGCGCGAGGCCTCAAACGCAAGATCGAGCACTGGCGCAAGGTCAGCGTTAAAGCCGAGAGTGCGACAGGTGCGGCCGATGATCTCGCCGTGCTTGCGAAACAGCTTGCGATCGCCGGTTGAAAATACGTCGGCTGCGGAAGGCGCCGGGCCCGTCACCTTGCGGAAGCGGTCCACACGGCCACCCTCAAGGTCCACCATGGTGAGCAGCGGCTCGCGCACCCTCGCCTGACAGTCTTTCAGCAACTGATGGGTCTGCTGCGCGTTCACGATGTTGCGGGCAAACAGAATTACGCCCGCGGGCTGAATCCGGGTGAGCAGCGCCGAAAGCGCGGGCGACACGGCGGTGCCGTCAAAGCCGATAACAAGGAGCTGGCCGGCACCGATCAGTGCAGGCGACCTGGATGGCATGAGAGTAAGAAATTATTTTACGTGACGGCGGCGCTTCGATCCGTGCACGACTGGTTTCCTTCGTGTCCTTGATGGTTCGTTCGGGTTCTTCGCTGGCAAGCTGTTACTGCACCTGCTGCTTCAGCTCGGCGAGCAGATTCAAAGCGTCAAGCGGCGTGAGGCGATTCAGGTCAGTCTCCCGCAGCTTTTCCAGCACCGGCTGTGAGAGCGGGGTAAAAATAGTAAGCTGCGCGGCGCGAGAAGAGAGAGAGTCCCCGGAGGCCAGTTGCGAGGTCAACCTGGCCTCCGCATTTTCGTGTTCTAGCAGCACCTCGCGCGCTCGACGCACGACCTCATCAGGCAAGCCAGCGAGCTTGGCCACTTCAATGCCGTAGCTGCGGTCGGCCACGCCCGGCTCGACCCTTCTTAAAAACACGATCCCCTTGGCCGTTTCCTTTACCGCCACGTGATAGTTCTGGACGCTGGCAAGCTGCTCGGCGAGTTCGGTCAGTTCAAAGTAGTGCGTGGCAAAGAGCGTCTTGGCCCGGGTGCGCGCATGCAGGTATTCGATGGCCGCCCAGGCGATGGCCAGGCCGTCGTAGGTCGAGGTGCCGCGCCCGACTTCGTCAAGGAGGATGAGAGATCGTGGGGTAGCGGTATTCAAGATGGCGGCAGTCTCGGTCATCTCTACCATAAACGTCGAGCGCCCGCGCGCCAGATTGTCGCTGGCCCCGATGCGGGTGAAGATGCGGTCTACGATCGAGAGCCGGCCTTTCGACGCCGGGACGAAGCTGCCCATCTGCGCCATGATGGTAATGAGCGCAGCCTGGCGCAGGTAAGTGGATTTGCCTCCCATGTTGGGGCCGGTCACGACCAGAATGGTGTGCGTTGATGAATTGAGATACAGGTCATTGGGGACGAAACGGTCTCTATTAGGGAAACCGCTTGAAGTGGGGTCGTCGGAGAAAGCCCGGGCAGACTCCTGCTGCTCGATTACCGGGTGGCGCCCCGCGATGATCTCAAGATCGCCGGAATCGTCGAACCCGGGGCGGCAATAATTGCGCAGTGCGGCGGTGTGCGCAAACCCGCGGAGCACGTCCACTTCCGCGAGGGCCAGGGCAGTCTGGCGGATGCGTCGGGCTTCGGCGGCAATGTCGGCGCGCAATTCAGCGAACAGCCGGCGCTCGATCTCAACAATTTTCTCTTGGGCGTCTAGTATTTTTGCCTCGTATTGCTTGAGCTCAGGCGTCGAGAAGCGCTCGGCATTCGCGAGCGTCTGCCGCCGCTCGTAGTCCGCGGGCACAAGATGCAGGTTCGATCTTGAAATCTCCAGGTAATAGCCAAAAACCGAGTTAAAACGCACTTTGAGCGTGGAGATGCCGGTGCGCCCGCGCTCGCGGGCTTCCATCTCCGCCAGGAACTGCTTGCCGTTGCGGCTGAGCTGGTGCAGTTCATCGAGTTCAGGATTCGCCCCCCTGGCAATCACCCCGCCTTCGGCCAGCGAGATAGGGGGCTCCGGAATGATGGTGGCTTCAATGCGGGAGCGCACATCCGAGAGCTCGTCCATCAAGCCGTACAGTTTTTGTAATCGCGGCGCAAGCGAAAGCGCCAATGCCGCACGCAAGCCGGGAATCTTTGCCGAAGCGCCTGCCGCAACTCATCGCGGATAAGGGTCTGCTGTTTAAGTTCCTCGACCGCATCGAGCCGTGCCCGGATTTCGCTCGCGTCAAGTGACGGGCGCAGCATCCATGCCCGCAACAGGCGCTTGCCCATGGGCGTAATCGTGGCATCGAGCGAGCGGAAGAGCGTGATCCCGGGATCGGCGCTCGAAAACAGCGGCTCGACCAGCTCGAGGTTGCGTACCGTGACTGCATCGAGCACCATGGCATCCTGGCACTCATAAAATCCGATGCGGTCGACGTGGTCGAGCGAGCCCCGCTGGGTGGTGCGCACGTAATGGAGAATGGCCCCGGCGGCGGATGCAGCCGCAGATTTTCCGGCCAGCCCAAAGCCTTCAAGCGAGAGCACGCCAAACTGATTTTCAAGCAGCGGGATGGCGTGGTCGGGAGCGAAGATCCAGTCGTCAAGGGGAGTGAGGGCCCAAGCTGTCGAGCTTCGCCCGGCCGGAGGGGCCACCGTCTGCCGCCCTTGCACTGGCGGGGCGCCCATGCCTCCGCTCTCCGGTTTATCAAACAGCGGCGCTGTGCTGGCGTAAAGCAGCTCGTTCGGGCGCAGTTGCTCAAGCTCGTCCTGGATTCTTCTTTCCGCGTCCGTGCCCGTAAACTCGGTGGCGCGGAACTCGCCGGTCGAAAGATCGAGCGCGGCAAAGCCGGCGCGGATTTTGCTGATCTCAATGCCGACGGAGTGGCCGGTCGTTGCCGGCCCGTCGAGCACCACAACCGCCGCCAGAAAATTGTTGTCCTCGGCATTCAGCGAGGAGTCCGCAGCAGTGCCCGGGGTCACCACCCGCGTGACCTCGCGCCGGACGAGCTTCTTGGCCAGACGCGCGTCTTCCACTTGGTCGCAAATGGCCACCTTGTATCCCCGGCGGATCAGCTTCGATATGTAGCCTTCGGCGGCATGAAAGGGCACGCCGCACATGGGAATGGCCACGCCCTTTTCCTTGTTGCGCGAGGTCAGGGTGATTTGCAGCTCCTTCGCTGCCAGCACCGCATCCTCGAAGAACATCTCGTAAAAATCGCCCAGGCGGAAAAAGAGCAGTGCCGAGGGATGGTCCTTCTTGATCGCCGTATATTGCCGCATGAGCGGCGTGGTGGGTTCGGACATGCAGTTGCCAGTGGTCAGTTGTAAGTTGCTAATCGTTACTGATCAGCTCTCAACCTGCAGAATCACTGTTCACTATAACTTCCAGTCTGCCTGTGCACTAAGTGGAAAACGAGTCCCTTACGCCCTTAGTGCGCCAGAAGTTGGAAGGCTAGCGCCGGAAACCGCAAAAGCACTTCACCGCCGAGAACGCAGAGACCGTACAGAAGAAGAAAGGTCGAATCAGGGCATTGGAACATTGATCTCATTGTTTCCATTCCTCAAGTCGCATTGCGCCCAAGGCTCTAGATATTTTCGCCATTGCGCGGTGATCCGCTGAATTTCAATACCAGTTCTTCTCTGCGAGCTCGGCGTTCTCGGCGGTGGAAAGGTTTTATAACTGCCAACGCACCACTGACAACTGGCAACTCGCAAGTGACAATCAGCCACCGGCTGCTCGGCCCATGCGATAATCCCCTTCGCATGGAACTGCGCAAAGATCCGATCACACGCTCGTGGGTGTTGGTCGGAGATGACATCCCGGAGATCGCGCCAAAACCCTCTTCCCCGTGCCGCTTCTGTGCCGGATCTTCGGAAAAGGTGCAGCAGATTTCGAGCCGTTCCGCCCTCCGTGGCGGAAGCTGGTCGGCGCGGGCCGTCGTCCACCCCAGCGCGGTGTATCACATTGAGGGCGAGCCGGAGCGGCGAGGCCAGGGGATGTACGACCACATGTCCCCTCTGGGCGCGCATGAGATCCTGGTCGAGAATCCCAAACATGACCGCCAGCTTTGGAATGCCGACGAGGACGAAATCCAGCAGTTTCTACTGCTGGCAGCGCAACGCATCCAGGACCTCAAAGGCGATGCCCGTTTCCGCTATATCAGCATGTTCAAAAATTTTGGCTCGCCCGCTGGACAGGAGTTCGAGCACCCCAACTCGCAGCTCACTGCCACCACCTTCATTCCGCGGCGCGTGCTGTACGAATTGCGGGCAGCTTTTGATTTTTACAAGCAAAAAGAACGCTGTGTTTTTTGCGACATCATCGCGCAGGAGATGAACCAGGGCGAGCGCCTGATTGAAGTGCGCGGCGACTTTGTCGCTCTCTGCCCGTATGCCTCACGCACCCCGTATGAAACCTGGATTCTGCCGCGTCCGCATGACGCCGCCTTTGAACGCTTTGCGCTGGCCCGTCCAGGAAGCATGCGGGATCTGGGCGGTCTACTCAAGCGCGCGCTGCAGCGCATTCGCACCATTGCGGACTCATTTCACTTGGTGCTTCACACCTCTCCCAATCGCGACCACGCCTCCGCCAGCCTGGGATACTGGAAGACGCTCGACGACGACTATCACTGGCACATCGAGATCCTGCCAATACTCGGGAGCAAGGCGAAGTCCTATACTTTCAAAGAAGTCTATTATTCGCCGGTGTCGCCGGAGAGCGCGGCCCGGCGTCTGCGGGAAGCGCAGGTTTAGCAGGAGGCCTTTTTTACCGCAGAGGACGCCTGGAACGCAGAGAAGAAAATTTTGAGTTACTCATTTTTCGTAGATTAATTGTTGACTTGCGGCTTCGGCGATTCAGCTCTCTCGAACTACCCAATGATCCGATATTTTTGTGTGCGCTCGGCGATCTCAGCGGCAAAAACTCTCCTTCTTTCATCCACATTTGTTCTCGGTCTTCTTGCCGGCGGCGCACCTTCTCAGAGTCCCCCATCTTTTTACCGCGACGTTCTCCCCGTTCTTCAGACTCATTGCCAGTCCTGCCATCGCCCGGGCGAGATCGCGCCCTTTCCGCTCGAAACCTATCCGCAGACCAAGAACTGGGCGGCGGCCATTCGCGCCGATGTCGAATCGCGCAAGATGCCACCGTGGTTTGCCGATCCCTGCTGCGGCAAGTTTTCAAACGATCCCTCGCTATCACCGGCACAGATCGAAACCATCATCAATTGGGTGGCCGGGGGAACGCCCCCCGGAAATCCCAGAGACGCCCCTTCCGCACCGCACTGGACCTCAGGCTGGAATATCGCCCCTCCCGATCTGGTGCTCAAGATGCCAGTCCCGGTGAAGCTGCCTTCTTCCGGCGACGTCGAGTACACCTATCAGATCGTTCCTACGAATTTCACAGAAGGGAGGTGGGTGCGCATGTCGGAGCTGCGGCCCTCGGCGCGCGATCACGTGCACCATGCTGTCGTCTACATCCGCCCGCCCGAATCTAAGTGGCTGCGCGGCGCTCCGATGGGTGTGCCCTTCACGGCTTCCACTCTTCACGATCCGCACCTTATGCATGAGGCGCACTCGACCACCAGTGATCTGCTGCTGGTGTATGCGCCGGGCAGTTCGCCTGAGAACTGGCCAGAAGGCATGGCCAAATATATTCCCGCACACTCTGACCTCATCTTCCAAATGCACTACACCACCAATGGCCATGCCGCTACCGATCAGACCAGCCTCGGCTTGGTGTTTGCGAAAGAAAGACCAAAGCAGCGGGTGCTCACGTTGCAACTGGCAAATGAGCACGACACCATTCCCATTCCGCCCAACACCGACAACTACCGCGTCGAGGTATACGGAACACTCCCCAACGACGCGCTCCTGCTGGGTTTTTTTCCGCACATGCACTTGCGGGGGAAAAAATTCGAGTACAACATCGTGCACGATGATGGCTCGCGCGAGACCCTGCTGCGCGTCAACTACGATTTTTACTGGCAGTTGAGCTATCGTTTGTCTGAACCTCGAATGCTTAAGGCAGGCACGAAGCTCGAAGCTATCGCCTGGTACGACAATTCGCGCAAGAACGCGCACAATCCCGATCCCGACAGTGCGGTTCAGTGGGGCGATCAGACCTACAACGAGATGATGGTGGGATTTTTCGACGTGGCCGTCCCGGACGATGTTGATAAAGAAAAATTTTTCGTGCGCGCCAGCCACCCGTGAACTCCCGTAGACAATTATTGAATTCTGGCCCACAGATTCAAACAAAAGGAAATCCGTGATAATCGATGTTGATCCGGTTTTGTCTTTATCCGCCCAGCTTCTCAAAAAATAGGCAGATCGATTCGATCCCACGATAAAAGTTCGGGATGTGGAATTTTTCGTTGGGCGCGTGCAGGTTATCGTCGGGCAGACCGAATCCCATCATCACCGAGGGAAGTTTGAGTACATCCTGGAAATCGGTAACGATCGGAATGGATCCTCCGGAGCGAATGAAAACTGTTTCTTTTTGAAAGACGTCGTGTAATGCTTCGGTCGCGGCTTCAATGAATTTGTTGTTCGTGCTCACGACGCACGCCGGCCCTTTGCTCCAGACCTTCACTTTCGTCTCAATGCCTTTCGGTGTGAGCTTCTTTACGTAGCTGGTGTACCGCTTCAGAATGTCGTCGGGATCCTGATTCGGAACCAGTCGCATCGAAACCTTGGCCTGCGCGCGGGCCGGAATCACTGTCTTCGCGCCGGAGGCAATAAATCCTCCCGGCATGCCATGAACTTCAAGCGTCGGTCGCGCCCAGGTTCTGTAGAGCACGGAATATCCCGGCTCGCCGGTGAGCTTGCTCGAACCGACCTCAGTTTTGCGGTAATGCTCTTCGTTGAAGGGCAGCCGCTTCCAGGCTTTGAGTTCAGCCGCAGTCGGCGCCTTTACGTTTTTGTAAAAGCCGGGAATGAGAATCCGACCCTTCGCATCTTTCAATTTGCTGATGATCTCAATCAACGCGAAAAACGGATTCGGCGCCGCACCCCCGTACATGCCGGAGTGCAGATCGGTCTTTGCGCCAACGGCTTCAATCTCCGTATAGACCAACCCGCGCAGCCCCACGCACAGCGTCGGGAGATCGGGCGCAAATAGTTCGGTGTCGCACACCAGCGCGAAATCGGCTTTGAGCTTTGCTTTCTGCTTTCGAACATACGCGGCAATGGATTCGCCGCCGACTTCCTCTTCGCCTTCAATGATGAATTTCACATTGATCGGCAGCTTGCCTCCATGCCCGCGCATCAGCGCTTCAATCGCTTTTAATTCCATCCACAGCTGGCCCTTGTCGTCCACCGCGCCGCGCGCGTAAACGTTGTTGTTGCGCTCGGCCGGCTCAAACGGCGGCGAGACCCATTCATTCAACGGATCAGGCGGTTGCACATCGTAGTGCGCGTAGCAGAGAGCGGTCGGCTTCCCAGGCGCGTGCAGCCAGTCGGCATAGATCAGCGGATGCCCCTTGGTCGGGATGATTTCTACGTTCTCCATGCCAATGCGACGCAGATCGCCGGCGACATATTCGGCCGCGCGCTGGACATCGGACTTGTGCTCCGGCGCGGTACTCACGCTTGGAATTCGAAGCAAGTCTTTTAATTCGCTGAGAAATCGTTGCTGGTTCTGACGGGCAAAAGCGACGGCAGGAGAGGCCATGGAGATCCTTTCTTTTCGGGCGATCAAAGCTCGATGAAAACTTTTCAGTATAGCGAAACTTTGCGGTTGCGCTTTCCGTATTGTCAGTGTCATTCATCCCACCGAATTCGAAACCGGACGATGACTGTTCACGGTGGAGGCCGTCGAACACGTTGTAATCGAGGCTTGCGCGAGCCACACAACCAACTGTAGGCGTCACGAAAGGAGACTCCTGTGCGGTTCGGAAGCTTCGCAGTCGTAGTGTCTCTGTGTCTCGGCGTCGTATCTGGATTTGGACAAACTGAATTCACTCCAGAGACGACGAATGTCCTTCCCAAGCCCGAAACCAGCCCCGCAGATTTTTCACTTATAAAAACAGAAGCTGAGAGCGGCGATATGTACGCTCAATACAGGCTCGGGCGTGCCTACCTGAACGGCTCTGGCGTAGTGCGCGACTACAAAGAAGCCGTCCGCTGGTTTGGCTTTGCTGCACGTCATGGCCTGCCCCATGCGCAATTCATGCTTGGCTATCTCTATGAACACGGTCTCGGCGTCGAGCAGGACAACATGAAAGCTGCGAACCAGTATCAGGCAGCGGCACAGCAGGGACTGGCGGTTGCGGAGAACAACCTTGCCAGCTTGTACCAGCATGGTCACGGGGTACACAAGAATCTGAAAGAAGCGCTGAAGTGGTACCGGGCCTCGGCCGAGCAGGGCCTGGTAACCGCGCAATGTAATCTGGGCTCGCTATACATGCATGCCAAAGGTATCCGCGATCAGGACGAGGCTGTGAAGTGGTTCCACGCGGCTGCAGAGCAGGGGCTTGCCGTCGCCCAGAACAATCTTGGTGTGCTGTACTACACCGGGACGGGTGTCGATCTCGATTACGGTGAATCGGCAAAGTGGTTAAGGCTGGCTGCCGAGCAGGGCTTTGCCATCGCCCAGACTCATTTGGGCTATCTGTATGAGAAGGGGACTGGCGTGCCTCTCGACTATGTCGCTGCGTATATCTGGTATAGTGTCGCCGCGGCCGGGGGAGACTCGCGCAGCGGGCGCGAAATGAAGGAGCTTTCGCGACTAATGCCTCCGAAGCAGCTTGCGGAAGCTAAAGCTCGCGCGGCCCTTGCGTCCCAGCGATGGCCGAATCGGCCAGAATTTTCCAGTGTGGGAGCAGCGTCGTTCTTTCCTTCACATTGAGGAGATTCGGGGTCCGCATGCGCGCATGGGAGATTATCCGAATTCAGGCAGCAGATACCAAAAACCTGGATGGCGCGAAAGGCGCAAGGTCGTAGGCAAACGTGGAGCCGCAGAGTAGCCCTGTAAGCACCTGGGCTGTAACCGGTGCGAGCAGAATTCCGTCGCGATAATGTCCAGTGGCGAGGAAATACCCTGGCGTTGAGGTCTCGCCAAGAATCGGCAGACTGTCCGGGGTTCCGGGACGCAGCCCTGCCCAGGCTTCATGCTGGCGCGCTTTTCCCAGCGCAGGCACAAGCTCAATGGCTGCATGGAACAGCTTCTCGATGGTGTCAACATCAATCTGTTTGTCGAAGCCAGCTTCTTCGAGAGTCGAGCCGATCACGATCCGCCCATCGCTGCGCGGCACCAGATAAGCCTCATCGCCGCGGATCACGTGCTGCAACTCCGGTCCGTTGACAACTGCCAGCATCTGGCCCTTCACCGGCTGGACCGGAAATTCGTGCGGCGGGATTTGGCCAGCCCAATCGCCCGCGCAATTCACCGCGATTGCAGATGAATAAGAAGTTTTGTCCGTCTTTATGCCCGCCACGCGTCCGGACTCAATGAGTAAACCATTCACTTCCGATCCTGAAGCGATATCCGCGCCTCTGTGCCGGGCTGCTTTTACTGCTGCCGTCATCAGCGTGCGCGGATCAACCGATCGTTCACTGAGTAGTACCGCGTGGGTTGTTTCCGAACCACGTAGGGGGGCACGCCCTCGTCCGCCCGCAATCGTAAGCCCAGGCTCAATCGAACGCAGATGCTCCGAAGTGACCGGTATGGCACCCTCCGGAAAAGCGCCACGTGACGAAATAAGAATTGTCCCTTGCTCGCGAAAATCAATTTTCACGTCCGACTCA
>QHZW01000062.1:2545-10154 GCA_003224815.1 Acidobacteriota bacterium | reverse complement strand
GGGCCTCTTTCTTTAACCAACCTCTTTGACGTCTTTGCGCCATTGGCATCTCCTCCTTGTGAGTAATCCATCATGCCCGATCAGATTCTCGACCAGTCCCGAATCTGTGGCGCCTCTGTGCGCTGACCTAGTGCAGAAACGTGGGAAATGCCAGCGGTTCCTATGTCGGGGCAGTGTTATCTGGTCTTCTGGTGATTCAGCGGCGTACGATCCTAAGTTCGAGACGAACTAGAGAGCACTAGGAGAGATCGGCGGGATTGATCTTCTGTGCCATCAGTGGCAAAAACGAAGCTCACGTGGGGTCCTTGCTTCAACTGCACTTCCAGAAAACATGGGTCTCACGGGTCTGCTTGAGCGTATATTGCCCAGGGCAAGGGATCACGTTCAGAGCGTCTGGACTGAGAGGTCCGCCCTATCGTGGGGAGGGGTTAGGAATTTGCGAACTTTCGTCTGCTGGTGTTTCGGGTTGTTGGGATCCTCGGTCGGCGTCTTCGCTCAGGGCGTGGGTGCATCCGGGGACATCAAGGGCACGATAAGGGACACCTCAGGTGCCATCATGCAGAACGTCTCCGTGGCGGTTGTGGACTCTGGGAAAGGCGTTCGGCGCACAGCGACGACCGACTCCATGGGTCAATATCGGATCACAAGCCTCCCGCCTGCGGCTTATGACGTAAGCGTGGCGATGCCTAGCTTCGAGTCGCAGGTCCAGAAGAATGTGGTGCTCAACCTCGGCGAAACTCTGGTCGTGGATTTTCGCATGAAAGTCTCGGCCGGAAAGGAAGTTGTGGAAGTCACATCCGAGCCCCCGGTTGTGGACACGGCAAGAGGTTCGCAGGCGGGCGTGGTCGAGGAACGGTCCATTCAACAATTGCCCATTGATCGGCGAGACTATCTGACGTTTTCCTTGCTCATGCCAGGAGTAAGCAACTCAAACACGATTGCGGACAATGCCGATTTTAGAGTTAAGCAAACTCCGCAGAGCGGCCTCTCCTTCTATGGTAGCAATGGCAGGGGCAACAACATCACCGTGGATGGAGGCGAGGCAAACGATGATGCGGGCGGTGTGCGATTGAACGTGAACCAGGACGCGGTACAGGAGTTTGAGGTCAATCGCAGCAACTACTCAGCCGAACTGGGCAGCGCGAGCGGCGCTTCGGTGAATATAGTGACTAGATCGGGTAGCAACGACCTACACGGAGGCCTTTACGGGTTCTTCCGCAACGATGCGATGGATGCACGCGATCCCTTTGCCTTCAGTCCTGCTTTGCAAACTGGACAATTTTCATTAAATGCCAAGGGAGCTCCGTTGAAGAACTCCCTGAGTCGTCAACAATTCGGCGGCACTCTGAGCTTTCCCATAATCAAAGACAGAACGTTTCTCTTCGTCGGCTATGAGGGACTACGATCCGATGCGCAAGACTCCGTGCCACTGCTGACAAAGACCAGCATCTTCGATCCGACTCCTGGGCAATTGCCGATCATCGCGGCGCTCGCGAACGCTCCGGGAAATCCCCTTGTTCCCTGCATTTCGCATTTCCCATCCGGCCCGCCAACCTTTCTTCCCGCCGCAACCTGTGCCTTCGGCTTGCAGAGCATCTTGACCGTTGATCCTACCGCGAGCGGGAATCCCTTTATCAGTCCATATCAGCTCGCTTTGAACAAATTCATCGTCAACCAGTTTGAAAAGGATGGAGGATTATTCGCGTTTCCAACTCGACAGCATAATGTGTCTGCCCGTCTGGATCATCGGTTCAACTACAACAATCAAGGCTTCCTGCGTTACACCTTTGCTCATCTTCAGGAATCTAGTCCGGATGTACAAGCTTTAATCGCGTTTTCGCGCGGCACCTCAGTGCTCAATTGGGACAATACGCTGCAAGGATCGTGGTTCCATCAATTCAGCCCAAGCGCGGTCAACGAGGCGCGGCTGCAGTGGAACCTCTACCAATTCAACGTAGATACGAATGATCGAGGTGGACCGGGATTGGATGTTCAAGGATATGGATTTTTCGGGCGCGGTATTTTCCTGCCCAGCCACACAACCGGTCGACGCTACGAGTTCAGCGACAATCTCACGCTGAATCGTGGTCACCACACTATGAGAATGGGGTTTTACGAACTACTCCGCGGCAATAACACAACTTCTGACACGTTCTTTGCCGGACGATTTGAATTTCTCGATCTGCCCGGCATCGTACTCAGCAATTGTTTGCAACTGCCATCGGTACCGATCGCAAATGGCGGTTGCGGGCTGCCTTCCTTTGTTACTGCGGCTTCTATCAGCACACTCCAGTCCTGGAGTTTAGGAGCACCTGCATTTTATGAACAAGGATTTGGAGACCCTCGTTATGTGGAAACCAGGCCGTTCACGGCTGGTTATTGGCAGGATTCATGGCAAGTCAGAACAGGTCTAACGCTGAACTATGGTTTGCGATACGAACTGGATTCACAGAATGGAATTCTCAACAGGTACAAAAGGAACTTTGCGCCCCGACTTTCCTTTGCTTGGGACCCAATGAAGGATCACAAAACCGTAGTCCGCGGCGGATACGGAATCTTCTACTCACCAATCTACTTCCAAATTCCGGGCGTGGTGAAAGCTCTAGGCAACCATAATAATATCCGTGAGATCGCGAATACCCTGGTCACAATTCGAGGTGCGCCACCGGCCAATTCAGCGGAGATTTTCGGTGAAATGTTTTCTCAAGGCAAGATTCTGTGTGGCGCGCCTCCGCAGGGAGCCAATGCATGCATCACGCAATCCGATTTAGCTCCTTTCGTCACGGTCAGCAATACAGGCTCGCTTCCTCCAGGAACTGTTCTCTTTTCGGGTCAACCGGATTACCGAAACCCGCAAGCACAGCAAGCGTCAGTAGGAATCGAGCGTCAGATTGGAAAGAGCTGGTCTGTTTCCGCGAATTACATTTACGTTCACACGACGCATCTTCCGTGGGCTGTTGACACAAACCTATTGCCCGGTGCGCCCATGGTCAGCGGAATTCCGGGAGCAAATGGATTGCCAACTAATGGCCTGCCATTCCAGGATTGGGGCGCTCCAGTGTGTTCGAAAAATCCGAGCCAGTGCTTCGCTGATCCAGGCATCCTCCAGAATAACGAATATGAATCCATCGCAAACGCGGTTTATCACGGCGGGATCCTAGAACTGCGAAAGCGCTTCAGCAGCGGCTTCAGCCTGCTCGCGAACTATACCTACAGCAAAGCGGTAGATGACTCGACCGACTTCAACAGCGACTATGCGGCCTTCAACGAGGTGGATCTACGCGCTGAGCGCTCCTTGTCGGATTTCGATCAGCGGCACAAAGTGGTATTCGCCGCAGTCGTCGAAAGTCCCTGGCAACGCTCTCATATCCTGTCGGGCTTCGAGTTGGCTCCCATTGTGAGCTATAACAGTGGGCATCCCTTCAATCTGCTTGCCGGCGCGGACATCAATGGCGATAACCATTTCACTAACGACCGTCCGCCAGGAGCGCCTCGAAACAGCGGCTTAGGTCCGAGCTATGCAGCATTCGACATACGCTTGTCGAAAAGGATCAATCTGGGCGAACGGGCCAACCTGCAATTCACCGCCGAAGGCTTTAACATCGCAAACCGGACGAACTATGCCACTGTGAACAATATTGTAGGTGCGTCGTTCGCGCCGCCATTCAATGTGCGCGGAACATCCGCTGTGTCCCCTAGCCAACCACTGGGCTACACCGCGGCATTGCCGAAGCGTGAAATTCAGCTAGGTCTCCGAATCGGTTTCTGAACTGCTGTGCGACCTTATTTGCGTATCAGAGCCCAAGTTGACGCTGCATGCCAGCAAAGCGAGGATCAAGCCGCAGGTTGTCAAAATGTGGCCAGACCTTAATGTAGATGAGCAGAGTATCTCGATCTCGGAACGATTCTTCGAGTGCTTGGATACCGGCCTCAGTTTCCTTTAGTCCGTCATAAACGATGGCCCGATCCAAAGCCGGTACATAACCACGAAGCGACATCGATTCAAGTTCGTGCAATATCTCGCGCGCCTTGTCGCGGTTTCCCGCCGAACCATAGACGTGACCTAAGAAGGCTTTGCTGAGCGCAACAGCACCGCCAATTTCAATTCCCTTTTCGTAAGCAGAAATTGCGTCTGGGTACATTTGCTTTTGTTCGTACGCTGTACCCATTGCGATGTACGTCAGGGTAACAGTGGGGTCTACGTCTATAGCGGTGTGTGACTGCTCAATACACCAATCGAACTCGCGCGCAGTTACGAGGATCCATGCCAATCCCGCATTCATGATTCCAGAGACGGGCTCGCGTGCCTGGCCTTCCCGCGCTTCTTTGATCGCTTCTTCAAAGCGGCCCAGCATTGAGAGGTGCATCGCGAAATGGAAGCGGCCGACGGGGTAGTTGGGATTCAACTCAATCGAACGCCGATACTCCTTCTCTGAGCCGATCCAATCGCGGTCGTAGTTTTGCATCACGGTCGCCAAGGCATCGTGAGCCTCGGCGAGAGTGTCATCCATTGCCAATGCTTTTAGGGCTATTTCCCTGGCCTTCGGATACGCCTCGTGCGGAGATACAGATGCATAATAGGCGGGCGTGTGCAAGACCTGTGCCAACTCAGCATATGCCAAGGCATAGCCAGGATCTCTTCGCACCGCTTCTTGGAGACACTCTACTGCTTTCTTGAAGCCCTCGACGCTCCTGACCTCTCCGTACCTTCGGCCCCGCACATAGAGGCGGTAGGCCTCAATGTCGTCGGTGTAGCGCCTCGTAACCTGTGTTTGGTCCTCGCCAGAAAGTCTTAGCCGGAGCTTGTGAGAAACCTCAGTCGAAACTTCATCCTGAACTTTGAACAACTCCGTCAGCTCCCGATCATACTGATCTCCCCATAATTCCTGTCCGTTAACCGTATCAATCAGGTCAACCTGCAATCGAAGTCGGGTGGAACGAACGCATATTCTGCCGGTGAGCACGGCCTTCACCTGCAGCTTTCGTCCAATTGCAAGCGGATCAAAGCCGATGTCCTTCAAATCGGCTAGCATGCCCCACGCGATAACGCGCAGTCCGGGAATCCGTGAAAGGCTTTGAATCACACTTCCGGGAATGCCAACGGAAAGGTAGTCCGTATCTGGATCGGAGGCAGCATTAAACAATGGAAAGACAGCAATCGAATCGATGGAATCGTTTGGGTGGGATGAAACTTGAGCTGTTTGAATTGCTCCGACGAAGCGATATCCGCGACGCGGAATCGTTTCGATGAACCGTGGAGTTTCGGCAGTATCACCCAGGGCCTCACGAAGCCGCTTGATCGCATTGTTTATGCCGTGATCAAAATCGACAAAAGTATTGGAAGGCCAAATTTTCTCGCGAAGTTCGTCCCGAGATACTAGCCTGCCTGGAACCTCTAGAAGGATTGTAAGAATCTGAAACGGCTGTTCCTGGAGCCGGACCTGACTTCCATCCCGGCGTAACTCTCTCGCGTCGTGATCCAATTCAAATGAGCCAAACCGAGTTGTGTGAGGCGCTTTCGGCAAAGCTGCCATGAAACCCTGAACTCCAAGTCAGCAAAGTCTATCGCACAACGTGCTGGGCGAAAACCGCTTATTGTGTGTTGTTTAAGTATCAGAGATCAAAACGGCAGCTTCAAGCGGCTGAGGTGGTCCCGAAAACGCGGGTCCGAATGCAAGGATTCCAGCCTGGGATCGATTCGTAGAAATGCCAGCATCGGCGACTTCTCCCGGTACGCCCTTTCCAGCCACTCGAAAGCTAGATCCGTTTCGTTCAGCCCCGCATAAACAAGGGCGATCCAGTACGCCATTACGTATCGCGTCTTAGAGAACTCTTGCAACTCTTCCAGGATGCGACAGGCTTCGGTCCGATTTCCTGCCGCAGCATGAGAATCCCCCAATTCTGCGAGAAAGAAAGGAGCTCGACCGGACGCTTCAACGGTCCACTGCCTCTCCGCTATCGCTTCCGCGTGCATTCCTTTCGCTTGAAACAAATTTCCCAACAACCATCGCAGAATTGCGAAGTTTGGTGAAAGCTCCAAAGCCCTTTTACATTGATCAATCCCATAATCAAACTTTCTTTGAAACCAGAGGACCCCGACGTAGGTGGTGTTTACGAGCAGCGAGAGAGGATCGATATCGAGGGCAAGCTGCACTCTTTCGAGGCTCTGATCGAGACGATAGGAATAGCCAAGACAATGAGCGTACCACTGATGGGCCGTGACGTAACCGGGATTGAGCTCTATGGCTCGCTGAAAATGCTGCTCGGCGGTCACAAAATCGAAGTCGTAGTGGATCAACGCCCATCCGAGCGAGGTGTGTGCCTCCGCAGTCTCCTCGACTTCCAACGATTTAATTGCAGCGGCCTTAGCTTTGCCACAACCCTCGGCCGGGGAGGTGAATCCCCAAAATCCGCTAGAACCAGCACAGTCCGCGAGGCCAGCATATGCAGCAGCATAGTTGGAATCCACTGATATCGCTTTCAAGAAATAGTCCGCGCCTTTCGTAAATCCTTGCGCATTCCGCATATTCCAGTAGTGCCGGCCACGGAGATAGAGTTCGTAGGCTTCAGGACTTACTGAACGTGTCCGAGTCAGCCGTTCCTGTTCTGCGGGGGTCAGTTTTGCCTGTATCTCCCGTGCGACCGCCCGTGAGATCTCGGATTGCAGCCTCAAAATATCGCGCAGATCACGTTCATAGCTCTCTGCCCAGAGGTGGGTATCCGAAGAAGTCTCAATCAACTGAACAGAAATGCGAGCCTTCTCGCCCGAACGGAGGACGGTTCCTTCAACTACGACTTGAACTCCGAGCTCACGCGCAATCTCTGGCAGAGGGCGACGAACGCCTTTGTAGTGCATGACGGTGGTGCGCGAAATCACCCGGAGCGCGCTGATCTTGGCCAGGCTGGTGATCAGTGCCTCTGTCATTCCGTCTGCGAAATATTCCTGTTCCGGATCCCGCGACAGGTTTTCGAGCGGAAGAACGGCAATGGATTGTATGCGGGGGCCCGTCACTACCTTGGCCGGTTGCAGATTGGCGATGAAACGATATCCTCGGCGCGGAAGCGTCTCAACGAATCGCGGGGTTTCGGCCGTATCGCTCAGGGCTTCACGGAGCCGCTTGATGGCATTGTTGATGCCATGGTCGAAATCCACGAAGGTATCCGACGGCCAAATTTTCTGGCGCAACTCTTCGCGCGTGACGATTTCGCCTGGGCGCTCGATGAGTATCCTTAGTATCTGGGATGGCTGAGTTTGCAGCTTGACCTTGCGGCCGCCAGAGCGAAGTTCTCCCGAGTTATCCAGTTCAAATTCGCCAAATCGAAACGTGCTCTTTTGTTGGTCAGCAATACTCATTCGAACTTCTCGACTTAGTGAATGCCCATTTGTTAGGGATAATTCATATCCCGCAACAAATCGTCGAACCTATGATCGGCACGCAGGTCATCGAAGAACGACGCTACTTTGACGTAAGGCATCCAGGGCGAATGTTCGTGATAAGCGGCTTTGAGGCAGTCAAAAGCCTTATCATATTCGCGTAGTGCTCCGTAGATCGCGGCTTGCCAATAACCGGAAACGTATCGTTCTTTGGCAAGCTCCCGCATTCGCTCC
>QHZW01000062.1:0-2483 GCA_003224815.1 Acidobacteriota bacterium | reverse complement strand
ATGTTTTTGCCACTTGGGATAATGCAATAGTCCACCGCGATGGACAGAACGAGGGATCGAGTTCCAGGCACTTCTGTGCCTGTGCGATTGCGCGGTCGTATTGCCTAGCGTGATAGAGAAAAGCGCTAGCGGACCAACGCATCGGCAGAGACAATGGATCCAGATCTATAAGGCGCATTGCTTCTGCAATGCCTTCATCGAAACGTCCGGTGGCAGTCAAGCAGCAGGCGAGTGCCTGTGAGGGGAGGGGGTTCCGTGGCTCGAGGTCAACTCCCCGCCGGCACTCTTCTTGGGCTGCCGAGAATGCGCAATCGTGGTGAAGAAGCGAGAATCCCAGTGCCGCGTGAGCATCAGCAGACGAGTTGTCGATTTCGAGTGCTTTTAAAGCTGCTGCTTTTGCGTCGCCGAACCCTACATCCGGTGGCATGAACCCCCACCACGCGAGGCGAGAGGAGGAGTCGGCGAGACCTGCGTGCGCCGCGGGGTAAAGGGGGTCTTGCTCTATGGCCTGCCGAAAATACTCCATTCCTTTACTTAGACCTTCCAGCGTTCGCTTGTTCCAGTAATAGCGGCCCTTGAGGTAGGCTTCGTAAGCGTCTGGATTTACGCGATGAGCTGGGCTAAGGCGCGCCTGCTCCTGGGGCGTCAGCTTGATCTGAATTTCACCAGAAACGGCACGGGCCACTTCTGCCTGAAGGGACAGCACATCTCGCAGATTGCGCTCATAGCTTTCCGCCCACAGGTGGGTATCCGTGGGCACGTCAATTAGCTGCACTGAGATTCGCACTCGATCGCCCGAGCGCAGCACCGCCCCTTCGATGATTCGGTCCACGCCTAACTCCCGACCAATCTCGGGGACAGACTTATCGCGTATTCCTTTGTACTTCATCACCGTCGTGCGGGAGGTTACGCGTAGGGCGCCGATCTTGGCCAAACTGGTGATCAGTGCCTCGGTCATTCCATCGGCAAAAAATTCCTGTTCCGGATCGCGCGACAAGTTTTCGAGCGTAAGAACAGCTATGGATTGAATTGGGCTGCTGGCAACTGGCCTGGCCGCCTCCAAACTTGCGATGAAACGGTATCCTCGGCGCGGAAAGGTCTCAACAAATCGTGGCGTTTCCGCCGTGTCTCCCAAAGCTTCCCGCAGCCGCTTGATGGCATTGTTAATACCGTGATCGAAGTCCACGAAGGTATCACAGGGCCAAACCCGCTTGCGCAGTTCCTCCCGGGTCACGACTTCGCCGGAGTGTTCCAGCAGGATTTGCAGGATCTGTAGAGGTTGTTCCTGTAAGCGAACCTTTATCCCATCTTTGCAGAGTTCTCCCGTGCATTCATCCACCTCAAAATGGCCAAAGCGGACGTGAAGAGGTCGTTTCAACATGCTACTTCCATCCCCGGCTGACCAAAATCTCGAGAAAACGACTGTCTTTGCGCAAGTCTGCAAAATCTGGCCAGTATTTCGCCGCAGTCAAAGAAGGATCGCCAATCGCATGAGCTTCTTTTCCGTATCGAATTGCCTCGTCCCGTTCCCCAGCGGCGTAAGCTGCCCAGGCCAGGACGGCAGGCGCAACATACTCTTGTTTTGACCGCCAGCGCAGTTCCATATATAGAGCCTCCGAATCTGCGCTCCTTCCTAGGCACGCATAGGTTCGAGCAAGGGAGGCCAACATCCAAGCAGATCTGCCTAGTAGTTTGATCACTGATTCTCCCACAGCCGCAGCTTCCGCGAAGCGTCCTTGTAAGTTGAGGGCCGTAAGCTGAGCCCACTGGCCGAGATAAGAGTTGGGTTCGATTTGAAGTGTCTCCAAAGCCGTCGCCAGTGACCTGTCTACATCAACGGGTACGTAGGTGAACGCTTGGATGGCTCTCGCATATGACGAAAGCGGATCGATCTGAACCGCTTCCGTCGTCTGCGCAAGACCTTCTTCGAAACGCCCTTCCGCCCATTGAAGGTAGTAGAGCCCGTACCAACTTCGCGCCAAGGAGTTACGAGGTTTCAACTCCAGAGAGTATAGAAACTCCCGCTCCGCGCTTGGTCGATCCCAATCATGGAAGAGATGAGACATTGCCAGGGAAGTATGCGCCTCTGCCACTGAGGCATCGAGTGCGATAGCCTGCTGGGCGGCTTCTTTAGCATGTGGCAGGCAAGCTTCCGGTCGGGCCAAGCCGTAAAAACCGACCATATTGTAGGCGTCCGCTAGACCCGACCACGCTAACGCATACTTCGGGTCCAGGGTGACCGCTTGTCTGCAACGCTCGACCGAGCGTATGACATGCGGCCCTCTTTGAAAAAATAATGACCGCCCCTGCGTGTAAAGTTTGAAGGCTTCAAGATTATCCGTGCCTGCTCTGAACAGGGGATGCTGTTCAGAATCCAGCGTTACTTCCAAACGTTGCGCAATCGCCTTTGCAATCTCTTCCTGGATCGCAAACACGTCCTTCATTTCTCGGTCGTACGTCTCAGACCAGAGATGGTAACCGTC
>QHZW01000061.1 GCA_003224815.1 Acidobacteriota bacterium | reverse complement strand
GAAGTGCTTGGCGTGGCCACGACGGGCTACGCGAAAGATATTTTGAAAGATGTGCTGAAGGCCGATGTCGCCTTGGTTGAAACCGTCGCGCACACGCAATCGGCTTTGAAGTTTTACGACGATCCGCACGTGATCGTCGATGTCGGTGGGCAGGACATCAAGATCATCATCCTGCATAACGGCCGCGTAAAAGATTTCAAGCTAAATACCCAGTGCTCCGCCGGTAACGGATATTTTCTGCAATCGACGGCGGAAGGGTTCGGGATAGACGTTAACAAGTACGCTGATCTTGCCTTTTCCGCGAAGGCCATGCCCGTCTTCGGCTACGGCTGTGCCGTCTTCATGCAATCGGACATCGTCAACTTCCAGCGCCAGGGATTACTGCAAGGCGGCACGCAAAACAATCTCGCCGTGGTGAAAGCCGAAGTCGATTTCATTCGTAACAGTTTCCGGGCAGCGGGCAAACAGCCCGAGGTGATCGTCCACGAGCACTGCGGCGAGTCAGGAGCCATCGGGGCCGCCGACGAAGCACTGCGCCTGTGGAAGAACGGTCAACAGACAACGTTCATAGGTCTTGATGCCGTCCGCAGGATCGAATATCGCAGCACCCGCAATGAATCCACGCGCTGCAATTTCTGCAAGAACAACTGCCTGCGCACTTTTATCGACGTTCGCACCGAGCCAGCAAAAGAATTGGTCGCGATTAAGAAAGTCACCAAAGTTCCACTGATGAAAGGCGAGCAGCGGCTGATCATCGCAACCTGCGAAAAGGGCCTGGTTGAAGATGTCAACGAAATGAAAGACATTAAGGCCGGCCTGGATAAACTGCGGGATCAATATCCCAATTTTGTTGATTACGCTTCGAAGGAAGTCTTCCGCCCGACCAATGCAAAGAACGTCGCCGATCCGCTACCGACTCGCGGCTGGGCCGGCTGGAGCAAAGGCACGAAGGAACGGCGCGCGCTCATGGAAAATCGCGGTAAGGTCCGCATCGGCATTCCACGCGTGCTGAATATCTATACCTACGCGCCGCTCTTCAACGCTTATTTTGAAAGCCTCGGAGTGCAGCCGGAGAACATTATCTATTCCGACTACACCAGCTCAGATCTTTATCGCGCGGGTGCGAGTCGCGGCGCCATCGATCCTTGCTTCCCGGCGAAGATCGGCATTTCGCACGTTTATAACCTTGTTCAGGAAAAGCACCGTAAGAAACCGCTTAATGTGATTTTCTTCCCGATGTACGACGTGCTGCATTCGCCTCTCGTGAAGCTGCAGGGCATGAACGCCTGCCCGACCGTGACAGCTACCCCTGAGACCGTGAAGGCGGCTTTCACGAAAGAGAATGATGTGTTCGCCGAAAACAATGTGAAGTATGTCGATCCAGTGCTGAACTTCACTGATCGCAAGCTGTTCGCATTCCAAATGCTCTCGGCGTTGCAATCGGTTCTCGGCCTCGGCGAAGAAGAAAACGATCGCGCGTGCGAAGCTGGATTTGCAGCTTTGAAAGATTACGAGGCCAGTATTCGACGTCGTGCGCGCGAAGTTATCGACCAGCTCGAGCGCGAGGACCGTATTGGCATCGTGATGCTCGGCCGTCCGTATCATCACGATCCCGGATTGAACCACGAGATCCTCGACGAATTCCAGAAACTCGGTTATCCCATCTTTTCTCAGAACACCTTGCCAATCGACGACGACATGCTCGAGCGCCTGTTTGGCGAGGAAGTTCGCGCCGGCGTGATCAGTAGCCCGCTCGATATCGGCGATGCGTGGAAGAACTCCTATTCATGCAGCACCAACCACAAAGTTTGGGCGGCGAAGTTTACCGCGCGCCATCCCAACCTGGTTGCGCTCGAGATTTCCAGCTTTAAGTGCGGCCACGATGCTCCAATTTACGGCGTCATCGAAGGGATCATCGAGCAATCCGGCACACCATACTTCTGTTTTAAAGACCTCGATGAAAATAAGCCCACGGGCTCAATCAGGATTCGTGTCGAGACTATCGACTACTTCCTGCGCCGATACCGTGAAGACATCATTCGCAAACGCCAAGCCGCCGAAGACATCGAACGGCAACTCGCCGAACTGGAGACACAGCTGCGCGGGGGACGTCAGTCCGCCGTCGAAGCCGAAGATCAATTCGTTCCGCTCGACCCTTTGACGGTCAGCACAGAGAGCCAGCCGATGGGAGCAGATTGAGCAATTGCGAGCGGCTTACGCAACAAGCGCGTCGTCAGGTACGAAGGCGCTGCATCCGAAGGCGGTCCTGGTAGTGTAATGACCGGATTCAGAGGCTGCCATCGATGACGAGCTGACCACCGGCTGGAATCGTGATTTCCTCACCAAGATCGATTCGAGAGAAACCTCGATCGCGAATTACATTGGCCCCGCTCAAGGCCTTTTGGCCGGACGCCACAACTCTTACAGTCGAGACGGCGCTGCCTAGATTGAGGCGCTGGATTTTAAGCATTCCGTACTTCGTTTCAATTCGAATTCGAAGCTTCGAGTTCGAAATTTGTTGCGCCAATATTCCCCAAGCCGTTCCTGCGACAAAAACGCACTGAAAATCGTTAGGCGTTAACCGTGGGCTCAAAGTGAGGCTTCGTTCCACGGCAGAGTACCTGTAGCCCGCAACGGCCAACAGAACCGACCAGCTCGCCAGCGCGCGCGCATAGTGTGAACCACACTCCACCTCATTCCAGGGATTTCGCCTAGCCCCGTCATATCGATCACAAATTCCTTTGACGATGGATAGTCCTTCTTCAACCAGTCCCTCATAGATCAGATGAGCTGCAACCTGATATTCGATACCCGTCCATACTTCGTCTGAGTAAACAAACGGAAATGCGGGGCGATGTCCTTTGGGCCAAGTGCACAGGACCAAACCTTTTTCATCATTCAATGCATAGATTCGCTGCACGTTGGGACTGTCGTAAAAATCGTGCTTGAAGTTGTGCTGATAGATCGATTGGAGGGCTTTACGCGTATTTGCAGGTTGCAACAGATGTCCAAGCCCCAGCACCTCTGCGAACCATTGACCAAGCAGCTGGTCGGAGAGGCATCCGTCGCCATATTGATAGCGGACTTCGCCATTTTGAATTGCTCCGGCGTGCCATTTCTCAGCGCCTTCCTGTCCGAGAGGACGGATCTCGTCAGCTCGCGGAATTTTCTGAATGTAGAACTCTCCGTTCCAAAGCTCCTCCAACTTCGACTGGCCCTTCTCGCGGACCTGACGATATTTCTCGGCTGCAGGTCGATCGTCCAATACAGATGCCATAAGTTCTGCCGCTCTCAATGCGCCAAGGTAGAGCGTACCCATCATGGTGTTGGGACCATAAAACTCAATGTCGTAAGTATTGTGCTGTTCGCCTTCCATCACCCCGTCGCGATCCGCGTCCCAGTGGGTCCAGGCGAACTCCAGCGCGCGTTTAGCTTGCGGCCAAAGTTCTCGAAGAAAATCATCGTCTCCAGACAATTGCCATTCGCGGTAGAGCTTCAAAATGCTGCCCATTTGTCCATCTGCGGCAGGCTTGAACTTCCATTGGGTATTACCGAGAGGCACCATCGAACGAAAAGCCATGCTGCCATCGTCGCGCATGTTGGCGGTAAAGTCCGTCCTGCGCATGGAACGCTCCAGCTCGGGAAATAGGAAGGCCAGGGCTTGTTCGTAATTCCAGACGTGTGTGCAATTCATCGGACAACATCCAGAGTCGTCGCCGCAGCCTTCAAATGCGAAGAACTGCTTCCCTTCAGTCAGCATGCAAGTATTGGTTCGGATGATTGATGCCTGACTCGAAACCGCCTCAAGAACGTAAGGAGGTAGTGTGCTGGAAAAGAAGCAATCGTGAAACGAGCGGGTCTTAGTCTCGAGTTCGCCCAGACGCCCTGCCGTATATGAAGCTACTTCCCATGCGCTCTTGAACCGAGTGCCGTAATAATTCCTAACCTTCAGCCCTTTTACTTCTTTCTCCTGATTCCAATAGTTCTCTCGCCAGGGAAAATACCAGGCGAGAACAAACGTGATCGTATGCGATTCGCCGGGGAGTAGCCGCAGTCGTGGAGCTAGGGTGGAAAATATAGACTCACCGGCGGGAGAGGGTTCGGACGGAGTCGTATCGTGAACAGCACCGGTTGCGGTGAATTCGTCAAGCCACTGCTGAAAGGAATCCCACCACTTGGCTTTTTGCCAGGATGTTCGAGCCGTAATCTCTGGATGCGTGGTGACCAATGCCATCGAGCCATAACGCGAGCTATCGGCGGCGTATTTTTCGGAAGTCATTTCCAGACCGTGGATCCCAACTCCGTCGCCAGCCTTTTCGGAACGGATCGTCGTACGGTTCTGGCCGAATCCCTCGTGAGATTCATTGAGCAGGTGGCTGACACCGTCATAGCCGACAGCGTTAAGCAGCGAGAATGTCAAGGCAACATCAATCGGCTTTGAGGAGCGGCACGCGAGATGATACTGAAAAATAGCCACGGGCAAGCTTGAATCATCGACGTTAAGCGGTACGAAGGGATTGAACGCTTCCAGCGAAACCCCAACGGGTACTGAATCATCCTCGAATTCAACATGAGCAATCGGATAACTTCCCTGAAAATTGGCCCGCTTGAATCTCAGCAAGCCTTCCGCCGATTCACGCTTATATCCGAATGAACCCCGGTAAGGCGGCATTAGTTCGCTTTCAACCACTTTGACTGTGGCAGAAGATCCCTGTGGCCGCGACCAGAGCGCCACAAAACTGAACGGCAAAATCTTTCCCTTTCCTGGACGATTGAATATCTCCCAATCCCGTAACTCCCCTCTTCCTCCGAGTGAAACCGTGCCGGTTCCAATACCTCCCAGAGGGAATGCAATTTCTGAAAGATGTTCGCCGGTAAAAATTCGCTGGGGTCCACGATCTGGAAGTAATTCCTGTTTGGAATATGGGATAAAAGAGCCTGCGGGGGATCGAAACGCCTGCGGTGCAGTACTTTTTGACGCGTCGGCCGATGATGCTGCCGTCCCACCCACGACGGCTGCGGCCGTCGCTCCGATGAAGTTTCTGCGATTAATCTGGTCCCACTTGGACATGAGTTCTCAATTCCGAGTCATGAGTGTTGTCAACAAAGCAGTTGAAACGTCGAGTCAAGTTGCGCTTAGGTAAGTCCGCGATCCAGGTGAGCGTATCCACCGTCCACAAACACCTGCTGTCCGGTAATGCTCCCGGAGTTCGCAGACAGAAGAAACGCAGTCGTTGCTGCAATCTCATTGACATCAGTGAAACGATGCCCCAGAGGCACCTTGCCGGCAATGCTGAGCAACTGGCCTTGCGGATCCTTAAAATTATTCAGCCATTTCTGATACTGAGGAGTCATAACCTCCGCGGGGACCACGGCATTCACTCGAATGCCGTGCGAGGACAGCTTCCTTGCCCAATCGATTGTGAGTTCCAGAATGGCTCCCTTGGCGGCCGCATACCCGGACGTGCCGCCTTGTCCGGTGACGGCTACTTTCGAGGCGATGTTCACGATGCAGCCGTGTGACTTTTGCAAAAAAGGCGTAACGGAATGCGTCATCGAATAGTAATGGAAAAGGTTGCGCTTCAGGGATATCGCAAATTTCTCGGGACTGCCGCTTTCCAGTCCAACACCGTCGTTAACACCGGCATTATTCACCAACCCATCAATGTGGCCGAACTTCCGTCCAATGTCTTCAGTTGCGCGATGGGTATTCTCGTGATCGGTTAATTCGACAACGACAGCTTCACTTGTGAGGCCCTTCTGGCTCAACTCGAGGTGCAATTCTCGGAGGGAGTGTTCATCGCGATCGAGAATTACAGGAACGGCACCCTCCTTTGCACAAAAACGCACAATGGCCGCGCCTATTCCCTGCGCGCCTCCGGTGACGATAATCACTTTGCTTTCCAGACTCAAATCCATCGGTTCAATTCGCCGTGCTCTTTGTTTGGGCACGCCTATACTAAACTGAAAAGTTGTTGCGTTAAGACTGCGATTCGTGCGCGCCGCAAATTGATGAGCATTCTTTTTTGCGGGCAAACGCGTGGCTTCGCAGATAGCGTCCTTTATGTCAACGACTAGGGGGTATCTGTCTGATCGTTTTCTTCGACTTGTTGCTTGCGGTTGTTCAGTGCTTCAAGTTCCATCTGCGCGTGGCTGCGGGCCTTGGCGTCGCGCGAAGTTTCTTGAAAACGCGCCAGCGCCTGCTGCATCTGAGCTTGGTCTCCCAGGGCACGGTACGCTTTTGAGAGAAGAAAGTATGCGCTTGAATCGCGTGGCTTCAGCGACAAATATCGATTTAGATCGTTCACTGCAGCAGGATAATTCCCGAGGTGCAAATCAACCTTCCCCATCAGACGATAAAGTTCGGGGGGAGGGCGGTCCATTTGCAAGGCCCTAGCAAACACTTCACCTGCACCCTTGTCATTCCCGAGTATTAGCGTGGCCTGCCCCACGTTCGTGTAGGCGCCCGCTGACCGAGGCTGAATCGCGAGTTCCGCCTGGAATTCGACTAGAGCATCTTCGGATTTTCCGGCTCTTAGCAGGATATTGCCGATGGCCTCGTGAATTCCGGGCAGGTCGGATTTTAATTTCAAAACCGTTCGATATTCTTCCAGAGCTTTGGCGTACTGTTCCTGTGCCGACAGAGAGTCCGCCATGATCTGATGAGCGCGGTACGAATCCGGCGCGACTCGGGCTACATGCTCAAATGCGGCGCGCGCCAGCTCTTCTGCATGGTGAGCCTGCCAATACAGATTGTCTTCCGACTGGTAACTTGTTGAGGTCTGCGAATCGGCAGTGCTAGCCGTTTCTGATATCACTCCGTCAAGCTCGGTTACCTTACTGCGAACGTCGGAAAGTTGAGGACGGCGTGTAAGCGCAGCTTTGTAATTTTCGACAGCGCCTTTGGAGTCTCCTTTTAATTGCAATTGCTCGCCCGAGAGCTGCCATGCCCTCGCACCGTCTGGAGCAACGGTCAGCAACTGCTGAGTGGCTTGCCGGCCAAGCTCAAGGTAATTCTGGCCAAGGGCAAACCAGACATCAACGTTGTTCGGGTCAAGCTCTTGGGCTATGCCGAGTTCTTTCAGCGCCGGCTCGTAACGAAGCTGCGCGCTGTACGCGTAGCCGAGCCAGGTGTGCGCAATCGCGTCTGAAGGATTGAGACTGATGGCCTTCTCTAACTCCGGCACAGCTGCATCAGGATCTGACAATCGATAGCGTGCCAGGCCCGAGAACAGGTGCGGCGCGACCAATCCCGCGTTCAGGTTGATCGCTGTTCGAAATACCTTGAGAGCCTGAGTCAGTTCGTGCGCCTCGCTGTTCCGCCCGAACTGCAGCCTGGGCGTGGGCGACTGCCTGGGGAGGGGCTGCCTGTCCGTACAGGGTAAGGCCATGCTCGCCAAAACTATGAACGTGGAAAGCATGGCCAACAATTCTAGAACTCCAGTTTCAGTCCGAACTGAATGATCCTCGGATTGTTTTGTTGTGACGTGAATATCCCGAAGATCGTGGACGAATTCTGCAATATCGTCGGGTCCAGGCTCGGCGGTGCGGCATTGAAGATGAATGTTTGCGCATTCCCTTGTGAGCCCGCTGATCCGGACGAAGACCAGACTACACGGTTGAAAGCGTTGAAGAAGTTTGCCTGGAATTGCAAGTCCATGCGCTCGGTAATGAAGAAACGTTTCGAGACCGACAGATCCTCATTGAAATACCACGGCATTCTCAGGGAGGAAAACAGGTTTGGAGCGTCGCCAAATTCCCCTGGCGGAGGAGCTACGAACGCCGCCGGATTGATATAGAACTGGCAGGCATTTCGCCCGACTGGGCTCTGAATTGGACCCGAACAATTTGAACGATAAGCCGGATTCTTCAACGGCTGCCCAGGAACCAGATTCGGACGGAAGCTGAAACCATCTTGTGCGTTGTAAGGGTTCGAAGCGCCAAAGGCATCGTACTCGATGTGGATTGGCCGTCCGCTTTGATATTTCTGAATTCCGCTGACCGACCATCCGCCTAAGACCTTGCCTGCTGCACCGTGATTCAAGAATCGCTTACCAGGTCCAAACGGAAGTTCGTAGGTGTAGGTCAACGAGAGGACGTGCGGAATATCCGAACTGGTCACGGAGCGTTGCGCTCGCGGATTGTAGTAATCCTGGAAGAAGGACCCTGCGAAGATCGCGTTCTCCGCTCCAGCATTGAAGCTCTCGTTGCTGTCCACGTCGCCGATGGCTTTCGAGAATGTGTACGCGAGAAGGAACGTGAGTCCTTGCGAATAACGCTTTTGCAAGCTCGCCTGCAGTCCATTGTAGGAAACGCTCCCAATTGGATTTTCAGGATGATCGACGCTTCCATATTGCGGGAATGGCCGAATCGACTGACCCACTGTTGCCGCGTTCCCCATGACCGCGACAAATCCCGGCCACGGAGGCGTAACGCCCGCAGCCACGGCTTGAGGATCGGTGATCGGAAGCGCTAGGAATTGGTTCAGAGGTAATCCTGCTGCCGCTGCCGCCGCTCCGAACCTCTGCTCCGCAAATGCAGGATTGATCTGATTTGGCTTTGACCAGGTGCCAAGATGGTAGGTGTGCATGCCCACGTAGCCGACGTTGAAGACCATGCTGTTCGTCAGCTGACGTTGCACCTGCGTTGACCAGTACATCTGCGTCGGTGGCAAGCCCACCTTGGGACCAATCCACACCGGGTTGTCATTTCCGGTTAGTAATCCCGGATCGAGATTGGCCCCGCTGACGCCATTGGCAGGGTATGGATTGTCCCAATAGTAAGCTGGTGATCCCAGAACATCTCCCGGCCTAACAGCGCTGGCAATTCCAGCGAACCCGAAATTGTAGCCACCCGTGAAACCGGACTGAAGATTGTCGTTTCCGAGTGGGCGAGTAATCGCAAACCCTCCTCGTATCGCGGTCTTCTGACTGCCGCCCGGCGAGTATGCAAATCCGATTCTCGGCTGGAATCCGTGATAATCAATTTCGCCGATCCGTGGCTGTCCATTCCGGCTGGCGCCGCTGCCGTAGAAAGTGTAGGCGCCGAGAAGTCCTCCGGCCGACGGATTTGCAAGCGTGGGATCCATACTCGAAACATTTCCGTTGGTCTCTGTCCGCGGAACTTGCACGTCATAACGCAGACCCAGATTTAGAGTGAGGTTCGGCTTTACCTTCCAATCGTCTTGAACGTATCCGCCTGCTTGCCACCAGCGGTAATACTGAGCGATGGGATAGTCGATGTGGGTATAGTCAGGACCGCCAAACAGAAAACTGGAAAATGCGTTGCCCGTACCTGCCGGCATCGAAACGGCCTGGATGCCGTTGATGAATCCGGTTCCGTTCAGCGCCGATTGCGTAGGTTCGAAAACGAACCCCCCGCTGGCAACGCCACTATTATTTCGCTGCAATCGTCGCACCTCACCACCGAATGTGAACGAATGACGGCCTCGGATCATTGTAAGGTTGTCATTTGCAAGGTAGCGATTCTCAGCATCCGCTAAAGCGCCACCAGTGCTTGATCCAATGCTGTTGGTGATGGTGCCGATTCCGATGTTCGGAAACGGACTGCTTTTTTGAAGCGGAGGTAGTCCGGTAATTCCTAGCGACGCGAAACCCGGCCCTGCTTCGAGCGGTCCGTTGAAGCCAGTGTCGCGCAAGAAGCCCACGTTCAGATTGTTAATCAGCGTAGGCGAGTGCGTGTAGTTGTAGCTCAGGCGGATCTGCTTCGTGGGTGTGATGTTGGAAACAGCGTCCAGCAAATTAAGGCCGCCGTTGTTGCTGAAATTGGAGTTTCCGGTGAAGACGCTTCCGGACAGCGTGTGCTTTTCAGATATATGTTCGTCGATCTTGACCACCAACCGGTATTGGTCGATCTTCGACGACTGCGTGCGGGATATGTTATCAACCAGTCCGTTGTTGTCCGCCATCGGAAAAAATTGCAAGACGTTCTGAGAAACCTGGCTGAGCCCGGGAAATCCGGCGGGGATTATGTTTCCGGGAAATGGGTCACGCACCTGGTACTGGTGGCCGTCCGGCCCGGTGACCGTATGAGTAGAAAATGGATCGTAAATCGCACCTGCAAGTACCGGCCGCCCTGCCGGATCGAACACAGGTTGACCGTTAGCCGTCAGCTGCGGTCCTAAAACTTGCGAGAAGTCGCCTGCGCGCCACGCGTTCGGAATAGTGGTCAAAGTACTGTTGACCGCACTTGGACGATATTTGAAGTCAGTGAAATCTACAAAAAAGAACGTTTTGTCGTGCCCGTTGTAAACCTTGGGAACCCAGACTGGCCCGCCGAAGGTCCCGCCGAACTCATGCTGCTTCAATCCGGGCTTCTTGCAGGCAGTTCCCTGCGGGTTGGCCGTGCAATCTGCCTGAGAATGCAAGGCATCGAAGACCGCGCCGGCAGCGTTCAAAGCATCGTTCTGCAGGAACTCGAAAAGACTTCCGTGGTAAGCATTGGTGCCGGATTTGAAAGCAAACGAAACGATGCCGCTGGAGAGTCCGTATTGTGCAGTCTGATTGTTGTTAACGAGCTTGAACTCGCTTACCGCATCGATGGGCGGATGATTAGTGCTTATATCGCCACTCAGGTTAGTGTTAGAGACGGGAATGCCGTCGATGTACACCTCATTCGAAAAACTCGATGAGCCGCTGATGTGCAATCTGTAATCTGGCGTGGCCCCCGGAACCGAACCGCTCACGCCGGGTGTGAGCGTCACAAAGCTAAGCGGGTTGCGCATGTCTCCGGTCAGGGTCACCGGAAGGTCTTCGATCTCTTTGGATGTTACGGTCGTACCGATATCAGAGGTCTGCGTGTCGACCGCAGCAGCGGTACTTGAAATGTTGACCGTTTCGGTAACCTGCCCAGGCTGCAGGGTTACGACCAAGCCGATGGTGCGTCCGACGTCAACGACGATATTGTTCTGCGTGGAAGTGTGGAATCCCGGCGCTCCGACACTCAGTGTATAAACGCCGTGCACGAGGTTGAGAAAACTGAACTGGCCAGTATCTCCAGCAACGGTGTCAAGCACTACGCCGGTTGATTCCTCTTTCAGCGTAATCTTGGCGGCGGGAATATTGGCCTTCTGGCTGTCCTGGACTTCGCCCTTGATTGCGCCCCGATCGGCCTGAGCTAAAAGGCGGGTAGATAACCCCACGATTGAGAACGCGAGCAGCACAGCGCAAAAGGATAGCGTTTTCATGAGTCGGCTCCAGAAATGGCTACGGTCGTGAAACCTTTCAATTCGGCCCCCGGCCTTCACCCCAGCTTCTTGGTCTTGAGCGCTGTCCCGGGCAGATGCAGACTGGGATGAAACGTTTCATCGGGAGGCATTCAAGCATAGATCAATAATCGATGTCAAGAATATTCATACTTGCCCACCGCGCACGCAATCGATATTGCGCACGCGGGACCGTCTATTCCGGCAGGATGCCGGAGCAGAGCACCTGCGATTTGGCGCAAGCGAGAAAGGGGCAAAAACCAGGTGGAATTCCGCTCATACCGATAGAGCGTTCTGCAATGTGGATCTCACGGGTGTGGCGCCTGCACGCTTCGTAGACTCGCGAACAATCAGGCTTGGCGGCATACGGATGGTGATCGGCTTTCCCGAAAAACTTCCTTCGATGCGGTCCATCAAAAGCGAAGCGCCACGGGAGCCCATGTCGTATCCGGGCTGCGCGACAACAGTCAGTCGGGGGTAAAACGATCGATCCCCGGCCAGATCATCGAAAGTGGCCAGCGCGACATCGTCCGGATAGCGCACGCCGAGCTCTTCGAATGCCTGCAGTACTCCGAGAGTCATGACTCCGTTACAAACGAAAATGGCTGACGGACGCAACCGCCGAAGCAATAGCTCCTTGCCTAAGCGGTGACCGGATTCTTCTCGAAAATCGCCCTCGAGAATCAAGTCTTTAGAAATTTTGGCGCGTGCTTCACGAAGCGCATTCTCATAACCACGTAACCGCTCTTGTGCACTTTGCAGCTCTAAAGGCCCAGTAATAATGGCAATATCGCGATATCCAACCCGCAACAAATGTCGAACGCAGTCCTCTGCTCCGCGAACATTGTCCAGCATTACCGTGTCAACTTTCACGCCCACGGGAGCTCGATCCAGGCATACGACCGGAATGCCTGCGGCCATCACTTTTTGAATATGACTGCTGTCTTTTCCTGGGGCCGACGCGAGGAGCAATCCATCAACCCGACGGGAGCGCAGAGCGGAAACAATACTTCGTTCCCGCTCGATGTGTTCGTCGGTATTTGCGGTTACAAGCAAGTACTTGCGCTTCAGAGCTTCGTCTTCAGCGCCGCGAATAATCTCCGGAAAAAATGGATTGGTGATATCGGGAAGCACCATGCCGAGCATGTAAGTCTGGTTTACCTTAAGGCTGCGGGCAATTTCATTGGGGTGATAATCCAACTCCCGGATCGCGGCTTCGACGCGTTCCCGAAATTCACGACCGACCCGCGGGTTTCCTCTGATGACGTTGGATACCGTCCCGACTGATACCCCGGCCCGTTTCGCCACTTCAACAATAGTTGACATGAAGCCTCCAGCGATCGCACGACCCTGCCAGCGACGTGGCGTAGGGAACTGCATTGAGCTTAGTACAAATCATTGCCTAATGCACGATTTTCGGCTTTTGAATCGTTTCATAATGTGGCACAATGTTCCGTCCGATTATGACGAGCCATCAAACCCCGTGTATCGGGACTGCCGCTGGGAATTGTGTATGCCATTTCTCATGGAGCGGCGCTCGATCACTTCGCTGGTTTCTTTTGTTCGTTTGTATTCTTTGTTGGGCGGCAGTTGCCAGATCGGAAGCATCTGCGGCGTCCGATTGGATACGGCCTGGGGCTCCGGGCGCGCCCCTGATCTGGGGACGGAAAGATGGCGTCGTGTTTGGATTGCCCTCTGATGGCGGATTGCCTGGGCCCCGAGGTCTGATCCGGATTGGAGTGATTTCAAAAGAGACCGGTCGTCCCCAACTGCTTAACTTTATCGCCATCGAACCAGTTGTCCTCGGCGCCGGCAGCCGATTTAGCCGGATGGCATTCAGTGAACTTGAACCCAGCACGCTGGATCCGGGAAACCGTGGTAAGTGATTGTGGGTTGAACCCGCTTCGGAGTATCACGGAACTTTATCCACCTTGAAATCCTCGCCGACACCGATTGAGAGACTTCAGGTTCGCATTGATGTGGAACGATTCACGGCAAATGGCGCGCATGTCTATGTCATCGCGTCCATCGTCAGCGATCATCCCAACGAGGTGAAGCTGGCCGTTTTCCACGAAAATGATAGCCCAGAGATTGAAGAATTTACTCTTACTGCAACGATGGGCAACTTTGAACGCCTGCGATGGCTTTTCCTCAAGGACGAGGTCATTGAGAGTCTGGCACTCTATGATTCTGAAACCAGCGACGGCTTCTTCGAACATGAGAACTACCCGATTGAGGAAATGCTCCGGTCTGGAGACGGTGATGCGATCGCGCTTTGCGCTTCGAATGAACCCTCTCCGTCTTCCGTATCAAGCACGCCTTCGAAGTTTTGGCATTACCCTCTCCCCCGCTTGACTCAGTATTGGCGAGTTCCGGCTCACGACATTGAGCCTGACCTTCGCGTCAGAGTGAACGGGCGGCAGGTATATTGGGCGTCCCACAATCCGGTTCCAAACGGGATGGCTTTCGAAAATTTTGAACTCCGCCAGCGTTATAAGTCTGGACAAACGTTTGTCTTCGGGGTGACATCAACGGAGCCGTGGGACTTCAATCCTCCGATTCCGCATCTGCGGCGGCCGGTGTTGCGGACGAACTCATCTGGTATCCAACAGGAAGGTCACTAAGGAGAGCTCTGTGCAAATTCACAAACAGTTGAGTCGAAGAGTGTGGCAGCGTACTTCTTCGCACTACATGACGCTCGTATTTTTTGTGCTAGCAGCTTACTCAACCCAGCCAAGTAACGCGCAGGATTTTCCCTCGCTGCCAGTTCAAAAGGACTATACCCAAGAACGCGTTTCCTCTTCGGACCCGACTGGAAGAAATGATGATGGGAACTGGAAGAATCCAATCAAGGCGGGCGAAGAGCGCACCATTGCGAATCTTACCGGCCCCGGCGTGATCACACACATCTGGTTCACCATTGCTGCGGCCGAGCATTATCACTTGAAAAAAATCGTACTCCGACTTTTTTGGGATGACGATCAAGTGCCTGCCGTCGAAAGTCCGGTAGGGGACTTCTTCGGCCTCGGGCTTGGCGAGTATTTCGTTTATGAGTCCGGGCCGTTGTCGGTTGGCTCTCAAAAAGCTCTTAATTGTTACTTCCCTATGCCTTTCCGGCATTCCGCGCGTGTCACTATCACGAACGAAGGCAAAGAGGCGATCCAGGCGTTTTACTACAACATCGATTGGCAAAAACACGCGTCACTGCCTGACAACCTGCTGTACTTCTACGCCGAATATGGTCAGGCACAGCCAAATCAAGGCTGGACTGACGATTGGAAAGCCAACAGCGATCCAAAAGTTGACGGCGCCAAGAACAAGGACGGCCACTCCAACTACGTGATGTTTGAGGCCGAAGGCCCGGGTCATTATGTCGGAGTCACGCAGAGCATCATTCAGAACCAGGGCGATTGGTGGGGCGAGGGCGACGACATGATGTTCATCGATGACGATAAAACGCCGCACATTCTCGGCACCGGATCCGAAGATTATTTTCTTGGGGCCTGGTGTTATGGCAATTGCGGCATCAATCCTCTCGGATCAACCCATCCGACCTTTGCCTTCCAACGATATGGAAACCCGGTTAACGGCGGCGATGATCGCGGCGCCAAGTGGACGGTCTATCGCTTCCACACCGATTCGCCCGTGCCCTTTCAGAAATATTTCAAGATGACAATCGA
>QHZW01000474.1:1338-3464 GCA_003224815.1 Acidobacteriota bacterium | reverse complement strand
AGTCCAAGGACCGCTTCCAGCAACTCTTCGACAGACCAGTTGCCGTCACGAAAAACAGCAAACGCCATCACACACGCGATCGCAGCTATCAGAAATTGCGTCAGGATCGCCATCGATAGAGCGGCTCGCGAGCGGCTGACCTTGAGCCTGGACTCTACGTGCTGTTCAAAGCAGTCAATATTTTCCTGGAATTCGCGAGAGAGAAACTTCCCGATTTCTGCGTAAACACGTTCCACGTACGAGGACAGCGTCAGAAGCCCGAACAAGACAATCAGCGTGATGGCAATAGCAAAGTTCATGTTTGCGCGCGAGGCGGCTGCGCTTTCGCTCGCTCAATGAGAGACGCAGGAAGAGCTAGTTTTCGTCTTAACCGCATCTCGATTCTGGTCATTTCGCCGTTGTCGCTTTCATGATCATACCCCGCCAGATGGAGAACGCCATGCAATGTCAGAATCCGTAGCTCTGTGGGAATCGAATGTCCTCCGCTGCGGGCGTTTTTAGCAGCAATCTCGAGCGAGATTGCAATGTCCCCCGCGAAATCTTTCACAAATGCAGGTCCGGGAAACGACAACACGTCAGTAGCTGTATTCTTGCCGCGAAAACGCCGGTTCAATGTGCGCATCTGCCGGTTGCCGGTCACCAGGACCGTTACGCCACCGGCAAGTTTCGTCAAACGGCACACTTCCGCGACAAACGCCTGAAAATGGCGCTCGCTAAGGCCGGGCACATGACGCTCAAGAATCACTGTCGGCTGCATCGGAAATGATGAAGTTAGGAACTGTGGAAGAACTACCAGCCTATTGATCCCGCGTATCTTCCTGTTCTTCGCGCACCAATCCGCTTCCATTCATCGCCTTGTCCAGAAAATTCATCTGGTCCTCGGAGGCCTTAGTCTTGTGTTCATCGTATGCCCTGATAATGCGCTGCACCAGATGGTGCCGTACGACGTCGGCCTCATCGAAGTAAACAAATGATAGGCCCTGCACATTCTTGAGCACATCCACTGCCTCAAGCAGACCGCTGCGACGCGCACTTGGCAGGTCAATCTGGGTGACGTCCCCAGTGATCACGGCCTTGGAGTTGAATCCCAGACGAGTAACGAACATTTTCATCTGCTCGGAAGTGGTGTTCTGCGCTTCATCGAGAATGACGAAGGAATCGTTCAGCGTGCGGCCGCGCATGAACGCGATGGGCGCAATCTCGATGACGCTTTTTTCCAGATAGCGATCCACGCGCTCGGGATCAAGCATGTCGTACAGTGCGTCGTAAAGCGGGCGCAGATAAGGATCGATCTTTTCCTGCAGCGTCCCGGGCAAAAACCCCAGACGCTCCCCGGCTTCGACCGCGGGGCGTGCAAGGATGATGCGATTCACCCTCTTCGCGATGAGCGCCGAGATCGCCATTGCCACCGCGAGATAAGTCTTCCCCGTGCCTGCAGGACCGATGCCGAAAACCATATCGTGCGTCTCGATAGCATCGAGATACCGGCGCTGATTCAGGCTTTTGGGTTGAACGGTGCGGCGTCCAAGAGAACGTTGTTTGCCGGCCTCAGCCAGTCCGCGCAGCGTGGCCTTGGGATCGGCAACCAGCACACGCAGCATGCTGTTCAGGTCGCCATTGTTAAAGACGTGTCCTGACCGCTGCAGTTGATCGTAGTCGGAAAAGACCTGCTCGGCGCGGGCAATGTCGCGCGGAGTTCCTTCCAACTCCACTGCCTCAGAGCGGAGGTCAATATTTACGTTGAGGCCGTCCTCGAGAACGTGCAGGTTTTCGTCGCGGGTACCAAAGAAGGTTTCGATGTTAGGGCTTACGTCAATACTCTTTCTCATTCAGCTTTGCTGATGACCTCGGGCGCAGAAGCGCCGGTTCGTTATCCGCTTATTAGATGGCACAAGAAGAACCGGAGACGCCGATGTGAACCTGTCCCGGATTGTACTTCGCCCCATGAGGTAGGCAGATTACAGCTACAACAAAAGCGTACTGCCCCACGCAAGTGAGAGTCAACTGGAATGGTTGGATCGGGAAGAAGACTGTGCAGCAAAACTGGCTGCAGGTTCAGTTCGCGGACCGCCGGTATGAGCGTGCATCTATACGAATCAGGACGTTCTGGAGCTCAAAACCGAGGT
>QHZW01000474.1:0-1207 GCA_003224815.1 Acidobacteriota bacterium | reverse complement strand
CTGCCGAACAGGCCTTCAGGCAAACCGTCTCCGCGCTCGATAAAGGGATACAAAAGGGCGTGCTGCACAAGAATACTGCCAGCCGCTACAAATCCCGCCTCAGTGCCAGGCTGAAGGCGCTGAAGTAAAGGTCACCCTAAGCTGTCCTGTCCGAAGTTCCTTCGCTGGTAAGTCCTTTTTGTTTCCGTTAGAGTTCTCCACATCTCGTTGGAGGACTTTAATGACGTTAATGACGTTCTTCTCCCCTTCGATTTCCGTACCAACCGACTTCCAAACGAATCTCCTGATGCTGCTGCGCTGGACCCACTTTGTCGCGGGCATCATGTGGATCGGGCTTCTCTATTTTTTCAACCTAGTGAATGTGCCGTTGATGAAGGAACTCGACCCTGTAACGAAGGGAAAAGTGATGCCCAGTCTCATGCTGCGAGCATTGTGGTGGTTCCGTATGTCTGCGGCTGTGACGGTACTAGCGGGACTCATATACTGGGGGAGCATCGTGGCCAGCGACGCCAGGAATGGCGGCAGCACGTCGGGAACTGCCATGGCCAGCTTCTTCGTGATCTGGACCATTACGTGGGGCATTCTTTACGCGCTTCTGCTGCCCGGCAAGGGCTTGTTGGATCAAGGTTGGGTGCTGGCGATCTTGTATACAATTATCGTCAGCCACTCTGCTTACCTATTTCTGAAGCTCAACCACCATGGGTGGGAGAGCAATCGCGTGCTTGCCATCGGCATTGGCGGAGGCATCGGCTGGATGATGTTGCTGAACGTCTGGGGCGTGATCTGGCGCATTCAGAAGCGTCTGATCGCCTGGACCAAGGCGAATGCCGAGAACGGGGCACCGATGCCCGAGCAAGCCAAGCGCATGGCGCGGATCGCGTTCCTGACCTCCCGAGCCAGTGCGGTGCTTTCAATCTTTCTGCTGTTCTTTATGGGCGCGGCAAGTCATTATCCGATGTTTGGTGGATAAGCCGTACCTCAGGATCTAAAGCCCCCACTCACGCAGATCATAAATCCAGCGCAGAAGAGATGCTCAACCCAAAACTGTAGCTTTCGGGATTCCCGTCGCTGCTCCGCCGAAGAACGCCGTGCTGTCGGTATTCCGGATTCGCTGTTCCACTACAGGCAGGAGAAACCGACCGGGAAGTTTCCCAAATCGGTGTCCAAGCGAGACCGCGCTGAGAATTACACGAAGAGAGGAACTGTT
>QHZW01000473.1 GCA_003224815.1 Acidobacteriota bacterium | reverse complement strand
CCAATTGATTGCGCCAGTACGAAAGTTGCTTCTCAAGGTTTGCGCCCTGAAGATGCTTGCGTTGCCATACGGCATAGTCTGCATACTGAAGATTGGGCGCTGGCAGCGGCGAAGGGCGTCCGGCGCAAAAAGCCTCGTAAAGAGTGGACAGTTCCTGGATTAGAATCCGCCGTGACCAGCCATCAAAAATAATGTGGTGCATAGTCAACAGCAAGACGTGCAGCTGAGGATTTAATCGCAGAAGCTGCGCCCGGAACAACGGGCCACGCTCCAGGTCCAGAGGAATACGCGCCTCGGCGCGGGCGAGCTCTTCAGCTTTTTCTTCAGGTCGGTCGAGACCTGAAAGGTTCAACACAGGTAATGTAAACATGCGCGACCCGACCACCTGCATCGGAATTTCGTCTTTCCAGGTGAAGGTGGTTCGCAAAATCTCGTGCCGTTGGACGATTTCGTCGAGGCTCTTTTCAAGGGCGGAAACGTTCAACGCGCCTTCGATGCGCAGTGACCATGGGACCAGATAGGATGTGCCGCCAGGCTGGAGTTGTTCCAAAAACCACAACCGTTGCTGGGCGAACGTAGTCGGGAAAATATACTGAGGCGCGCTCGCCGGCGCCGTGGCAGCAGAATTTTGACTATTACGTTTCACTAAAATCCTTGCAGATCCAAAACCAGCGCATCACGTTCCAGCCTGCGCGCCAAACTCTCACCCTCGCGATCTAAACCGCCAATTTGAGTTCTAATGCAATCGTTGCACCTTAATAATGGCCCAGCGGTGCTATTTACTTGCACGATACGCCTCCCGTGGCGCTCGTGTGATGCCGATTGTCTCTGTTTCGATGGCCAATGGACGTGCCTGGTCAACAGCCTGCGCGAGGCCGCAAGCGGTTGGAGAATCAAAGATGGCACGCATGGCGATCTCAACGCCAAACCTCTGCCGCAGGCGGCTGACCACTTGGGTGGCGAGCAGGGAGTGGCCGCCGAGGTCGAAGAAGTTGTCGTCGGCGCTGATCTTGTTTTTGTCGCGGCGCAGCACTTCGGCCCAGACTTCGGCAATGGTCTGTTCGGTGTCAGTGCGCGGCGCAATGTAAGTTCTCTGCGAAGCTGCCCGCTCGGGTTCGGGCAGAGCCTGACGATCGAGTTTCCCGTTGGCATTCAGCGGGAGCTTCGGCAAGAGCACGACTGCCTGCGGCACCATGTAATCGGGCAGTTGCTGCTGCAAGTGCTGGCGCAGAGTTTCGGATGTAACTGTGCCGTGGCCGTTGCTGGCAGAAGCTGGGTCGCGATGCAGAACTATGTAGGCCAGCAGGCGCTGGTCAACTGGTGCGTCATCTTTTGCATTGGAGTTGGTGGCGCGGGCCAGCACCACGGCCTGCTTGACCGCCGGATGCTGAGCAAGAACCGATTCGATTTCGCCAAGCTCGATGCGGAAGCCGCGAACCTTGACTTGATCGTCGCCGCGACCGAGAAACTCGATATTGCCATCTTCGCTGTAACGGGCCAGGTCGCCGGTGCGATACATCTTGGCCTTGGGATCGTTTGAAAACGGGCTCTGCAGAAAGCGCTCGGCGGTTTTCTCCGGCTGGCCCAGATATCCGGCGGTTACGCCTGCGCCGGCGATATAGAGTTCGCCCGTAACTCCCACCGGCACCGGCTCAAGATTCGAATCGAGAATGTAGGCTTGGGTGTTCTGAATGGGGCGGCCGATGGGAATGGTGGCGAGTTGCGCATTGCGCCAGTCGTAGCTTTTGATTTCAAGCGTCAGCGATCCGACGGTAGTTTCAGTCGGGCCGTAATGATTCAGAATCTCGCAGCTGGGATTCAGGGATGCGATTTTGTCCAGCAGCTTGGGCGTCAGCGCCTCGCCGCCCGTGACCAGGTACTTGCGCGGCAGAATCCTACTGGCTTCGCCTGATTGCAACAGAGCAGAAAGGTGCGAAGGCACGATCTTGAGCACGTCAATCGGGTGCTTCGAGGTATAGGCTGCAAACTGCTGCGGATCGGTCGCAACATCGTGTGGAATGATATGCAGACTGCCGCCCGAAATCAGCGCAGGATAAATGCAGGTGTTGCCAAGATCAGCGCCGAGCGTGGAGACGGTGGCAAACTGCAGGCCATCAGGGTATTCGCTCAGACGCAGCTTTTGGGTGATGAAGTCCGAGTAGTTGACCAGATTGCGATGGCGAACGGCGACGCCTTTGGGAACTCCGGTCGAACCCGAGGTGTAAATGACGTACACCAGATTCTCGGGCGTGGTGTTGCTTTTGGGATTTGACTTCGGTTCGCTGGCCCAGAGCTTGGCGTCGCCATCCAGCAAGATTGTTACACCGGAGAATTCCGGCATGTGGGCGGCGAGCTTCATTTCCGTGATGACCGCCTTGGCGCCTTCGAGTTGTTGTTTCAAGCGCACCGGAGGGTTGTCGGCATTGAGTGGAACGTAGGCGCCGCCAGCTTTTAAAATGCCGAGCACGGCAACCATCATCGAGGTCGAGCGGTCGAGGCAGAGTCCGACGCGCTGGTCGGGGCCGACGCCTTGCTGGCGCAAATAGTGCGCCAGTTGATTCGAGCGTTCGTTCAGTTCCTGATAGCTCAGCGACTGCTCGCCGCAATGCACGGCCACGCGCTCAGGTGTCCGCGCCGCCTGCTGTTCAAAAAGTTCATGCAAGCATTTGTCGGCGGGATAAACCGCCGCGGTCTGGTTCCACTCGACCATTAACTGCTCTCGTTCGGATTCTGAAAGCAGTGGCAGACGCGAGACCGGAGTTGCAGGATTCGCCAGAGCCGCCGAAAGCAGATTCTGGTAGTAACCGGCGATGCGCTCAACAGCGCTGCGCTCAAAGCGTGAAGCGTCGTAGTGGAATTCAAGCGCCAACTCCGGCCCGCGGCGCACCACGTGCAACTTCAGCTTGAAACGCTCGCTTACCACGTCCACCCGCTCCAGCGTGAAGCCCACACCCGCGGCGGATTCTGCTGTGGCCAGCTCAGAAAAGGAAAAGGCAAACGGTAGAATCGGGTTCTCAGCGTCCGTGAGCTGATTCCAGGTGAAGCTCTCTTGCCAGTTGCGGGCTTCGCTGGTGGCGACCTCAGTCTCGCGCACTAATTCGCCGAGGTTTTTGGCAGGCGCAACGCTAATCTGAACAGGGAGCGTGCGCGCCAGCGGCCCAAGCGCCCTGGCTAACTCTTCGTATCTGCGTCCATCGAACTCGCTGCCCAGAGTGATGTCAGCAGCGCCACTCAGGCGAGCGAGCAATGCACTCCATGCACCGAGAAGCACAGCTTCTGACGAACTAAGGGAAGTGAAATCGATTTTGCGGCCAAACTCGCGCCAAAACTCTCGCCCAGGTTTCGATTCATCGCTGGTCAGAAGTTCGTTCTGCCATTCCACGAGGTCGGCGTATTGCATGACGTCTTCAGATGGTGAACTCTCCCCGGCGTAGGACCGTGCTATCTCGTTGAAGAGATTCTTCAGGCTGATAGTATCTGCGCAGAATGCCGGCAATGTGAGGACGAGGGTTGTATTTGCAATCAGCAGCGCTCGTAGCGTAGGTCCCTCTTCAAGACCAGCCAATGATTCGCGCTCGCTTCTGAGCGACGCTTCTATATTCCCAATGGGTGCTTGCGTGAAAGCAAAGTTGGGTTTTTCAAGAATGATTTGGAACGGCAACTTCACTCCAGCTTGACAGCGCAACACGGTGCGGAGGATTTCGTATTTTTCGACAACAGAAGAGATGGCCTGCTTCAATCGCGCGACATCGAACTGGCCTTCGATTCTGATCACGCATTGCGCAAATTGTGCGATGCCGCGCTCCTGTTCAGACCAGGCACGCTCCTGCTGAGCAGACAGCCGAAATGCCGCGCTAGCCAATGTCGGATTCGATGACATTCTCTAAAATCCTGTACCTGACGTCGCTTACTTCAATACTCCTACTTTGTCTGCCTGCATTGCAGTCGCAGTCTGCTCCAGGCGCCACTTGTGTTTGAGGACGAATGTGCCGTTCCATGGAACCTTGCCAGTGCCATAGAAATCCGATTCCAGGACTCGTATTTTGACCGCGTCCTCAATGGCGTCGGCCTCCGAGCTGTTTACGTCCAGCCAGACTTTGACGGCGTATTCACCCGGCGTCAATGGAAAGCCCGGGATATCGCAGGTCAGAATCTGCGGTCCGACGCACTCCGTCTCCCATCGACGCGGTTCGAATATGCTGGCGGCGGTGAAGATGCGCTGTCCGTAAGTGTTGTTGAATCCAATGCCGATATTAAAATTGGAAGTCGGTTTGGGCAGATCGAAGCAAACCTTGATCTTCAGGCGCGATCCGATAGGAAGGCCTTCGTTGAGGGGTTCATCGTCGTCGGTGAGAAACTCCATCCGCTTGAGCAGAGGGGCAAGGCGCGAAGTGCGCTCGCCGACATCATCAAGTTCGACGATGTGACCGGTACCGCTTCGGGTAGAAAGGCTGTTCAGGTAGTATTGAATCGCGTCTTTGGCAGTGCCGTCGCATTCGAGTTCGCCGCAATGCAACACAACGCCGCGCGAGCAAAGATTCTCGACCGCGGCCATATTGTGAGAGACGAACAGGACAGTTCTGCCGCCACGGCTGACCTCGCCCATTTTCCCCAGGCATTTCTTTTGGAAGGCCAGATCGCCGACTGCGAGGACTTCGTCTACTACCAGAATCTCGGGGTTCAAGTGGGCTGCGACAGCAAAGGCCAATCGCACATACATGCCGCTCGAATAGTGTTTCA
>QHZW01000060.1 GCA_003224815.1 Acidobacteriota bacterium | reverse complement strand
TCAACTGTTGCCGTTCGGCCGTTTGCGGGAGCCGTTTGCTTCGTTGCCGCGTGCTGATATCGTCGCGCTCTCGGGCGATATTGAATTCGATGGATCGCAATTTGGACAAAAAGTTTGGCGGGTTCAGCGGAGTTTAGTGTTGCATGACGCTCCAACTCGGCCGGTTGCATTCTGCGGCATCGCGCGACCGCATAATTTTCTTGAACAGCTGAAGGGTGCGGGCGTGACACCAGCAGCTTTCAAAACGTACCGCGATCATCACGCTTATTCGGAGCAGGACATCCGCACTTTGCTCGCCTTGCGCGATAAGCACGGAGCCAGCGGCTTCATCACCACGGAGAAGGACGCGGTTAATCTCGGTGCGTCGCTGTTGCAACTCGGTCGGGTGACAGTTGCGAGAGTGAAGATGGACATCGTCGAACCCGCTGACGCTCTGGATACCATGCTGCGCGTGATTGGCGAACGCAAAGTGCGGGCGTGAGAGAATCAGGGCGAGCATGCCACGCACATCGCACGAAACCAATCATCTCCGCAAAATCATCGAAGCGTTTCCGCGGGTCACGGTCGCGGTGCTTGGCGATATGGTTGCCGATGAATTCGTGTTTGGCGAAATCTCGCGTGTATCGCGCGAAGCGCCGGTACTGATTCTGCGGCACCGCGAACGCACGATCGTGCCCGGGGGCGGCGCGAACGCGGTCAACAATCTTGCTGATCTCGGCGTCAATGTGCTTCCCGTCGGAATCGTGGGGACCGACGAGCCGGGTCGGATGCTGCTGCGGGCGTTTCGGCATAAGCGAATTCCGGTGAGCGGAATTCTCAAAGACAAGGACCACGCCACCACGAGCAAGACACGCATACTTGCCGGCATGCCGCACACCTGGAGACAGCAGGTTGTGCGGATCGATCGCGAGCCGGAGAGCGAATTGAGCGTGCACATGGCACGCGAACTTGCGCTGGCAACGCGGGAATATTTGCGCGCCTCGGACGCTCTACTGGTTTCTGACTATGGTTATGGCGCCGCTAATCCGAGGATCTTGGCGGCCGCCATGAGCAGGCGTTCTGGTTCAATCCCTGTCGTGCTCGACTCGCGACATCGAATGCTCGAGTTTTCAGGTGTCACCGCGGCCACGCCGAATGAACCTGAAGTGGAAGAGGCGCTGGGGATCAAAATCGGACAGGACTGGAACGCACTTAGCGGTGCAGGGGCAGAAATTGTTTCTCGGATGAAGCTGCAGTCGCTTCTAATCACACGTGGGCGCGATGGCATGGTAGCGTTTTCTGAAAAGCATAAGCCGGTGGACATCCCCATTTTCGGCGGCGACGAGGTCACAGATGTGACCGGCGCTGGCGACACCGTGATCGCCACTTACACAGCCGCGCTCGCGACCGGTGCCGGCGCCGAGGATGCGGCGCATCTCGCGAATTACGCCGGCGGCATTGTCGTGATGAAACGAGGCACGGCCACGGTCAGCCGAGACGAATTGCTGCACGCAATTGAACAAGCGCCACCCGCAACGAGATCCCATTGAGCAATTCCTCCAAGATTGTGGGGCGTGAGGAGCTCCACCATCGCGTGCAATCCTGGCGAGCGCAGGGCGACAAGATCACCCTCGCGAACGGCTGCTTCGACGTATTTCATGTTGGCCACGTTCGTTATCTGCATGCGGCAAAACAGCTTGGCGGAAGGCTGGTGGTCGCGATCAACTCGGATGATTCGGTGCGGAAGCTGAAGGGCGAAGGCCGTCCTGTGATGCCGGCCGACGAGCGCGCCGAAATATTGGCTGCGTTGGCGGATGTAGATACGGTGCTGATATTTGACGAGCCGGACGTGCGCGGCCTCATTCGTGAGATTCGGCCCGATGCCCACGCCAAGGGAACCGACTATACCGCCGAGAGCGTACCCGAGCGCGATACGGTAATTGAGTGCGGCGGGCGCGTCGAAATTGTGGGAGATCCCAAAAGTCATTCCGCCACTGAGTTCATCGACAAAATGGAGCGCAAGCGCCAGTGAGCGCCGAAACACGCGGCGATTCTCCGCAATCATTGTTGGTGGTTCGCCTCGGCGCGATGGGAGACGTGATCCACACCATGGCTGCGGTTGCAGCACTACGTGCTGCGCTGCCGGGAATGAAAATTGGATGGGCGGTCGAGGAGCGATGGGCAGAGCTGCTGCGGGCAAAGAGCGAGCCAGGCGCAGGTCCACGGAGTAATGCGCGACCGCTGGTCGATTCAGTTCACGTTCTGAATACGAAGCAATGGCGGCGTTCGCTGCTTGCTGCCAAAACCAGAACGCAACTTGCTGGCGTGTTCAGAAGCATTCGGGCTGAAAGGTATGCGGTCGCAGCTGACTTTCAAGGGGCGATTAAGTCCGCGCTGGTGGCGCGGTTTTCCCGAGCGCAGCAAATCACTGGCATGGCTCATCCGCGCGAAGCTCCCGCGCGATTTTTATATAGCAAGCGAGTGAATATAATCGGCAGCCACGTCATCGATCAATATCATTGCCTGGCTGGAGCGATCGCGGGCAGAGAGTTGCCAATCACCGCGCCGGAGTTTCCTCACGATGCCGAAGCAGAAGCAGCCATTAGTGCGAAGTTCGGCGCGCATCAGCGAAACATCGCCATCCTCAACCCTGGTGCAGGCTGGGCCGCGAAGCAATGGCCGGCAGAGCGATATGGAGAAGTTGCCCGCGGCCTTGCGAGTGACGGCATGCTTTCGGTAATTAACTTCGGTCCGGGTGAAGAGGAACTCGCGCGTGCAGCGGAGGCGGCGAGCGGCGGAAGCGCAACGTCGATTTCATGTTCGATTTCCGAACTGACCGCACTTACCCGGCGCGCTCGGCTGTTGATCGGCGGAGATACCGGCCCGCTGCATCTGGCAGCGGCGCTTAAAGTGCCCGTTGTTGCGCTATTCGGGCCTACAGATCCCACGCGCAACGGGCCTCACGGAACCAAGAGCATTGTGCTGCGGGATCCCGCCAGCAGAACTTCGCTTTCACATACCAGCGTGCCCGATCCCGGCCTGCTTAAACTCACAACTGACGAAGTTATTCGTGCTGCACGCCAACTGCTTGAGGAGACGAATGCCTAGCTGGCAGAAGATTGCGCGGCGCATCCGCGTGCCGCTCGGGTTCGCCTTTGCCGCGGCATACTTGTGGCTGGCACATCCCACGCGGATTTCCTTGTTAGGAGGAAGCGCGCTGGTTCTGATTGGCTTGATCATTCGCGCGCTCGCCTCCGGCCACGTAAAGAAAAACGAGGAACTGACGACCAGCGGGCCCTATGCGTTCACGCGGAATCCGCTTTATTTGGGATCGATTGTCCTCGCGGCTGGATTCGTAATCGCATCACGCAGTTGGATCGTGGCCGCGATCGCAGTGGCGCTTCTGTTCCTCATATATCTGCCCGTTATTCGCGGCGAAGAACAATTTTTGCGTGCCCAATTCGCCGAGTACGAACAATATTCGAAAACTGTGCCCAGATTATTTCCGTACCGCGAGCCCTATCGGAGCAGCCCTGGTTCATTCAAATGGCATCTCTATTGGAAACACCGCGAGTACAACGCCGCGATTGGTGCTGCGTTCATGATCGCTGCACTGGCGACCAAAGCTTTCTTACTTCATAAATGATTCCGGCACGGCATTCTCGGCGACTCGCACGGCTCGCAACTGTGCTCGTCGCGGTGAGCGGCGTGTGCCAGGCGGAGTCCGGTGATGCAAAGCCGCCCGCGACCATTTCGTCCGGGACGGTCGCAGCATCTCGAATCATCACGCCGCCGCCCAATTACTCTTTCCCAAATGTTGAATATGTTTACTCGGTGCAATGGGGAATTCTGCACGCGGGTACTTCGACCGTTAGATTGCAACGCTCTCCAGCCGGAGTGCGAGTAACCGCGACGGCCGACTCCGCCGGCATGCCCGATAAGTTTTTCAAAGTTCACGATCTGTTTAATGCCGATGTGAATCCGCAAACTTTCTGCACGTCGCTGATAACCAAGCACAATCAGGAAGGATCGCGCCGGCGCGACTACAAGATCGCGTTTGACTATGAGCACAGTAAGAGCCGCGTGGACATCAAAGACCTGAAGACGTCGGAGACAAAGCATGCCGAATCGGATATTCCGAATTGCGTGACCGACGTCATCACCGGGTTTTTCTACGTCGCGTCATTACCGCTGGCGCCGGGCTATTCAGAGGTGTTTCCGGTCAACGATAACGGCAAAATGACACACGCGAAACTAAATGTTGAAGGGCGTGAGCGCATTAAAGATCCAGCTGGAGAGTTTGAAACCTTGCGCGTAAGAGTCGAGCCGATCGCCGGCGCAATGAAAGGGAAAGGAACGCTCTGGGTATGGTTCACAGACGACGCGCGCCGTGCCCCGGTACAGATGAAATCCAAACTGGGCTTCGCGACATTTGTGTTTCAGTTGCAGAAGATGAATCCGCCGACCGGCGGCCGCTAGTTGCTTCACCTGCTAGCACCTACGTCTATTCTCGGCGCAGTACCACGTGAGCAGTTCGAGGACAAGCTAAGTTTCCGTGTTGGCTTTGCACTCGAGGGTTTAAGCTGTGGAACCAACAGTGAGGTGCTTTGCGACGCCAACTTCGCCAATTTTTCCGCTTCTGCCCGTGCCTGCTTAAGCTCTGCCCGTTCTGAATTCGATCCCTCGCAGTTCTTCACGATCTGTGCGTAATAGTCTTTGGCTTTGTCAGTCCTTCCCGCTGCTGCCGCGGCGTGCGCCGCGCCGTATAACGAGTCGAATCTGCCGGGATCGTTTTTCAACGACAGCTCGTATTCGGGCAGTGCCTGCTCCGGATGCTTGGATTCGAGCAGAATGTCTGCGATCATTTCGTGCGCCGGGATTCCCTGGCTGGCCTCGGCCTCACCTTCTTCTTTGTCCGCAATTCTGTGCAGCAGCCGCAGCGCTTCATCGTCGTGCCCTTCAGCGTGGGCCAACCAAGCTTGGGCTATGGTGAGGTCCTCGGAAACACCTTCGTATTCGCTGTCATCCTTCTTTTTTCCGGGCTCAAGCTTCTTTCGGAGAGTTTCGATTTGAGCTACTTCCTTGCGCGCCTGCTCGAGATCCCCGCTTCGCGCCGCGCCCATTGCGCGCGCGCTGTAGGTGACCGACTTATCCAAATCAGACGCGCCCTCCACCACCGGCAACTGCGCCGCCTCTTTCCAGTCATGCAGTTCGAGCACGTATGAAGCTGGGAAGGTCGAAAGCGCAAACATGCGCGGATCGAATCCCATGCCATACATGTCTTTCATCGGCGGCATCGCGCGGACTTCGTCAATGATCTTCTGCGCATCGGCCTCGCGCCCGGTTTGCAAATAGGCGTAGACCAGAAAATCCATGGCATGGAACTGGTGGCCTTCGCCGCCCATGTGCATGGCAGCTTCTTTTTGTGTGGCCGCGATCGAAGCTTCGTTGGACGCTATGTCGTCCTGCCACAAGCCGAGCCGCGCAAAAATGTGCGCAGGCATGTGCAGCGCATGCGGAGCGGCGGGCGCCAGTTGCGCATATTTGCGCGCCGCGGGCAATCCTTGCTGCGCCATGTCAGGCTTGTCATAAGTGTGAATCAGGTAATGGGCTACGCCGGGATGGTTCGGCTCTTCGGCAAACAATTTCTCAAGCACCGCCGCCGCCTGGTTGCGATTCGTGTTGCTCTTATCGTGATCAGATGCCAGCAGACTTAGCGCGTAGAACGTCGATGCCTCATGATCCTCAGGATTGCGCTTGGAAACTTTCGCCATCTGCTTTGAATACGCTGTTACCCGCCTCTGATATGAGCGTGAGGGGTGGGCGTAAAAAGCACTGAGCGCGACGATGTAGTCGTGCTCCCGTGGCGTTGTGTGAAGCGCGCGTCCTGCCTTCAGTTCTGCACCTCCGCGCTCCAGCACTGGCTTGTCCGGACGATTCCAGAGCTGGTGCCACAGGCTCATCGCCACGCCCCAGTGCGCGATGGCGCATTGCGGGTCTTCTTTCTCGATCTGCTGGAACTGCTTCTCGGCTTCCTCGTACCAGAACGAATGCAGCATGGCCACGCCGCGTTCGATGGGCTTCTGCACTGCCGCCGCACAGGAAGACGGAAAATGCACCGTCCCAACCTGGACTTCGTTCATGTCTTCATGATGATGGCTGTCGTCATCGGCCACCAGAAAGCAGGAACACGTTAGCAAAGCGGCAAGAATTACTAAAAATTTCATGAGAGCATCACCGGAGAGAAAGTCTAGTCTGGCGGAAGAGGAAGGTCAAAGAACGTACGCTCACTTGCCGTATTTCTCGTAGAACTTGTTCGAGAACAATTCATCCTGGTCATACCTGCGCTTTTCCGCGAAGAAGTTGTCAATCTCGGGATAGGATTTGCGCAACTGCTCCTTCAAATAGAACAACTGATATGGAAGATAGTAGGTGCCGCCTAATAGCTGGGTTGCGTCGATCAGATCAGACGTTGTCTTCTTTAGGATTTCATTGTCCCGTGTATCGAATCCCACGTTGAAGTAAAGAACAAAGGCAAACATATCTTCTTTTGCGTAGGGTAACGCGCTCACATCATCTTTGTGGACGATGCGGATAGTAACATTCAACAGGTTGGTTTTATTTCTCTGAACGACAGAACGCAACCTGTCCACGAATTCCGGCATTCGGTCGTAAGCGACGAAATACTCTTGCAGGATGTCAGTATCTGGCAGACGATTCTTGAGATATGCCATATCGTCATACATCTCTTCGTTACGCGACACCAGGCAAACATCTTTTTGATTCATCGCCTGATTGCGGGTAACGCAGGTGTGAAGGCGGGGTTCAACATATTTCTCGAGCGTCCATCGCAGCCAGCGGCCAACGCCACCACGCTTTGAAAAGTTAATAATGAAACGGTCCAAGGTTTCAAGCCGTCCGGGCGTTAGCGGTGGGAGCGATCCGGTGAATTGTGTTTTGTCATAAACGTGCAACACGGTTTCGCGAAGGTATGAACCCGGAGAGATCGACAACCGCCCAAACGTGAGTCCGATTTCGTTGTTGCCCTCGATATGCGAACGGTAGTATGCAGGAAAATCCTTGTAGTTCATGTAAACGGCCCGCCGGTTATACATCTCGTTGTCAACGACCGCGAGATCCACATCCAGGATGACACCGAACAACCCGTAGCCACCTAGTACATGCCGAAACAGGTCGGCATTCTCAGTCGGGCTGGTGTTTACCACCTCGCCGTTGCTGAGCATTACTCGCATGCGACGAACTGTTGGCGCAATCTGGCCCGGTGCAGGATCGATTCCGTGTCCATTTACGCTGAGCGACCCGCCAATGCTGAAGATATTTATTGATTGCATGGACTTCACCGACAGACCCTGTTTGTCGAGCAATTGCTGCACCTGCCACCAACGTACCCCTGACTGCACATTGACAGTCTTGTGCTCCTTGTCAAGGCTTATGCGATTGAAGTCATGAAAGTCGAGCACCAGCC
>QHZW01000059.1 GCA_003224815.1 Acidobacteriota bacterium | reverse complement strand
CGTCCCCGCTGATCGAGCCCTTGCCGCTGAAGAATCCGAAAATCTCATCCTGATCCGTATTCACTGGCACCAGTTTCGCGACTGGCTGGCCGTGCTTGGTGATGACCACAGTCTCGCGCTTGTCCCTGACCTCATCCATAATGGCAAGGCAATTCGTCTTGAACTCCCCGGCAGGCATGCGCTTCATAGCGGAATCCTTTAATGAATTACAACTATGGTCATTATACCATGGACATATTAGGGGGGTACACTCGGCGGCTTGGACTCAAACGGGGTGCTCGCTTCTCGCCGATTTTGCGAGAGGCGGGATGATGCCTTGGGATCGTATTCGCCACGGAAATGGCAGCTCGAACAAAGTGCCCAAAATATGTCTTGACACGTATATGCTCGATGAAGTATATAACGGGAGTGGAATCATTCGAAATCATTGCGGAGCCAAACCGCCGCGCGATATTGAGCCTGCTGGTCTCGTCACAACAATCCGTTGGAGAGATCGAGCGTCAGCTTGGTATGTCGCAGCCGACCGTGTCAAAGCACCTGCGGGTGCTGCGCGATGCCGGTTTCGTGGAATCCACGGTGGACGCACAGCGCCGTCTCTACCGGCTGAAACCTGAGCCACTTCAGGAACTGGATGCGTGGCTGTCCCAATTCCGTCGGTTCTGGTCCGCTCACCTGAATGCTCTCGAACGGCACCTTGATCGTATGGAGAACGATCGCACAGATAAGAAAACACCAACGAAAAGAAAACAGATAAGAAGACGCGGCACAAACCGCGAACGTAATAAAGGAGAATCGAAATGAAAATCAAAGTGACCAGCATATACGTGGACGATCAGGAAAAGGCCCTGCGCTTTTATACCGAGATACTGGGCTTTGCCAAGAAGACCGACTTCAGCCAGGGGCCATATCGCTGGCTTACCGTGGCCTCGCCCGAGGAGCCGGACGGCGTTGAGCTGCAGTTGGCGCTGAACAACAACCCCGCAGCCAAGACGTATCAGCAGGCCCTGTTTCACCAAAACCAGCCCGCGACCATGTTCTTTACCGACGACATCAAGGGTGACTACGAACGGATCAAGGCCCGCGGCGCAGAGTTCACGATGCCGCCCACCGACGTGACCGCCTCGACCATTGCGATGCTGAAGGACACATGCGGCAATCTCATTCAGGTCACGCAGCTGAAGCGCTGGTAGGGCGGACGTTCAACAGGACGGCTGTCGGTAGGCGCTCAGCTGAGCAGATTTCACGCCGGGCCAGTTAATTCCGGGAGGGAAGAGAAAGCCGTGATGCCTGAAAAGAAGCTTTCACTGGTTGATGAACTCGCTCGCACCATTCTCGCACCAGCACTCAAGAAGAGGTTATTTTTCGGGCCTTACATTCCATTTCAGCGATACCTGGGCTGCTATGAGATAGCGTTTGAAACAGGCGCCGTGCTTGGCCACAGGTTTCGCGATACGATGCCTAGCTTCGCAAGGCTCTTCTCAACGCCAGGACGTGAGGAAGAGCTGATTGGCGCGATGCGGGAATTGGCTCGCGACAAACTGACAGAAGCTCACGATACCGACAGCTTCATTGGCTTGGCCATGTTCTCTGAAGAGAATCGAATTAAGACAAATTGGCAACAATCAGGTGCGACCCCAAAGCAGATAGAGTACATGGCGAAAACGCTGAAGATGAAGCCTGACCAGGCGCACAAGAATCTTTGGACTGCAGTGAGCACCGGCATTGGCTTTGGCAGTAAATTCCCTGAGCTGACGGAGAAACTGTGGGCGGGTGCGTATGAGCAACACATTCCGCGAGATAAATGGGAACACATGCGACGCGTTGGCGTGGTGAACGGTGCTGAAATACCGGGGCCGTACTCAATCGCAAAGCGCGAGCAAGAACTGCAATTCTGTCGTTGAGCTGTACGTTTCCAGATCGCGGCCTGAATTACTTTCCGATTTCAAAGTTGTGCGCCAGGGTTGCGACATACAGCTGATGTAAGGAGAAGATGATGATGGATCGTGAGCAATACACGCCGGGTCCGGCCTACGGAGCGCAGGTAAGCAAGGGCGGGGTACAGAAGGACGGGGTAGAAAAGGAGAACGCCAAGTGGACGCTCATTCTCGTCCGAGAACTGCGCCACTCGCCAGAAAAGTGGTCGTTCCCACCCAATTGACATTCACCTTGGCTCCAACCGTTCCCAGATTCCCATCAACGACAAAGGGCGATATGCGGTGGGAGCTCGAAGCCTTTGGTGGCGGCACGCGCCTGACGCTGTGGCACAGCATCGATCGCCGCTTCATCTCGTGGGGCGCCGCTGGCTGGCACATTGCTCTCGATGTTCTGGATCGCCTTCTCAACGGAAGTCCCATCGGCCGCATCGCCGGCGCGGATGCGATGAAGTTCGACGGCTGGCAGCGATTGGTCGCTGAGTACGCAAAGCAGTTCCGTGTTGAAACGCTCAAGTAGTAGCAGTGGTACGAAGCGTTGGAGCATGGGAGGTCACCGCCAATCTACAAAGGAGAAGAACGCCATGTCAGCAGCAGCACAAGTCACAAATGCACAATCCGCATCCGATAACAAAATGATGCGACAACCCCGCTCTACTATGAACATTGCAATCTGGACTTTGCAAGTTTTGTGGGGCGTCTTCTTCAGCCTCACCGGTTTCGGCAAAGCCGTAATGATCAACGCAGCGCTGTGGAACCAAGCGCGCCTGGAAGTGACCTGGTTTTCCGCGGTGCCGCAGGACCTCTTCATCTTCATCGGGGTTTGTGAGTTTCTTGGAGGCGTCGGCCTGATCCTGCCCGCGATGACGGGGATCAAACCGAAGCTCACTCCGTTTGCTGCTATCGGCCTGACGCTGGTCATGATCCTTGCGGCTGGATTTCACATCGCGCGTGGCGAGTACAACTTTCTGCCCACGAATGTGGTGTTGGGAGGTGTCGCCGCGTTCATAGCGCATGGACGGTTGTTTGCGAAGCCGATCGCGCCTGCATCGATCAGCACCTTCCGCTTAGTCAAAGGGCTCGCGGTTCTCGGTGCGCTGTTCCTCGTCGGCTTTGCTCCGGCTTGGTACAGGTTGACACACATTCATTAAAAACTTGGGGACACTGGGACGTATGCATGTCATCGAGCATCGGATGCTTGCTAAAGCTGGTAAAACGTTGCCTTGTCCCTCACGTGTTCCAACTGCACACCTAAGGCCGCTCAATAGTGGTGAATCGAGGGAATTACAAAACAATGCTTATAGGCAAAGCTTCGACGAGCAAAAAGCACTGGTCACCGAAACAACGCGAAGAGCTACTTAGCACATTGAAAGCCCGTTTTGAAAAAAACCTGAACCGCCATAAAGATCTTGCATGGGCTGAAGTGCAGGCAAAGCTGGAAGCGAATGCCGAAAAGCTGTGGTCACTCAATGAAATGGAAAGAACTGGCGGTGAGCCGGACGTTGTGGGTCATGATAAAAAGACGGGCGAATACACTTTCTATGATTGCTCACCGGAAAGTCCCAACGGCCGCAGAAGTCTCTGCTATGACCGTGAGGCGCTGGAGTCGCGGAAGGAACATAAACCGAAAAATAGCGCGACTGATATGGCAGCCGCTATGGGCATTGAGCTTTTAGCGGAAGAACAATATCGCGAGCTGCAGAAACTTGGAGAGTTCGATACGAAAACATCGAGCTGGGTGAAAACACCCGCTGATATCAGAAACCTCGGTGGCGCGCTCTTTTGTGATCGCCGCTACGACACGGTTTTCGTGTACCACAACGGCGCGGAATCTTACTACGCCGCGAGAGGATTCCGTGGCTCGCTAAGCGTCTAGCGAGAACAATCTCATGTCTTACGCGTGGGGACCTATGCCGCTCAGAGGCCGGCGTACCAGGCGTAGCCGAATTCCGGATTAATGCCACCCAAGCCCTTGCCGAAACGCTTCATGCTGTCCGTAACCGTAAGGTGCGTGATAAATTTCACGTTTTTGTAGCCAAGCTGGCGCGGAACCCGCAGACGGAGCGGTCCGCCATGAGCTACAGGAAGTTCATCGCCGTTCATCCCATACGTGAGGAAAGTCTGCGGGTGCATCGCATCCGCCATGTCGATACTCTCCCAAGTGTCGGGCTCCATCGAGAAGTAAACGACGTATCTGGCTTGTGGATGGACGCCAACCGTACTCAGCACGTGGGAGAGGCGCACGCCGACCCATTCGGCTATGTACGACCACCCCTCCTCACACGCGAGTTCGGTAATCTGGCTGTGAGATGGATAACTCCGCAACTGATCGATCGAAAACGAGCCGGGCCGATCGACCAAGCCATCGATCGTGAGGCGCCAATCGACAAATTTTCCAGCTTGAAGACGCTTGAAAGTCTCACTCGGAGCCTCGACTTCGTTCGGGAACGGGCGCGCTGAGATCGCGCTGCGAGGAAACTCGCGCGCCATCGAGTGTCGCGTCAGCAATCGCTGGGCTGCGTACGTCAGCGTTTCGCCCGGGCCATAAATTCCGCCGTGATCGGGCGGGACCAATCCATATTTTTGCGCCAGGCGAGCCGCAACACCGATCCCGGTTGCACCCGCCGCAGTCGCGAGTCCACCCACGAAAAGTTTTCGGCGTGTGATTTTATTCATACGTCCTCCATGCGCGAACTGGCGCGGCCCATGATCATTGCTCGCATGCGATGTCCGAATCCGGCTACGAAGATCATTACGACGTGGACGATCAGAAACAGCAGCAGCGCGACTGAAACAAAGAAATGAAGTGTGCGCGCAGTTTGGCGTCCGCCCAACAATGTGACCGTCGCCGGAAACGCGGACGTGAATGCAGGCGACATTGCCAAGCCCGTCCAGATTACGAGCGGGAAAAGCATAAAGATGACGAATAGATATGTGAACCGCTGTAGCAGATTGTAAGAACGGGCATCTGCGTCTGTCGGGCGTGCGAAGCGCAAGTGGCGGCCGATATCAGCGGAGATGCCGCGCCAGGAAAAATCGGGTTTGCGCGGCAGCAAATTTTTCTGGAAGTGGCCTGAAAAGAGGCCGTAGATTCCGTAAAGCAACCCAGTCAGGACGACAACCCAGGCAGCCTGAAAGTGAAGAGCGCGGCTCCAGCCATTTTGGTCGGGGAGTGTGTATCCGTAGCCGGTCGGAACCAAACGCCTCGAGGCGGGAATCGGGATTCGAAATAGGGTAGGCGTCAAGTCATGGCCGGTTTCGCCCCAGTAAAAACGCGGATGAGAAATCAGAATTTCTGAGCCGGTGATGAGAAGAGCGAAAAAGCAAAGCGTGATGATCCAGTGCGTGACGCGCACCAGAAGAGAATGCCGCGCCGTACGCGTGGCAGCGGGGCTGACCGAGGCGGCAGTTGCCATGGCTGATTCCAGTGGCACGCCGGCGGATCCCAATGTGGCCATCGTTTGGGACTCCTGTCGAGCCCAGATGATTCAAAGGATTGCGTGATACTACCACGCCGGGGGGAACGCTTTGTCAATATTGGGACGGTCCCCCGCTCCCTGCCAAGAGCACGTTTGTGGGTCGCCCGTCGGCATTACGCGCTAGATTTGAGCATCTTCAATTCGTCTCTTTGAAGGGTACGCGCGAGCAGCCGCGGGGAGCGGCCCGCTGCTTGCGTCTCCTTTGCCGCCGGGGAGAAAATGGCACCTGGAGAAAAGAGCCATGGTACACACAATCGTTGACGGCACATATCGGCAAACCAATTTAAGGAATGAATCTTCCGAGTATCTGGCCAAGCGAGAGGAACTTCGTCTCGCAGAAATTGATCTCATGCGTCAGCGCGAACGTGTGGCTGAGCTGCGCCGCCATCTTCCGCAGGGCGCTCTTCTTCAGGACTATCAATTTGAAGAGGGCCCGCGCGACCTCAATGGAGGTGACGCGCCTGTGCGGAAGGTCCGTCTTACCGGACTTTTCACCAAGCCGAATCACTCGCTCATCATCTATCACTTAATGTATGGAAAGCGGCAGACCAAAGCTTGCCCGATGTGCACTGCCTGGCTCGACGGAGCCAACGGCGTGGCCCATCATCTCGCTCAGAATCTTGACTTCGCCGTTGTCGCCGCCGCTGACATCCCCACTCTGCGCGCGCACGCCCGCACGCGGGGCTGGGACAGGCTGCGCCTCCTGAGCGCCGGCAACAGCACTTTCAAGTACGACCTGGGCAGCGAAGACAGCGAGGGGCATCAGGACTCCACCATTTCCGTTTTCACGCGCGATGCGGACGGCACCGTACGTCATTTCTACAGTGCGCATCCTCGGATGGCCCCAGAAATTAAAGAGCGCGGCATCGACCTGCTCGCTCCCATTTGGCACTTCATGGATCTCACCCCGCAAGGCCGCGGCAACTGGTACACCAGTCTCGACTACGGCACCAAAATCCAGGCCGCGGCTTAGAGTGTGACCGGCTATTTTCGCGTACGGATCAGAGGGGTGGGCCAGGCTTTTGTGGACAGCGAAACAATAGCGGCTGCCCCACCCTTGTATCTTCCATTTCTGAACGTGACTACGATAAGGGTCGCGTTTCTTCCCGCTCGTTCGCGTTTTCGTGCTGTCCCCCCCGACTCGATCTTCAACGTCCGACAGCCTGTTGACGTCACAACGGTAGGTCCCGTTCGACTTCGCTCAGAGCAGATCCTTCCGTTGGACAGATCGTCGCTTTGCGATGATCTGCTCCGGTCGGGATGACAGAGTTGAGGAGACGATCTGAATATCCCACTCAAGCCAAACCCAGGCTTGAGTGAGCGCCTTTTTCGCTTAGTTTCACGCTGGAGTGTGCAGCGGTTCTCTACGAACCTCAGTGTGAAAACATCACTTCCGATTCCACTCCCGCGTAGTTGTAGTTCTCTCCATAAACCTCGCGAAGAATCTTGAACGCCAGATTACCGGTGCAATGCGCCGGCGCGACGCGGCGCACGCCGAGATCGTCCTTCATGATCCGGGCGATGTTCGAAATGTAGCTTGCATCGTAGGGAAGCAGGTGGAAGCCGCCTTCGACCAGATCAATGTTGCCGCCGAGATATCGTTTGGTGGCGCGAACAATCTCTTCGACTTTGCTGTGGGAACAACCGGTGATCAGCACGATGCCCTTCTCCGTCTTCAGCGCCAGCGACAGTTCGGGAAATCCTGCAAGGTCGGGATGTCCGGGTTCACTTGGCGGGTATGCGTTGAAGTCTCCCATCATCACCGAGCGAGTCACAATCAGATAAATCCCCGGCGCGATCTCCCGGCTCGTGCCCACAAACTCCTGATTGGCGCCGTGAAAGCGCTCGCCAGGTTTGTATTCAATCGAATTGGTTTTGCCGTCGAAGTACAACTGCTCGGGCGGCAGCCCTGCCAAAGATTCCTTGCTGTCATGGGAAACGGTAAAGTGTTGGGGCGCACCCAGTGCGGGATCGGCAGGCAAATATGCTTTCACCGCGGGCTTGACCTTCAACATGTAATCAAAGCCCGAGATGTGGTCCACGTGGCGATGCGAGAGTACAGCAATGTCAACCTGATTCAGGTCCACTCCCAGCGCTTTCACGTTGTGCTCGAAATGATCGGCGTTGTTGCCGGTATCAAAAAGAATGGTCTTCCCGTTGTAACGCACCAGCGCAGAAAAGCCCCAATCAAGAATGGTGCCATGCTTCTGGTAACCGAAGGCATCGTAGAGATTCAGGATCGAGTTCTGCCCGGCGCCGGGTGTTTGAGCGGATGGACTCTCTGAGAGCGCCACCAGCGAGACGAGTAGCAGCGCGACGAGTAGCAGCGCGACGATACGTAAAGTATTTTTCATGGCAGCCTTTGTAAGGCGGTCATTTTATCAATGGATGTGCTACCCCGCACGCCTCCCCTAAACCCTTCATTCGTTCTCAAGGTGCGAATGGGTGGATTTCGTGACTCGCTAACGGTCTAAGTCTTGCATGCCGGCAGAACAAACAGTCGATCAAGGATGGCACTGGGATGCTGCTCGGCAATAGGTGTCAACATGAGACCGCTCTTTTGTTTTTTTCGGGTGGTCTATTCCGACTCAATCTCCACTGTCCCTCACAGGCAGTTGACATCACACACTAGGTTTCTGCCTCGCAGATCATCGCAAACGGATGATCTCCTCCGGTCGGGGATGACAGAGTTGAAGAAATCTGAACATCGCCACGCCAAAATCGGACTTGAATGGGCCACCTGCCCACTTCCCCCAAATGCGGGTGAGAAGGCATCCACTTTTGTGAAGTGGTGTCGCAAGAAGGCGCACTCGGCTGAATGAAATTTGACGAAACGATCTGCTCATCCTAAGATGCTGGATAACTTCCCCTAGTTTCTGCAGTAAAAATTCCAACTGCAGCGGCTGGTGTATAGCCGGCCCGAGAATATTGATAGGAATTCTCCCCCGTCGCAAAGGACGCTCCGGGGGTACGCTCCAAGTAGGGGAAATGAATACGTGGCTCGCTCATCCGCGCTATGTTCCACTCCGCGAAGCGCTGATCAACCATCTTCGCAGCAGCCGTTACCGCTTCCGAAAACTTGACCCTGTCGTTTTTCTTTGCGGCGCGGCAGAAAGCAAGAGCCGCGAGGCCATTCGAAACTATCTAGAGAAGCATAGTCCTGACCTCGACGTTTTTTACGCCGAAAAGGTGTGGTCTGAAATAGTAAGTCTCAGGGAGCGCGACGCTCTGCAGATGGAGGAGGACCTCGCAAAGCTAGCTGATCTCATAATTGTCATAGTCGAGAGCGCGGGCACACTGACCGAACTTGGGGCATTCTCGCTGAGTCCTAGCCTTCGTCAGAAACTTCTTCCGATCGTGGACCAGAAATACCAGGGCGACTCGTCATTCATAACTAACGGCCCACTTCATTTGGATTGATGTGGAATCCGCCTTTAGGCCGACCATTTATACAAACCTGGCGATGGTTTTATCAGCCGCTGATCAGATCGAAGAGCGAATAAAGCGCATTCCAGAGTCGCATAGCGTAAAGATTGTGGACTTATCAATCAGCCCGAAACACCTTCTGTTCTTTATCTACGATCTAACTTCCGTCATCTACCCGGCATCCATTTCAATGATCAACTACTACGTCTCCGCGATTGTTCCTTCGCTGGCGGCAAGCGCAATCAATGTTCCGACGCTCGTTGGACTAGCAGTAGCAATGGGACTGCTCCGCTCGGTAACAAGGAAGAATCACCATTCTAGTGAGGTCTTCTACGCACCTGTCGATACAAACCGGATCGGGAGGCCATTCCACCACAGTCGCTTGCTGTATCTCGAGGCAAGGCGTGCGGAGCATTCTTCCGTGTTGCTCGCGACACCCCAGGCGAAGGCCATACTCGACGAGTTCAGGGAAGCAGCGTGATTAAAGAGATGGCCCATGATTTGGGCTTGACAACCCGTTTCATCGCTAGGTTTGCTAACGGCGCGTCCTATGCGTACAAGAGGTACTATGTTTTAAAAAAGCCTGGCTCTTTTCCGAGTAATTGATCAACCCGTGTGACGCCCCACATACAGCTTCCCGTCGCTTCCGAGTGTTATGCCGGTGACCCTGCGTGTGCCTCGTTTCGACTCTCTTGATGCGGAAAGCCGTGCATCTCTGGCCGGACTTATCGCGTACATGAGTGGTTTCGATCCCGAGTTCGTAAACAGCCTGATCACCAAATACGGCCATAACGTCATAGCCAGGGCGCGAGGCCTCACTTCTTGAAGCCTAAATCCCCCCGCCCTGTTGTTAGCAAGTTAAA
>QHZW01000058.1 GCA_003224815.1 Acidobacteriota bacterium | reverse complement strand
CAGCCCAGGGGGTGGCGCTGCCGTTGGCGAAAATAGCTGTACATCGACGCCGTTGTAGATGACCACGGTTCTGGCCGCCATGTCGCATGTGATCTGACCGCGCACTTTCTCACTGACGCAAATTACAGCCTGAGCGCGGCGGTAAACTGCGGCGGATGTTCTATGACGCCAGTTGCTAAAAATCGGTCCCGCTTCACGGGTAGAAAAGACGTCCAGTCCGTGGACCGAAACCACGAAAGGAATTTTCAATTCCTGCCCAAAAATTGCGGCTGCATGGCCGCATGGAAGGACCGCATGAGCGTGAATCATGTCAAACGGCTTACGGGCATGCGACGCCAAAACAGCGTCGCGGATGCCAGTTGCAAGGAATCTGCCGGCTGTCGCCAGGCCTGGCTTTCCAGGAAGCGAAAAATAACTCAGCCACCTCGATGCCACACTGGATTGCAAAACCCGAGGACGCGTCCGATAGAACGGCTGAACCGCGATCACTTCGTTCGAAATATTAAACCCGGAAGTACGGGTCAGCGGTTCCGCTACAAAGCAGCCTTGCGATGCATCACCAATCGAAGGATAAAAAGGAGTCAATGTCAGGACGCGCAGAGTGCGCGAATGTCCGACTGGCCCGCGCGTGCTGGTCTCGTGAGCTGCGATCCTGCTCACGATACCCACCTGTAAGAAGATCGCTCCGTAACATCAGTGAATGCTTCTTCCCACTGATTGGTAATCACGCCCCAATCGAAATTTAGACTGTGGGCACGTCCCGCATGACCAAGCCTATTCCTCAGATCCGAATTTGCAATAACGGCTTGCAGGCAATTGAAAAGGTCTCCATCAGACGCGACCTGATAGCCAGTGATTCCGTGCACCACGGTTTCAGGTGCATAGGAATTTCGCGCGATAACCGGCAACCCACAAGCTGCAGCTTCGAGAATTACTTTTGGCGATCCTTCCCATGCAGAGGGAAAGAGAAAAACGTCGGCGCGGCGGTATTCGCTCCTGAGCGCTCCGGCATTGAGCGAACCCAGCAACTTAACATTCTCAAGACTCTCGCGGTCAATACGCCAAGCAAGTTCGGACGCCATGGGTCCATCCCCGGCGATTCGAAAATCGACATGAGAAAACCTGGCAGCGGCAGCGAGAAGGACTTGCGGTTGTTTGAAAGGCCGTAGCGATCCCACAAACAATACCTGAATGCGCTGGTTATGCGGTCGTTGCCAGTCTGGAGAAAAGAAGGCTGTATCTACGCCGGTCGGAATTATTGCGCTCGACAAGCCGTACTCACGCTGCAAGCTGCTCTGGACGCGCTTCGAATTGCTGTACAGATAATCACAACGCAAGACAGTTTGTTCCCACATCCGGACACTCTGGGCAGTGATCGTGGATTCATTTCGCAAATTGGACTGTGATTCGATCGTTCCGATGGTCGTCCGATTATCCTTCCATTTTTTTCGCAGGGTCTGATACCAGCGGCTTGCCGGTGATGCTTTCATATAGAAAAGCAACGAGTGCTTTCCCCACAAGAATTCGGAAATGATTTTGACGGTCTGCCTGCGCCGCGGAAGCTGAACCAGTCGAGTGTTGGGCCGGCCCAGAATTCTCAAGTCAGGCGCGCCGAGCGCGAACATCGTAACGTGAAAACGGTCGGCATCAAGACGGCTCACAATTTCGCGGGCATTGCTGATCTGGGCATTAAGAAGGCCGGCATCCGCAAAACTATCCACGAGAATGCGAATCGGGCTCATTGGAAAGTCACTAGAACGCCGAGTCTAGTTCCACAGTAATTAATTGGAAATATGAGCGGGTGAATGCGCCCATTCTAGTCGAAGGTCACGCATTTGCATCGCCTGACATCTGTCAAAATCCCGTGACTGATGAGATTCCGTCACGTGCCTACGTGCACAATCGAGCAACTCCCTCCGGATTGCTTGCGAATTGCCGCGCGGAATCGGGGCTCTCTCGGTTGGATCGGAAGAGAGATCGAAGAGCATGTCTTGGCCAGTCGAGAAATCGATGACAATTTTGTGGTTTCCCTTTCTTACTGCCAGAATTCTGGGGCCAATTCGGCAGTCGCGACGGAATGGATTGGTACATCCCTGAATGCACTCAGTAATCACAGGTCGGTCGAGTGATCGTTCCTGGAGGATACGAGTGAACCAACTGTGCCCGCGAAAATCAGCGGGCGCAGGAACGCTCAGAACATCGAGCAGGGACGGAGCGAGATCAACCAGCCCGATTGGAGAATCGATCATTTTTGCCGGTTGTCCGGGCACTCGAACCAACAGCGGCACGTGAAGCAACTCCTCAGTCAACTTGATGGGCGCATGGTAGCGGCCGCCATGCTCGAGAAACTCCTCGCCGTGATCGGCAGTCAGTGCAAGCGCACACCTGTCCCAGAGATCCATATCGACAAGATTTTCGGTGAGTCGTCGGACCTGCTCGTCGGCCCAACGTATACCAGCGTCGTAGAGCCCGATGACCTGCTCGCGTTTCTTTGCCAGCCGCCGTGGGGTCAAGTCTTCACGGTTCCAATAGGCGTTCAGATAGCTCGCCAGAGGCGCTCCTGCTCCTCTGTCCTGCATGAGTTCCAGCGCTTCCGCCGTCGGAAAGTAAGGCGCGTGAGGATCCATCAGGTGCAACCAGAGGAAGAAAGGCCGAGTTGCATTGTCCTTTATCCAGGCGCTGGCGTTATCAACGATTACCTCGGCAGATGGAAATTTGCGCAGTGCATCCAGCGACTCCGGACGGCTGCCCGAATTCTGGCAATACTGGAAATACAATTCGTCGTAAGCAGCGCCTAATCCTGGGATCGCGTGACAGGTACTTGAGAGAGCACGGTTAGCACTTGTACGAACGCTGTGGCTGCAAGGCGACACTTTCGGTGAAAATTCGCCGACGTTGAGAAAGTCGCGAAAGACATCGAAGCCGCGGGCGTATCCAAATCTTTCGGATATATAGGGATTGGCGGCAGAAAAAGCTGCGGTCGCGAATCCTGATTCTTGCAAAACCGATGCAATCGTGGTCTCATCCGCCGCTAGCCCGAGCAATTCGCGACCGAACGCAAGAGGATACCTTGAGGCAAGGATCGCCGGAAGGGAGTAGTAAGTTGGGGTTCCAGATGCAATTGCATTACGAAAAACGAGACTCTCTTTTGCCAGACAGTCGAGGAAGGGAGTTGTCGGGCGATCATATCCCATGAATCCTGCGTGATCGGCGCGAAAGCAATCCACTGTAACGAGAATGAGCAAGTGCGGAGCGTGCACTAGAAGGCCTCCTGCCGCGCGAGCTCTCCCCACTCACACCGATCCACGTTGACTTTGACTGTGGCGGCGTGACTTTCAAATGTTCCTTCAGTCACGATTCGATAGAGATCAGCGTCATGCACGTAGAGCAATTCCGGATACTTCTTTTCGAGTGCGGAGAGAAATTCGTCGAGTCCGGTGATCGTAGCCGAACGGAAGTCTCTTACTGTTGAGTGGAAGTTGATCGAGTGGACTGAAACGATCATGGGAATCCCGCGCGAGAAGCACACGGCAGCAATTTCAAGGTACTTGTCAATCTCTAGTTCGCGATGGCTCGGCTCAAAATCGATCGTGCGGTAAAGATGAAGCAAACCAAATTCGTCGAAATGTGGCCCTCGCAATCCGTTTCCAGTACCGTTTTGCACAACACAAATGCCGTCTTCCGACCAGGCGCGGTGAGTGTCACGATTGGAACGAAATCCCGGAGCGCATGTGGAGACCGGCGGGCATCCAAACAAATCAGAGAAGTTTCGGCAATTCTTCTTCACCAGATCGCGTTGTTGGCGCAAGGACAGGAATCCAGCCTTCGGTTTCTCCGGATTCAAGTACTCATATCCGACCCACGGCATTCGCCAGTAGATGTACGGAGTTTCCGCGTCCCACAATAACTTGAGCAACCGAGCGCGTTCGCCAGCCTGAGCAAGGGCGTTTGCAATCGCAACCGGACAGCAGTGGGTCATGCCGTGTGGCGCAGGATACAAAACGCCTTTCTCAACCCCGTCGCGATATGCTTCCAGCAACCCTGAACGTGTCCATCTTTCCGGCAAGCCTTTGGCGAGCGGCAATAAGATCACGCGAGCGAAATCTTCCCGCCGCATCCGTGCGAAATCAAAGTTCGCGGTGCAGGCGTTCATCACCATGCAGGCCGGGCGGCCGCTCGAATCGTGATGGCGGCCAAGGAGAGAAGCGACCGCACTCACATCGTCGGCGGTCTCAAGCGTGTAAAGATCATAGGGGCGTTCCCCCAGTCGCAAGCCTTGTGCGCGAAGCTGTTCGTATCCCTCGCGATCACGCAATCCGACGCGGCCCCAGTCGTCGCTCTGCAACAGTACGAGGGGGCGCGAGAACACAAATCCTGCCTTCTGTTTTGGCGGCCGAAACAGATTTCGCAGGACAGTCAGCAAACTTGGTCCTTTCGTGACATTGTCATAAGCTCACTTTTCATCGGTCGTCACTTCACCGCACGGACACTGTAATTGACGGTGAATGAGCCGTCTCTCGTACTCGACACTATTTCGCCAAGATAACCGCAGATGTTGAGCAAAGGAATCAGTGAGAGACCGAGCACGAAACGAGCAGCATCGTATCGCGCCCAGAAGTGAAGCATCACCGCCACAGTTCGTAGAAAACCCGCTACGCTTGCGCACTCTGGAATAATTTCCAGTTCTGAAAAATTGCTGAACAGTTGCCGTAGGGTAACAGGGAAAAAGCGCCAGCGGTCCTGCACGGAATCGCGCGGAAAGATACTGGGCGCGCTAAGGAACAGAGAGCCCCCGACGCGCAGTACGCGATGGATTTCCCGCGCCAGCACAGACGGATCGGTGACGTACTCAATCATCTGCGTGCAAATTACAATGTCCACAGAATTGTCCGCGAACGGCAGGTGTTCCGCGTTCGCAAGCACGTTCACAAGCGCCGTCTGCCGTATGTCAATCGACCAGTATGTGTGGGCAAAAGGAATCAGCTCGCGGTAAGGCTGAATTCTGCCTCCAACATCGAGGACTCTGGCATTTTGCAGACACAAACCATGGAACCAACGGTGAAAGATTTCGCTGCGGCGTCTGAGAATGCACCAGTTCGGATTCGAAATCCCGGGATAGAGGCGTTCGCGCCCTGCGCGGACCAAGTCATCAGCCACTTCTCGCGTGCGCAGATCCGCGCAGATGTCAGATGTAGCCAAGTCCCTTCAACCTTTCTTCGATAATCTTCTGCTCATCACGGTCCATCGCAACAGTATCTTCGCGTGTTAACTCGGTAAGCAGAGCCGTCACCAGATCATCCGTATTTTCAAAGCGGTGCCGGAATTTCTCTTCGGCCCGAACGCACAGTTCCTCCGGCAACGAAATGTTGCGCATGTTGCTCATAAAAAACGGACTCCGATTTTCCGAGAATTCAGCCCGATTCCACCCCATACCGCGTTGGCCAGACTGCGGTCCTCGATCTCAAGCCCAAACATCAGAAAGGTCCCGAAAAAGACCACATACGCGAGCGCTAGTCCGGAAATCGCCGTGAGCCACGATGAGTGGCCAGAGAGAGAGCGCAACAATATCAGCATCACTAGGCTGAGACCTCCCGGAAAGAGAAGTTTGAGGTAAGAGAAGTTATAAGGAAACAGCTTCATACGACGATAGACTGCTGTGAGCGACCACAGATTCGTTACCGCGACGGCAATCGCCGATGCCGCGGCGACGCCCATGATTCCAAAGCGCTCCACCAGAACAACACTGAGTACGATCATTAGCCCGGCGTTAACCGCTTGAATTCTGACAATCTGGTTCTGGTGGCCTGACATGAGCAACAAGTAGCCGACAGAGCCGACCGCGCAATTAATTAATTGGCCCACAGTTCCGACGATCAACACTGCGGTACCAGCTTCGAAAGCTCCGCCGAAAATCCCCATCAGTGGCCGAGCAAAAATCATAATTGTGAACCCAAGTGGAACGGTGAGAGCGAGAATCCACTTGGTCAGGGTGGAATAGAGCCGCTGCAGCAATTCGTGATTTCCGCTGGCGTGCAATTCGGCTATGCTGGGCGAGAAAATCTGGTTTACTGATTGAAGCGCCACGGGCACAAAGCCCACTAGCGCCATTGCGACAGCATAAATGCCGACCTGCGCGGCGGTGAGATAGTAACCGAGAATGATTTTGTCCGCTTGACCAAGCACAAACTCTACGCCAGCAATGGAGAAGGCTGCAGCTGAAAACGATGCAACGCGTCTTTCCAGGCTGGCGCATCCATTCAATTGCCGTGCCTGCGCCGGAGTCAACTTCCATACAAACACCGCGAGCAGTGCAAGGACTACCACTGCGCTGATGACTTGGGCAGTCAAATATCCAGCCAGGCCGAATCCGAGGGTGATCAGTCCGACCGAAAGCAGCATGTTGAATGGCGTGCCGATGAAATGTGTGACTAATGTTCTCCGTGCGACGTCCTGATATCCAGCCATCACTTGCCCGAGAAAAGTCGTGAACACTCCAATCACCATGATGAGAGTGAAGGGCCAGAAATATGCGGCAAGTTTTGGCGAGTGATAGAAATGCACTGCCAGCCATGGGCCGCCGGCGAGCATGAGAAAGCCGAGCAAGACGTTCGCACCAGCAAGCAGCCCCAGACTTCCGCGAAGAAATGATCCGATTCGCGCATATTCGCCCTTGCCCGAATACTCCGCGATAAAGCGGGCTGCAGCAGATGGAAGCCCGAATGCATTGAAAAGCGAGAGTAGTCCAACAATGCTCATTCCGAGCGCGTACAGACCGAGGGCTTCGGCCCCCAGAGTACGAGCAAGATAGACGCGAAAGAAATATCCGGCGGCCGTGGTGAGAATCGTGCCAGCGAAGTACACGGCCGATTGCCGGGAGATTCTCCCCATGCGGCCACGGAACTCGGCGGCGTGGTCGCGAATCGGCGATGCCACCGGCGGAGCCTCGGTGAGCACAGGAGCAGGAGATAAATTGGTTGCGGCGCTCATTGCAAACAGTGGAGAGCAGTGGGTTCCATGGTCGAGAATAAAGCAGCTCTGCAACCCGCGATATGCCCAGCTGGGTTCGTTTTTTCCTCAGAAGTTCGTTTGCTGAGTGCCGGTGAGGTACGCGTTACGAAGTCTCTCAAGAGAGAGGGCAAGAGACTAGAAGTGCTATGCCCAGAGTCGCTCGACTTTCCCAGTCTCAACTCCGGAAATCGCGGTTCCTGAGAGCAATTCGCGGAGCCGATCTCGTTCTACCGGTTCCGAGAAGTCGGACAAATTTGGTCGACTGTAGCTCGCCAGCAGATGCGGAATATCACGGATCTCCTCGGCCGCAGAAAGCTTTTGCGCGGCGCCGAATTTCATGAACTGATCGGAATATCCGGAATAGGTGAAATCGAGCCAGCGGCAGAGAAAAATCGGAATATCGGACAGCGCGCAGTCCACCGCTGCTGTGGAAGTGATCGTCACGCCGAACCACGCGCGATTCAGGAGATTCTGCTGCAGAGGGCCATCAAGCACTCGAAGCAGTCCGCGCTGCGTAGAGGAAAGCACACCTTCCGCCATGCGCCGCCGCTCACGACGACTTTCATACGGATGCAGCTTGAGAATCAGCTTCTTGCCGTGCTGGCGCGCAAGCTCCGCAAGCGGTGGCAGAATTTCACGATAAAAACTGCGAGCGCGCCCGCCGAAGGCTTCGTACGGCTCGGAAAAAAATATAATCGCGTCGCGTTGCACGGAAGGCCGCCGGCGGAATTGCTG
>QHZW01000126.1 GCA_003224815.1 Acidobacteriota bacterium | reverse complement strand
CGGCGTCTAGCCCATTGTCCTCTTCCAGCGAGGTGTTGATTTCCTGCTGCCCTTCATCCAGAGCTTCGGTTGACGCGATAACCGGCATCTCCGGCGCAGGGTCCGCAGCGGCAACATGTATTGCCGCCACAGGTTTCGTCGGTTCGACTACCTCACCCGATTCCTCCGGCTTCTCGGGCTTTCGGCCAATGAGCTTTTCCTTCACTTGCGCTAGATAAGCGATCTTTTCGGTCCACTCCTCGGGCGCTTGTGCCGGATCCTCGTCTGCGTGCCAGGAGCGCGCTTTCTTTTCTGATTTAGCTTTTTTGCCGCGCGATGCGTCCGGCTGCGGAACAATCCTGTCCTCAAGCTTTGTGAGAGCGGCCAGCAATTCGCTTGCTTCGAACGGCTTGACGATGTGTCCATCGGCGCGAACGCGCTTGGCTTCGTCGCTCTTAAACGGCTCCATCTTTCCGACGCTCAGAAGAATCGGGATGCGCGAGGTCTCGCGCGATTCCTTCAATCGCTGACATACCTCCAGGCCGCCATAGCCGGGCATATACACGTCGAGCACGATCAGGTCCGGCCGGTTCTCGTGAATCTTCTTGAGCGCGGCAGATCCGTTATTAACGGTAATGACCTCATAGCCAGCATCCATAAGAATGCGGCGTCCCATGTTCTGGGCGGTCACACTATCGTCAGCAAGCAGTACGGTACGTGCCAAGGGGTTCCTCGGTAGAGGGGAGTACTCTGAAGGTAACTTGCGAGCAGGCCTAAGCGCCAGGAATGATCTTGCCCAGGCCCTTCTTTTTCTTGTGTTTGCTGGAAGAGATCATTTGGTCGTCGGCAAGTTCCTGGCCCGATGCATCGGCCTTCGCCCCCGCCTGCGCGTTCGGATCATTTGCGTTTTGGCCGACTTCGTTGACTTGGCTCGGCGCAGGAGCCGGAGTATCAGGAGCAACATTGGGCTTAAGTTCATTTGGATCAGGGGCAGCATCTGTTGCACCACCGGATCCAACTGGCTTCAAGTCATTCGGATCAGGTGCGGCTTGGGAATCCTGCGCGGCTGGGTTCTGTTCTCCGCCGGAAGCCGCTGCCTGTGAGTTCTTATCGGTGCTCGCAGGCGCCTGCGGGTTCGGATCATCAGAACGCGGCGCAGCCTGGTTTTCGCCAGGAGCATCCGTACCCGTGATGGTGCCCTTCAATGCCGTATCGGCCGATTTTCCACCCGCGGAGGCCTTAACCGCTTCCTGAACCAGCCCGCTGGCGCTAATCGGCTCTTGATCCTGCAAAGTCGGATTACCGACTGTCGTTGCCGGACTTACGTTGGGGCGCTTGCTGAATGCGCCCATCACGCTGCTCATCATCGATTGTTCTTTGCGCGCGTCCTCTTCGGCTTTGTTCTGGGCTAAAGCCGCTTTGGTTGGCCGCGGAACTGGTTCGTGCAATGCGAGCAGCCGCGCTTTCGCGTCATCCGAGCGGTTCATCACCGGATAGCGAGTCAGAATTTTTGAATATGCATCCGCCGCCTTCGGCACCAACTGGTTTGAAATGTACTGCTCGCGGCTCAGTTCGTCTTTCTTGAGCTGTGCTTCATCGGTTTTATGGGCGTGCTCCATCTGCTCACGCTCGGAGGTACCCATATGGCGGACCATCGCCATCTGACCTTCGTACGATTGCCCAATCAGGTAAAGCGCTTCATCCGCTTTGCTATAGAGCGGGTAACGATTTACCAGTGATTCAAGACGCGCAACGGCAGGCAGATAACTGCCGCGCAGATAATAGAATCGTCCGACCCGATACTCACGCTCGGCGATCACTTCCTGCACTTCCAGCAACTTTTTGCGCGCTTCCGCGACCATTTTGGCGTTGTCGGGATACTGCATGATGACGGCGCGATATTCCTGCTCCGCGCGCACGGCATGCGTAAAGTCGCGGTCCGGCTTTTCCATCTGCGAAAAATGAATATTCGCGATCTTCAGCTGGGCTTCAGCGGCCTCGGGCATGTTCGGAAAGAAGGTCTTGAAATCGGTGTATTCCTGCTCCGCTTGCGCCAGGCCGGCAGTGCCTCCTTCTGCGTACCAGGAATCCGCCAATGCCAGTTTTGCGCGGGCAATGTATTCCGAATCCGGGTACGTGTTGATAAGCGTCTGCATGTCGAGACGGGCAACGTCGAAATGATTGTGCTTCATCGCGTCCATGCCGCGGTTGAAGAGCACAACGTCAGGTTGCTTGGAATCAACCTTCGCCAGCGGATTAGTGACCTTCTTGTTGGTGCAAGCGGTCGTGAGCGCCAGCGTGGCAGCCAAAACCATGACGGTGATTCGCAGGGACATGAAGACCTCAAAAAGCAGTTATTAGTAGTCAGTTGCCAGTGATAAGCGCCAGCTCGCACACTGACAACTGCTCACTGACAACTGGCCACTAGTTCATACTTTCAGCAGCGTAGCTTCCAGCGCCGCCTTCAGCAAATTTTCAGCATTAATCTTAGGATCGCCATGACTGAACACCGCGTTGCCCGCGACCAGAATTTCTGCCCCGGCGCGAACTACTTTGGTTACCGTATCGAGTGCGACCCCACCATCTACTTCGATGCGATAATTCAGGTTCTTTCGTTCCCGTAAATCCTTCACTTTTGAGAGCTTATGCAGCGAATTGGGAATAAACGGCTGCGCGCCGAAACCCGGATTCACAGACATCACCAGCACATAATCTACAATGTCGAACACTTCGGAAAGTACATCAACCGGAGTTGCTGGATTGATCACAACGCCCACTTGGCAGCCGTGATGCTTGATCAGATTCAGCGTGCGATCCAGGTGTCGACAAGCCTCGAAATGCACCGATATCCAGTCCGCTCCGGCCTCGGCAAAGTCCGGAATATAGGTATCAAGATTCTCGATCATCAGGTGACAATCAAGCGGAAGCTGAGTCACCTTGCGAAGCGACTTGACCAACTGCGGACCGAGCGTGATGTTCGGGACAAAATGCCCATCCATCACATCTACATGGATGATGGTGCCGCCGCCTTCCGCCGCCCGGTTGACCTGCTCGCCCAGACGCGCGAAATCCGCCGACAAAATCGAGGGTGCTAGCTCAATCAACCTGGAACTCTCAGAGGAAAGCTTAGAGTGGATTCTAACATGCGGAATTGAGCCAAAAAGCGGCTTTCCATCGTTCGAACCTCTGGTTCACAAGCGCAGCGCGCTGGGGAACCGGGTTTGAAAATCGAGGAGCCCAGCCCACTCCGGGGTGATAGTCACGCGCACCATGTCTGCGGTCATGGATGAAAGTTGCGCGACCCATGCCTTGCCCTGTTGCGGACCAAAATATCGCTCCGCAGCCTGGGCATATTCGGGAACAATCCCATTGACGAACTCCATGCGCGCACTGCCCCGCACCAACAGCACCTTATGAGGAAAGGTGTTGTCGTCGATGGTGAGCGCAACCTTTGGATTCTTTGCCAGAGCTTTTAGTTTCGGAGCCTTGGGTGGTGTACCCAGCACGAACTCTCGTCCGTTCCAGTGGAACCAAATTGGCACAACGCGCGGAGTGCCGTCCATCCACACGTAGGCAAGCCGGGCGGGTATGGTTGACTGCAGCAACTCTTTTGATGCCGGGTGCTCCAGCAGATCGAGTCCGCCCTGTTCAACTGACACGATTCACCTCCAAAGATTTAATCGGACGACATCAGGTGCGCACGCATTGTAGTCCCATCGCGGCGTCAATGCGTGAACACGAAGCCCGTGTGGTTCAGTTGTGGGATTCGGCACGGCAATTGCGCCGATGATGCAAAAGCCTGACACTAGCTTTCGATGAAAGTGATTGCGATCATTCCGGCGCGACTCGATTCCCAGCGTTTGCCTCGCAAGATGTTGCGAGAGATCTGCGGGAAGCCGCTGGCGGTTTGGGGTTACCAGGCGGTAAAACAGTCACCGTTGCTCGACGATGTCATTATCGCGACCGATTCGCAAGAGATTGTTGAGGCTTGCAGCAAGCATTCTTGCGACGCCCGCATGACGTCGACGAAGCACCGCAGCGGCACCGAGCGCGTCCACGAAATCTCGCAGTCGGTTGCGGCCGATGTCTATGTCAATGTGCAGGGTGACGAGCCCATGATTCGCGCCGAGCACATTGAGACGCTGGTCAGGTTAATGGAAGAGCAGAGCATTCCTGTCGGCACACTAAAGACGCCAGCTTCGGCGGAAGATATTGCGAATCCAAATGCCGTTAAGGTGGTCGTTGATCTGAGTGGCCGCGCGCTGTACTTCTCGCGGTCCACGATTCCCTACGATAGGGACGCCTCGCGTCCGAAATATTTCAAGCACCTGGGAATCTACGCGTATCGAAAAACCGCTCTCGATCAATTTATGACACTGCCGGAGTCATCGCTCGAACGCGCCGAACGACTAGAACAACTCCGGTTTGTGGAAAATGACATTCCAATCTACGTGGCCGAGACGCAATACGACAGCATCGGCATTGATACGGAAGAGGATTTCGCGCGTGTGCATAAGCTACTTAGCCGTTAAATTCACAAGCTTTTCACCACGGAGACATCGAGACACGGGCGGCAAAACAAACCTTTTCAGCCTGTCAATCCTGAGCGAAGCGCAGGACATATGCAGTTGCGCGACGCCGAGTGCTTGGGTCCTTCGGCGGCTATAAAGCCGAATAAAACAAGGTAGCTTTGTGGCACGGCTGAAGCCGGTGCCCTTCCCGACCTTGCTCTCCCCGCACTTCAGCAACGCTTCCGTGGCGCCATTCGGCTTCGTCAGGACAAGCTCGGGGCGAAGCCGTGCCCGTTCCTGCTCGTACTCATGGCGGACTCGTGAATTAGGCAACATCAGAGTACAGCTTCGCCCTGCGTTTCCGAAGGCTCTTCCCCAAAATGAAAATCTCGCTGACTATTTCTGCCGGGAAGGGCACGACCCTTCGACTTGGCTCAGGGCACGACTTCCAGTCGTGCCGACTAAGCTACGTACGATGCGGCTTTAGCCACTGAGGTCCGACCTCAGCAATCTGCATCAGCCTCTGTGACTAACTGCTGAATGCCGACCTACGAATACGCGGCCCCCACCTTCACTTTGCGAAACCTTGCTGGCGATGCACCATGGCCCGTTCCCATCACCTGTTGCGGCTGGCCTTTGCCGCAATTTGGCGTTCCCCACAAAGTCCACTGGTCGCGCGAGCAGATCGCATCCATCGAGTTCCAGAATTCAGTTGTAATTCCCGAATACGAGGGATTCTTCAGCATGCGGGCTCGCTTGCCCTTCTTGATTTCCCAACCTATTTCGGTGCCGAACTGAAAGTTATAACGTTTGTCGTCGATGGACCACGAACGGTTCGTTTGAAACAGAATTCCGTGATCGGTAGAGGAAATGAGTTGCTCCAGCGTAAGCGGCTTTTCGCCCGGCAAAATGCTGATATTGGTCATGCGGATTATCGGCAAGCGGTTCCAGCCTTCGGCGCGCAGCGTGCCGCCAGAGCGTTGCAAACCGATCAGCGACGCAGTTTCACGCGAGCTTAAGTATCCGGTGAACAGGCCGTTGGTGATGATCGGCGTGCACTGAGCGGGAACACCTTCGTCGTCGAATGCGAATGTACCCAGTCCGGGACCGTGCTCCTCGCGGGCATCGGCAACGACGTTGACCAGCTCACTGCCATATTTCAAGATGCGGAGTTTTTCCAAAGTAAGGAAGGAAGTACCGGCGAAGTTCGCTTCCATCCCCAACACGCGGTCAAGTTCAATCGGATGCCCGACCGATTCGTGAATCTGCAATCCGAGTTGCGAGCTTTCAAGAATGATGTCGAAGACTCCCGCCGGACATTGGTCGGCGCTATGCAACGCGACCGCTTCTTCGCCAAGGCGCCGCGCATTCTCGACCAACTTCAGTTCATCGATGAGTTCGTATCCTTTATTCTGCCACTGTCCGCCAAACGAATTTGGATACGAGCGCTTCTGAATTTCGCTTCCCGCAAACGCGTACGCAACGTATCCCGCGCCGGTGACGTACTTGGTCTGATGAATCTCCGCGCCTTCAGAAGAAAAGAACCACTGCTCCTCACGCCGGAAATTCATGTTGGTTTCGGCGAGAGTTACGCCCTTCACGGAGCGCAGTTCAGCGTCAACTTTTTGTAGCAATGCAAGATTCTGTTCAATCGATGTAGAGAACGGGTCAATTTTGTAAGGCGTTGTCCACTCTGCCTTGACTGCTTTCTCAGGCACGAGCTTCACATCGCTCTGCTTAACCTGGGCTGACGCCTTCGCGATATCGATGGCGCGCGCGGCAGTGGCTTCAACCGCGCTGCGGCCCATGTCCGCGGAGGATGCAAAGCCCCAGGCGCCATTGACCAGCACACGGACACTCATGCCGAGCGATTGAGAATCCGAAGCGTTGCCGATCTTCCCATTCTTCGTGGCGAGGCCGCGGCTGCGGTCATTGACAACGCGAACATCCGCGTAAGTGGCGCCGCGCTGAGAGGCCGTGTTGAGTGCCCAGGAGGAGAGGTCTTTCATAGCGGCGACTCAAATTTACCATACCAACGCTGCCGAATATTTCTGCTGCTTTGGCCCTAATGCGCCGCGGCAGCTTTGGCTTTTGGTGTCCGCGCCAGCAGGCGCTCCACCACTTCCATAAAATGGGTCGTGCCTTTATCAAGTTCCAGCAATGCCTTCTGGTGATAGGAGGTAGCGCCTTCGCCTTTCAATCTGTCTTCGTTGCACTGTGGCAGGCTGGTCAGCACCATCACAGGCGTGCCGGCCGTTTGCGGATCGCCGCGCAAGGCATGCAACACTTCCTGACCGGACAATTTCGGCAGCATCATGTCGAGCACGATAAGGTCAGGCATGCGCTCGCGTGCCAAGCGTAGGCCCTCTTCGCCGTCGGAAGCACTGATCACGCTATGGCCGGCCCGCACGAGAGCGCGCTCATTTGCAAGGCGAAGAAAGCGACTGTCGTCCACAATAAGAATGTTCATAGGGGACCAAGCAAAGCTCGGCACAGTGAAACAGATCGGCAGATCAAAAACAAACTTGATTCGGCTTATTGCGCTGCTGTTTTGCGGATGAAGGTGGTGGACTCTCGCTCGCTACTTTTTCGCTGAAAGCGGGTTTCTACAATTGGCAGGTGAGTAGGATGCCGGAGGGCATCATGGCTAAAATCATTGAGTTCTACATTCCGAAAGAGTTTCGCAAATCCGCCAAATGGGTGCCGGTCGAGCAGCGTGGTCAAGTTATCGAGTTCACCCTTCCACCCAAGAAGTCGGCCTAGTCGCGTTTTGGATAGCAGAGCGCGAGTTAGGGCAGCTTTTCCACTGCCCAGTCATCCTTTCCCGATCTGATCAATAAAATGTGGCACGCATGAGGCCGTTCATGGCCGCTGGTCGTGCCGAACAGGACGACCGGAAAGGCATAGGATCGCGCATTTAGTTTTCTGCCGTGCTCAATCTCAAACGCGGCCGCGTCGGTTGGCGAAAAGAATTCCTGTAATTGCTCAGGCGAAACATATCCCCGCGCTGCATCACTCAGCATCATGATTCCAGTTTCGTGGTCTTGCGTTTGCCATGCATGAAGAAAGCGGTTCGCTGCCGCCAGAGCCGAACTGTATGCCGGATCAACTTTCTGATGCTGCGGCTTCTTCGAGCCATGAGCGTGTAACTGGCTGGCGGTTAAGCAAAGGAAGAGGACCGCAACTCGACTTCGCATTCGGGAATTTTCTGACAAGAACTGGCGTCGCGAAAGAGAGAAGTCAGGTTCAGGCAATCAGTTTTGCCAGCGCGAAGGCGACTGCCGCCGCTACGCCACCGATCACAACGGTTTGCGCGGCGCTGCGGAACGCTTTCGCGCCGGTGAATCGTCCCTTAATAAAGCCGAACACGCCCAGAGCGATCAATGTGACCACCGCCGAGCAGATCAGCCCGCGATACGCGTTCGACAGGACTATATAAGGAGAGAGCGGAATCAGTCCTCCGGCCACATACGACGCGGCGATAGTTCCGGCGCTGGTCACCGCGCGTTTCGGATCAGGCTCTTCAAGCCCGAGTTCAAATCGCATCATAAAATCCACCCAGGAATCCGGACGCTTGCTCAAGGCTTCCACCACCGGTTCGCTTTCCTGGGCCGTAAGCCCGTAATTCTGGAACACCCGGTTGACTTCGGCTTTCTCCGCTTCCGGAATCTCTTCGATTTCGCGATATTCGCGTCCCCGCTCCTGTTCGTAGTGCTCGGCATCGCCGCGTGCTGCAAGGTAACCGCCCAATCCCATGGCAATGGAACCCGCGGCAATTTCCGCAAGTCCCCCGATCACAATAAATCGCGTGTTTGCAATTGCCCCTGAAAGGCCCGCGGCCAAAGCAAAAGGGACGGTCAAGCCATCCGACATCCCGATCACTACGTCGCGGACGAAGTTGCTGGATGTGAAGTGCTGCTCGCGATGCGTGATTCTCCGGAAAATCACTTTGCCTCCTCGGCATGTTCCTGCAAATATTTCTGGGCCAGCACGATGACTTCTTTTTCACCTCGATAGCTCAGCCTTTTCTCGGAATCGGCCAGCGGAATCCATAGCGCCTGTTTCACTTCGATTCGCATGTCTTTCGAGATTTGATCAATCGTGCCCGACTGATAGCGCAGCAGGTAGAAGCTCACAATTTTGAAGACGCGCTGCTTGTCGCCCCAGGTGCGCACATAGACATACTTAATGTCCTTGAGCTTGGTCAGGATTTCCCCGCGAAGCCCGGTCTCCTCGAACACTTCCCGGGCAGCGGTTTCTTCCGGCTTTTCACCCGGATCGACCAGGCCTTTAGGCAGGGCTAGTACCTGTTTGACCGGCCTTTTCCCGGTAGTCCTCTCGCGGTCTTCTGACCGGGGCTCAATGACGGCGACCTCCCAGCCGTCGGTGGCGCGCCGGGCGACGACTCCGCCTGCAGAGAATTCCCTGGGCATGGCCCACAACTTATCAGGATTAAAGGGGTTCGTCACGTAATAGGAGGCGCTGACTAGGGTAATTACCTCCACCATCTACATGAAACGTAGACTGTACAAAGCGGCATCTCAACGTTTGTAGATGGAAAACGGAGGCCGCAGGCAGATATGGCCATCCAGGGATTGCGGAAGATCGTTGAGTCAGTGCGCGGCTTTGGCCGGGGTATCACTGGCCGAGGTTTTGCCACTACTTCGGTTCCGGCTGTCGACGCCAGAGTTCCTTCTCTCGGCCTTGCTCTTGGAGGAGGCTTTGCCCGCGGCATCGTTCACGTGGGCGTTCTCAAAGTCCTTGAACAGGAAAATGTTCCCATCCGCTTTATCGCCGGAACCAGCGTTGGTGCGCTGATTGGCGCCGCGTATTGCAGCGGCGTCTCTCCCGCCGAGCTCGAAGAAATCGCTTCCAAGGTTCGATTCCGCGATCTGGCACGTTGGACTCTGTCGCGTTATGGCTTTGCTACGAATTTCCGGATGAATGGGTTTCTCAATCGCATCCTGAAGGTGAAGACCTTTGAAGAGCTGAATGTGCCCTTGGCCATCACTGCCACGGACTTCGTGACCGGGGAAGGTGTCGTGTTCCGGTCGGGACCGCTGGCCGAAGCGGTACGCGCCAGTTGCGCTTATCCAGGTGTGTTTCTGCCCGTTACAGTTAATGGCCGATTGCTGGTCGACGGCATGCTTGCCCACTCGCTCCCGACGCAGCCGGTGCGCGAGATGGGTGCGGACCGAGTAATTGCAGTGAACCTGAAAACAAGCTGGGGAACGGCCGATGGGCCTCGCCATATCTTTGACGTGATAGGGCAGTGCTTCTCTATCGCGCAGAAGATGAACTGCGCCTCGTCACGACAGTGTGCGGACCTGGTCATCGAGCCTGATGTGACTACGTACAGATACGACGATTTCGAGCATAGCGCCGACCTGGTGCGGATCGGCGAAGAGGCCACTCGCTCCGCATTACCTGAGATCCGCAAATGGATAGAACAGGAGGAAGAAAAGGTCCCAGCAGTAGGACCGTCCCTCGCTCCTGCCGTCAGTACTACTGTCTCGGTGCCCTTGCGCCGCTGCCTGCCCTGACTTGGTCGAGATGTTTCCTAGCACAAGTGGCGCGATACGGGAGCTCTCGCGACGATTACAGCAAGCACTGTATGGACGTTTGCTCTCTTCACGTAAAAAATTAAGAGGTGAAACACAGGAAATGCGCTTTCCCAACTGGGGACATGAAAGCGCGTGCTCGCTTCTCGTTTCCGTCCGTACGTATTTGCCCAGTTTTGATCTGCACAGTTAGCGGGTTTGGCAGTATTGGGGTAGAAAATGGCGAAGTCACTCTTAGACGACGTGTCCAAAAAACTCGCAGTTGTACAGCCGGAAGAGCGACGGAAAACAGATTGAAGATTAATGACTAGAGGCGTTCAATCTCAGCCGCCCGTGCTGTTGCTGGAGTGTCGCGGCACCGATGCTGCCTTTACACGCAAAGTCCTGGCGGACTCGGAAATTACTGTTCAGCGATTCGCCACGATGGCTGAACTCACCACAGCCATCGGCGACGAAGCCGGCGCCGCCATCCTTGCGGAAGAAAGTCTGGAACAGCAATCTATCGACGATCTTGCGCGGAAGCTCGCGGTTCAGCCTCGCTGGTCGAGCTTGCCAATTATTGTTCTGACAGGCAGCGGTATGAGCACTGCAGCAACCGAGCAGGCTGTACGTTCCCGCGCTCCGCTCGGCAGCTTGATCTTGCTGGAGCGGCCATTTCGTCCGGTGACTCTCAGCAGCGCGGTGCGTACAGCGCTTGCCGCCCGTACGCGCCAGTATGAGATCCGGGATCACCTGCGCGAGCGTGAAGCGGCGGAACAAGTCCTGCTGCGCGTGCAAAACGTGCTGGAATCCAAGATGGAGGAGCGCACCGAGGCGCTACGCAAACTTTCCTCACGACTGATGCATGTGCAGGACGAGGAGCGCCGCCGTATCGCGCGTGAATTGCACGACAGTTTGGGGCAATATTTGGCGGCCGCCAAAATTAACCTGGAGGTCCTCTCCGCGGGAAAAAACAATGGCAACGGCCACCTGCATGAGGCGCAGCACTTGATTGACCGCGCCATTTCCGACATCCGCACGCTATCGCATTTGCTGCATCCGCCGTTGCTCGAAGAAGCTGGATTCGGCAGCGCGGCCAGGTGGTTCGTGGAGGGTTTTGGCAGGCGCAGCGGAATTGCAGCGCGGTTACGCATGCCGGCCAAGTTGGACAGACTACCGTCGGAGCTCGAAACAACTCTTTTTCGCATTCTCCAAGAGGCACTGACCAATGTGCATCGGCATTCCGGATCACGTGATGTTGAGGTGCGCCTGACTGTGTATCGCTCCGTAGTTACGCTCGCAATTGACGACAACGGCAAAGGCATACCTCGAGATGTACTGGAACGTTTCGGCAAGAGCGGGGTGAATCTCGGTGTCGGACTGGCCGGCATGCGCGAGCGCGTGAAAGAGTTGGGTGGCCGGCTGGAGATTGAGTCCGATAAATCCGGCACACGCCTGCGAGCGATTATTCCTATTCCAACGGAGCAACAGGGTAAATCACCTTCAGGCATGTATCCAGCGTTTCCTAACTCCAGCGCGGTATAAGGCTTTCGTCCCAGTGCCACGGACACGTGCTAACTTAGCCAGATGATTGTCGGTACAGGAATCGATATTGCCGAAGTGCCGCGCATTGCCGAAGCCATCGCGCGCTTCGGGGGGCGATTTTTGCAGCGTGTTTTCACTGAGGAGGAGCGCCGCTACTGCGATTCCAAGGCCAACCGCATTGAACGGTATGCTGCCCGTTTTGCCGCTAAGGAAGCATCTATGAAAGCCCTGGGAACGGGTTGGAACCACGGCGTGCGCTGGCGCGACATCGAGGTCCACCGGCAGTCAGGAAAGCGGCCAACTATCAGGTTCCACGGAAAAGCGGCTGAGTTCGCCGGCCGACTAGGCGCATCGAACGTGGCGCTCTCCATTTCACACACGCCTGAGCAGGCGATCGCAAGCGTGATATTGGAAAAATAGCTAGCGCGACCGTTTGATACACTTTCGTCTTTCATGCCAATTGCGGAAAGCTCCCCTCGCGAGGCAACATTCGTCCCGCGTACCCCTATAAGCAGTGCGACGTTGCTGACGGGCGTTGCCCTGAGCAGCTTCGCGGCTCTGCTGCTTGAGCTTTCGTTGACTCGGTTGTTTTCAGTTGTTCTCTTCTACCACTTTGCATTTCTGGCGATATCGATCGCGCTGCTGGGGCTCGGCGCCGGTGGGGTATTTGCGCACCTCAAAAAGCAACGGCTGAAGAAGACGGACTTGCGCACCATCGCCGCGATTTGTGCCGGCATCACCGCGGTTGTGATTCCGCTTGCTCTTGAGCTCGTTCTCCACACCCCAGTATCGCTCCAGCTTTCAGGAAAGAACTTTCTGCGGCTGACCCTGATCTACACGGTTTCAGCGATGCCGTTCTTTCTGACAGGCATTCAATTCTCGGTGGTATTCGCGCGCGTGCCTGCTAGCATTACGCATTTATACGGAGCAGATTTGGCAGGCGGTGCGCTCGCCTGCGTCGCGGTTGTCCCGCTGCTCAACTGGATTGGTGGACCGAATGCGATTTTGTTTTCAGCTCTGTGCGCGGCTGTTGCCGCCGTGGTTTGGAGCCCGGCATCAACCACAAGAAAAATATCCCTGGCAGTCACCGGAATTATTCTGCTGCTACTGATTGCGAACTATAACGGCAAGCTTGCCGACATTATCTGGGCCAAAGGCATTCGACGGCAGAACGTGGAGTTTGCCCGCTGGAATGCGATTTCACGCGTCGAGGTGGACGTGCAGGATGATGGCGCGCGCATCATCGTGATCGATGCCGACGCGAATACCTTCATCATGAATGCCGACCCGCATCAATGGGACGGCTCGGAGTGGCAGAAGAGGCTTATGGCTTCGCCTCCGGCGCTCGTGAATGTACTGCGGCCGCATGGAGGCTACGCCATAATTGGGCCGGGCGGCGGAGTGGATGTGCTGCGCGCGGTCGCGAATGGCAGCCATGATGTAACCGGGATCGAGATCAATCCGATCATCGCAACCGACATCATGCGACGCCGCTACGCGGATTTTGCATATCACCTTTATGAGCGGCCGGAAGTGCATCTTCATGTGAGCGATGGGCGCTCATTCATCCGCAATTCCAGTCAGCAGTTTGACGTAGTGCAAATGACACTGGTGGACACGTGGGCATCCACCGCAGCGGGGGCGTTCGCGCTGAGCGAAAACAGCCTATACACCACGGAGGCCTTTCGGGAATATTTTCAACATCTGAAGCTCGATGGCATGGTTGCTGTAACGCGATGGGAGTTCAAAGAACCGCGGGAGGCTTTGCGAGTGGTGTCAGTGGCGATGAATGCTCTGCATCAATTGGGGATTACTGATGCTACCAGCCACTTCATCGTGGTTTCCGAGTCCGAACTTGACGAAGATGGAATCAACGTCGCTGTGCTGGCAAAGAAGAGCGCCTTCACTCCAAAAGAGGAAGAATCGGTGCGGCAGCACATCGCGAATAATCCGCTGATGCAGATTTTGTATTCGCCGTCGGGGAGCGAAGACAACGCTTTTGCGCAACTTATTAAGAGCAACGATCCATATGGGTTCAGCCGGAACTACGCCTATAACGTCACGCCAGTAAGTGACAACACGCCATTTTTCTTTTTCACGCTAAAACCAGGGCAAGTATTTCGGCCGAACCGTGACCACGCAATGGACTGGAAAGTAAATCTCGGGGTGGCAGTGCTGGTGATGCTGCTAGTGATCTCAATTGTGGCGGTGCTGTTGTTCTTAGTCGTGCCGCTCATGTTCGATCACACCCACGGCTCCGCGAGGGGCTTGTTTTACTTCATCGCGGTCGGGTTGGGATACATCCTGGTGGAAGTAACGTTCATTCAGCGGTTCGTGCTGTTTCTGGGGCACCCTACTTACGCGCTTACAGTCGTTATTTTTTTGATGATGCTGGCCAGCGGAGCAGGGAGCCTGGCGTCTCGAAAATTGCTTCCGCACGAACGCGGCCTGTGGTTTCCGCTGCTGATAATCGTTGCCGCATTGCTGGCGTATGTCGCAGTTTTACCGGCGCTGCTGGATCATTTTGTCGGCGCCGCGTTTCCAGTGAAGATTTTGATCAGCGGAATTCTGTTAGTTCCGCTGGGATTCGCGATGGGCATGCCCTTTCCAACCGGCCTGCGCGCATTGGCGGGCGACGGCGAAACGGCAGAGCGCTCAATCGAGTGGGCCTGGGCGATGAACGCAGCCGCGAGCGTGCTCGGCTCAGTGCTCGCAATCGTGATTGCGATCGAGTTCGGACTGAACATCACGCTGGCATGCGGAGCGGCGGCTTACGCTCTTGCGTTACTGTTTCACAGCAGGCTTCGGATCGCGTTTTCCGTGCACTGAGTCGAGGGCACATTCTGCTATGATTTCGAAAATCGGAGACCGTCGAATGATATTTGCTCACTCTCGTGGAGCGGTGTCCACACGGCCTCGCACGAGTCTGCCCGGGAGGACCGTTGCCTAGCCAGAAGCAGTTGAAGTGGTCTCAACTGAAGGTGGGGCTAACGGTGGTTTTCTCCGCCATTCTTTTCGGCGTACTTATCATTCTGATGAGCGGCGGCGGCGCATTCACCAGCAAGATTACGATCCGCTCTTATTTCCCGGATGCCAGCGGCTTGCGCCAGGGCGCGCCGGTGCGGCTAAGCGGCGTGGACATCGGCAACGTGAAGACGATCCGTATTGTATCCGACCGCCCACTCACGCCAGTCGAAGTCACCATGAAGGTGAACGAGAAGTTCCATTCCTTCCTGCGTAAGGATTCGACCACGATTATGTCCACTGCCGGAGTGCTGGGCGAATCGTTCATCAATATTGATAGCTCGCACGCCACTGAATCCGAAGCTAAGGATGGTGACGAACTTCGCAGCAAGGACCAGCCTGGTTACGACGATGTGATCCGTGCCGCCAACAGCAGTCTGCAGAACATAGACATAGTGCTCAAACGCATGGACCGGATCATCGCGTTTGTCGAAAGTGGACAGGGCTCAATCGGAAAATTGATTTACGATCCGGCGCTGTATAACAAAGTTAATGCTACCGTCGCACAATTTCAGACGCTAGTGAATGACATCGCGCAGGGGAACGGCAGCCTGGGCAAGCTGATCGAGGACGACGATCTCTACAACCGGGCAAACGCAACCATTGACAAGATCAATGGGATGATCGACGAGGTCAATGCCGGCAACGGCACCGTCGGCAAGTTTCTTAAAGATCCTTCGTTCTACGATAACGCCAACAAGACGGTCGCAAACATCAAGCAGCTGACCGATGACGTGAACGCCGGCAAGGGCGCGTTAGGCAAGTTGGCCAAAGATCAGGAATTTGCCAACAAGCTCCAGAACACCATGAACCGTTTGTCAGACATGATGGACCGATTGAATGCGGGAGAAGGTTCAGCGGGCAAGTTCCTGCGCGATCCCACGCTTTACGACAACACCAACAAGCTTCTCACCGATTCGCAGGACCTGGTCAAAGCGATTCGCCAAAATCCGAAAAAGTATCTGACCATACATTTGAAGCTGTTCTGAGCTTTGCAATCACCTCTGCAACAAGTCCACGGGCACATGCACATCGTGGACGCGGATGTAGTCTGCCATCGCCGGGTGTTTCTTTTTCACTTCCTCAAACATCGCATACGCGACATTGCGGTACGAAGTATGCCCGGCAGGCCCGGTGCGCAATTCTGAAATGTAAGCTGCTTCCGCGAAATCCATTTTGAAGAGCGTGCGCTTGCGGAACCCAAGCGGAATCGCGTACTGCGAATTTTCTGCGGCTTCGGGCGAGTTGCAGTCGGACAACGTCTTCACAGCAGAAGATGACGCGTCCATCGCCGACTGATAATCGCCGAGCGCCCCTGCGGGCGCGAGTTCCGGCGGAATTTCGTATCCATGAGCAGTCGTAACTCCCTGTTCGATCTGAATGCAGCGGCGATGGCGGTGCATGTCGCGGAATCCACCAATGTCCATGAGAATGTCGAAGCGGAACTGCTGGCCCGCGCGGAAGGCGCGCACCATTTCGTCGTGACGCCCGCGATGGCGAATGCCGGAGTCGATTATTTCTTTGCGCTGAGCATCACTCAGCGCCGCAACACCGCGCCGAATCTGCCGATATGAATAAGAGCAGTACTCATAGAGCAACGTGGATGCCATCTCTACATCGAGCGGCTCCTCATCAAGCAGATCGACTGCAGGAGCAGGTTCGACCGGCACGTCGCGCATCAACTCTGCAGTGATTTGTCGCAGTTCACGCCGTGTCTCGATTTCGTAACTGTTCGGATCGGCATACTTCACCAGGGTGGGCGCGACTCGCACGTCTTTCAGCAATTCGGCCTCCGCCCGCGCGGCCAGTTCTGGCGAAACCTCGCGAATTTCTTGCACCAGCTTGCGCAGCGATTCGTGGTTCACGTTATAGGCGGCTGATGTAGCGGCTCGCTTGAGTTGTTCGCCCAGGGATCGCACCTCTTTATGGGTATGCGAAAGCAAGTGCGAAACCTGCGTTTCGAGCGTGCGCGCATTCACGATCTCGCCAAGGGACGTATTAGTGGCAAGCGGCAGCAGATAACGTGAGATGTCGAATGCCCGGGCGCGAAGCGTGCGGTCGTACGCCTCCTGTTTCATTTCGTCAGGTTTCGATGTGATATCGGCGAGATAGCGGAACATCTTCTCCGAAAGCGCCTCGTACGCCGAGAACAGGCGTGTGATTGTCTGCTGATATAGATTCCGAGACTCGTCATCAGAGCCAAAATCCGGCGTGAAGTAGCCACTCTTGCGGAAATCCTGGTAACGAGTTGAGCGTTCTTGACCGTCCCAACGCTGTTCGTCGGCGAGCACAATCGCTGCAAGTATGGAGAGCCGCTCGATGGCGAGTGCGATGTGGGCAAGATCGGCAATCGAGCGGTGCCCGTATTGAAAGTAAAAGGTGTTAAGAAACTTCTCGGCCTTCTGCGAACTGATGTCCTTCAGAGACTCCTTCATCGAGAGTGACGAGCGCGAGTACTTGGCCATGGCATAAGCCTGGATCTCAGGTTCCGCGCCGAACACGGCGTAAACCTCGGAAGCAGAAATGGTTGCGGGAGCGCTTCCATTCGTGGGCGCAGCGCCGGAGATGACTTCAGCCATGGCCGACCTCAGAAAGAGAAGTGAAGGAGATTGAATCTTATATGTCGAATTCGAGCGGCGCAATGAATGGATGAGCACTCGGCGAGCCGATAATGACCACGAAGGCCCAGGAAACGAAACTGTCTACAACGTATGGAGATAGGCGAGCAGATCTTTGATCTGTTCGTCCGTGAGCACGTTGCTGAAGCCGTCCATCTTGTTGCGTCCGATGCGAATGATGTCCCCGACGCAATCGTCATTCGCGGGCAAGCCGCTCTGGCCGAGAAATGGTCTCTTGAAAACGCCTTTGAGGCTGGGCCCCTTGCGCCCGCGGGAGGAGTATGCCGAGTGACAGCGGTCGCAGTACTGGTCGTAGATGTGATGGCCGGAGGCTTGCTGCGGATTCAATCTCAACTCGGCGTCACTCTTCCTGCGCTCGACATCACACCCGCCCAGCGCAACCAACAAAAATAGAAGAACAACGAGTTGCAACGGCGCGACGAATGAGTTTAGCGGGCTACGGACCATCTTGCTGGATTTACAATAGCAGAGTATGGCCGCTCGTCCTGCCACTATCGCAATCAAGCGAGTGTACGAATCACCGACAGAGTCGGACGGTCTGCGGCTCCTCGTTGACCGACTCTGGCCACGCGGCTTGAAGAAGGAACAGGCGCGAATTGATGAATGGCTGCGCGATCTTGCACCGTCGAACGAGTTGCGGAAGTGGTTCCATGCGCATCGCGATAAGCGGCCGGAATTCCGCAGGAAATATCTGCAGGAGCTGCGCAGCCCCAGTGCGGCAACGGCGTTGGCTCATCTAGCAGAGCTTCTGTCAGGCAAAGATCACGTTACCCTGTTGTTTGCCTCGAAGGAAACCGATCAGAACAACGCTGCGATTTTGAAAGAAGTGATGAAGGGGAGCAAAAAGCCTCCGCATACAACTCGGCCCGGATCTGCACACGCGCGAATGCGAAAGACCCGCCGGCCCACTCGTTAAACATCAACTCACTACTTCGACGGATTCACCGCGGCTTCGATAATGCTGTCGATGACTTCGTTCACGCGCTTACCGGGCAGGCTGAAGTTGTTGGCGAGAATGGAAAACGTGATCTGCTCTCCCTTTGAAGTCACGGCGTATCCGGAAAGAGTCTTGACGCCGCCCAGCGATCCCGTCTTACCGTAAATCTGCGCAGCGGGATCGAGATCTTTGAAGCGGTCGGCGAGTGATCCGTCCTTCCCGGCAATCGGGAGGGAATCGCGAAACTCCGAACCCCATGGTTGAGCGGAGGCGTAGCGCAATAATTCGACCACCGCGTGCGGAGTGACCAGGTTCTGTCGAGACAGCCCCGAGCCGTCGTAGAAAACGTACTCCTCGGCAGGGACGCCGGCATTGTTCAAAAAGCCGCGAAGGACCTCCAACCCAGCCTGCACAGTTCCGCCCGTGCCTTTTTCACGACCGAGAAGGCGCAGTAAAATCTCGGCGTGCAAGTTCTGGCTGACTTTGTTGATGACCTCGATGTCCTGTGACAAAGGAGCCGATTGATACTCGCCGAGCACCAAGGGTCCTACTGGAGTGGTAAGCGAATGCTCGTCGCCCCCACGTGTGGCTGCAACTACGGTCGTGGTGAACGTAGACAGACTAGCAAGCTCAGTGTGATGTGTACGCTGCTTCCCATAAACCGCAATGCCCCGCATTTCGAGCAAATGCCGGAACAATGTCGCGGCAAATTCGGCGGGATCTTCAATCGCCAGGCCCTCATTCACACCACCGTCATCCATGGATATCGTTCCCCAAAGAGTCAACGTGGTCGAGCCGGGTTCGCGGTTGATGTAGATTTTGCGGCCGGAACCCGCCGGCGTGGTAAGCAATCGATTGTCAATAGTGTAGTAGCCCGCGAACGGAGTGACGCTGACGAATGCGCGATCTCCTGCGCGGGCGCCGGGAAGAATATTCACGAAGATCACGTTGTCGTTGACGGTGAGAGCCGAAACGGGTGCGCCATCGGGCCAGACGAGATCATCCTGGCTCCACCCTTCACCGTAGCGCTCGAAGGCGAAGTAGGAGTCGTCGGCGACAATATCGCCGTCAACGTATTTCACTCCTTTCTGGGCCAGTTCGTCGGCAAGCTTTTCCAGAACGCGGACAGCGTCGGCGTCACGCTGAGTATGAGTGTTGTAGGGCAGCTCGCGGCCGGATAGGTTAGGATCGCCCCGACCGATCAAGACCAGGTCGCCCGAGAGGCGGCCATACTTATCCAGAGAGCCGTTGGTTTCCACCGTAGTGCGGAACTTATAGTCCGGGCCGATCAGCGCCAGCGCTGCCGCCGTGGTAAACAGCTTGGTGTTTGAGGCAGGGGTAAACATCTTGTCGGCATTGATGGAGCACAACACCTTCCCCGTTGTAACCGAAGTGATTTCGAGCCCCCAGAAACCGCGGCCCAAGTCCGGCTGTTCGAGAATCTTTTCAACTTGCTTTTTTAGGTTGGCGTGCTTATGAGAGGCCGCCTGCGCCCCTGAGGCGAGGAAGGCGCATACGAAAATCGCGAGCGATACCCTGCGCATGAACATCTACAAAGATAATTTTAGCACTGTGCTTGGGCGCGATCGGATGGGTATCGAACCAGATTAGAATTCCAGCATGCGTCCGGTATTCACGTGGAACCTGGGCAGCCGCTCACTCGAACTCGGGAAGCGGACGCTGGTGATGGGCATCGTCAACGTCACTCCGGATTCGTTTTCGGATGGCGGCGAGCACTTTACGCCGGAAGCGGCCGTTGCGCACGCCTTGAAGTTGCACGAAGAGGGCGCAGACATTTTGGACATTGGTGGAGAATCCACGCGTCCCGGGGCCAAGGTTGGGTTTCAAGACGCTGCAGTTGACCAGAAGGAAGAGCTGCGGCGCGTGCTGCCCGTCATCGTCGGTACAAAGAAAGCACAACCGGAAGCGATCGTCTCGATCGATACGTACAAGGCTGGAGTGGCAAAGGCAGCCGTTCAAAGCGGGGCTGAAATTGTCAACGATGTTTCTGGAATGACCTGGGACCCAGAAATGGCTGCAACCGTAGCCAAACTCACGTGCGGCGTTATTCTCATGCACACGCGTGGCCGTCCTGACGAATGGGCATCACTAATTGCAGTTCCCGATCTAGTCACGCTGGTCAGGCGCGAGCTGCGCGAACGCACTGAGCGAGCGGTCATGGCAGGTATTAAGCGGGATCGCATTGCCCTCGATCCAGGTTTCGGGTTCGGAAAACGGGGCGAGGAAAATTATCCGCTACTGCGTCGGTTGCATGAGCTTCACGAGTTGCGGTTCCCGATAGTGGTGGGCGTCTCGCGCAAGTCGTTTATCGGGAGGGCGCTGGCCAACGACGGCAATCAGCCAGAAACTAGTGACCGGCTGTTCGGGACTTTGGGCGCCGAAGTTGCCGCCGCGCTTACGGGCGCTCACGTTATTCGTACTCACAACGTCAAATCCAGCAGGGACGCTCTGCGCCTGGCGGACATCGCTGGCTAATCTTCCTGGGCAAAGTTTTCGGCTAGAATGCGCGTTCAGTGTTGTTGGAGTTCGGAGGACAGATGCGTTACCTCTCGTATGTACTGATGTTGTTTATTCCTGTGGCGCTGATAGTCGCAGCCCGTTCCGATCAAGCCGCTGATTCACAAAGCCTCTCATCTCGACGCGCGCAGTTTTCGCAGCTTCTCGCCGATGAATGGGAATACGAGATGCGCGAGAGCCCGGAATATGCCACGCAGGTTGGCGACAATCGCTATAACGACCGCTGGAGCGATCTTTCGATTGAACATCAGTTGCAGCAGAGAAAAGATGCCGAGCAGTGGCTGGCGCGCTTTCAAGCGATCGACACCACGGGATTCAGCGAACAGGAGAAACTCAGTGCGCAGTTAATGATTCGAAGTCAGAAAAATCAAATCGAGGGCATCGATCTCAAGACGTTTGAGATGCCGATCGATCAATTCAAGGGTGTGCATCTCGGTCTGGCGCAACTGGTCGATGTCACTCCATTCAACTCGGTCAAAGACTACGAGGATTACCTTTCGCGGTTGCGCAAATTTCCGACAGTTTTCGACCAGCTCATTGACGTCTTGCAGCAAGGTGAAAAAGACAAGCTGATGCCGCCGCGCAACCTGCTCGAAAAGACGGTGCAGCAGTGCAAAAAGCTGGCTGACCCTGAAGGCGAGGCCAACCCGTTTGGTCGTCCAGTTACAAAATTTCCTGACGGCATTTCTCAAGCCGATCGCAAGCGACTGCACGATGCAATTCTGGCAGCAGTGAACGAGCAGGTCCGTCCCGCCTACACGAAGTTTGCGAACTTCATCGCCACTGAGTATGCGCCACACGGACGTACTGATCCGGGAGTCTGGGCTTTGCCGAATGGAGACGCGCTTTACCGATACAACATTCGCGTGCTGAGCACGACCAATATGGATCCCGAACAGATCCATCAGATCGGGCTGCAGGAAGTGGCGCGGATTGAAGGTGAGGAGCTGGCGATAGCCAAAAAACTGGGCTTCAGCGATCTGAAAGGCTTTCGCGCCTCGCTCAAAAAAGATCCGAAGGTATTCGCGACATCCGCTGATGGCATTCTGGGGAAATACAAAGGTTACATCGACCAGATGAGGCCCGAGCTGCCCAAGCTGTTCGGACTTTTGCCTAAGACCCCTGTTGAGGTTCAGGCGATGCAGGCTTATCGCGCCGCAGATGCAGCTGGAGCGGATTATCAGCAAGGCACACCCGATGGCTCGCGCCATGCGGTCGTGTGGGTAAACACCAGTGACTATCAGCACCGGGAAATGTTTACGGCCGAATCGACGGCGTATCACGAGGGTATTCCCGGACATCACATGCAGATCGCGATTGCACAAACCTTGCCGGAAGTCCCGAAGTTCCGCCAGGAGGCGTTCTATTCCGCTTATCAGGAAGGCTGGGCGCTGTACGCGGAGCGTTTGGGCAAGGACGTTGGTTTTTATCAGGACCCGTATTCCGATTTCGGCCGTTTAGAAGATGAAATGTTGCGAGCCATTCGCCTGGTTGCCGATACAGGTGTCCACTACAAACACTGGACACGCGAGCAGATGGTCAATTTCTTCCACGACCATTCGTCCGTCGACGAGCCAAACGTCCAGGCTGAAACCGATCGCTACATCGTGTGGCCGGCACAAGCGCTTGGTTACAAGCTCGGGCAACTCGAAATCCTAAAGCTGAGTACTCGATCAGCGCGTGAATGCGTGGATCGATGCACAAAGGGCGAGCGTTGCGGGCGCACCGTGAACTTCGACCTCGCAAACTGCTGCTAATCTTCTGGATGGACGCGCTCGCTGATCTGCAAAACGATGCGCGTGTTTTGTGCTTACCAGATTGTGGAGACTGATTTACTGCGACGAATCCGTTCATCGGCGGTAACCAGTGGCCAGTTCTCCACGAGAGCGGTTGCAGTGATGATCCGATCAGCTGGATCTTTCGGAAAGTCAGACGGGAAACGAACGGCAAGCGATGCTATTTCCGGCGTGAGCGGGGTCACTTCAACACGCGAGACGATCTCTCGAACAAACGATTCAACGCTTCCCGGAAACAAGACGCGACCATTTTCTGCCAGCCATGCTAATTCCCAAAGAGTTATGTCAGCCACTGTGATCCCAGTCGCTTGCCTCGCTTCTCGAATCGATTCACGCGCTCGTTTGGACAACCGGGCCGGGTCGCTCGTCATCCAGATCAAGACGTGAGTGTCCAACAGGATCAAATCGATTCCCAATCTTTGAGCGGAGTCACTGGGCCGACTATGTCGCCAATGATCTTCACCTTGCCCGCCATGTAGCCGAAGACGTCATCGGCTGGGTCCGGCGCAGGAACCAGTTTCGCCACAGGCTTGCCATGTTTCGTGATCAGGACGGGAACGCCGGTCTGCTGCACTTCGTCCATCACCGCAAGGCACTGGGCTTTGAATTTGCCAGCGGGCATTTTCTTCATGGCGCCTTTCTTGTCCAGCCATTATGACTATGGTGATATTTATATGACTATATCAGAAAGCCGGGTAGAATCAAGCAATATGGTCACCGGACCGTCGTTCACTAGTTCGAGCTGCATCATCGCCTGGAACCGTCCGGTCTCGCAGGAAAAGCCGGCATCGCGATTCTTCTGCACGAAATATTCGTACAACTCGTTCGCTATCTGCGGCGGTGCTGCTTGGTCGAATGATGGGCGCTTGCCCTTGCGGACATCGCCATACAAAGTGAACTGCGAAACACAGAGGATCGAGCCGCCGGTGTCTGTCAACGACAGATTCATCTTGCCGTTCTCGTCGTCGAAGATGCGCAGGCCGATGATTTTTTGGGCGAGATAGTCTGCATCGGCGTGCGTGTCAGTTTTCGAAACGCCGAGCAGCACGAGCAGCCCCGAACCGATCTTTCCCACGACCTCATCCCCGACGTTGACCTGAGCGCGGCTTACGCGTTGGACAACAGCCCGCATAAGTTCATCTTGCAGCCCGAGTGGAGAGTTGGCAATGCTTATTGCCTTGCCGAGCGAAGCTCGGCTGGACGGGCGAGGGCGTCCCTACAATGTTCCGTTACACACACAAGCTTCGTGCTGTTGCCAGCGCCACGCGTTTCCTGGTGTCGCGCCTTGCACCTCGTTTGACCGCAACTCCTTCCAGCAGTTAGGATTTCCCTTTGCCCCAGCAGTCCCCATCCCATCTGAGCGAGGAAGAATATGGCAGCTGTTGACGAAAAAGTGAAGCAGATTATTGTCGAGCAACTGGGAGTTGACGAAGGCGAAGTGACCCCCAGCGCTTCGTTTGTGGACGACCTCGGCGCCGACTCGCTCGATACCGTCGAATTGGTTATGGCGTTCGAAGAGGCCTTTGAAATCGAAATCCCCGATGAGGACGCAGAAAAGATCCGCACGGTTCAGGACGCAATTGATTACATTGGCAAGCACTCGAAGGGTGGGAAATAACTGGTGCGACGAGTTGTTGTCACTGGCATAGGCCTGATCTGCGCGGTCGGCAACAGCACCGAAGAAGTCTGGCGGAACCTGCTGGCGGGCAAGAGCGGCGTCCAGCGCATCACGCAATTTGATACCACCAACCACGCCTGCAAGATCGCCGGCGAGGTCCGAGATTTCGACCCGCTGAATTACATCGAGAAAAAAGAAGTAAAGAAGATGGCGCGCTTCATCCATTTGGCAGTTGCTGCCTCGGACGAAGCCATGAAGATGTCCGGGCTGAGGATCACGCCGGAGAACGCCGAGATGGTGGGCGTGCATATAGGCTCGGGAATCGGCGGATTCGACATCATCGAACGCGAGCATACCGCGCTTATGGAAGGCGGCCCCCGCAAGATATCTCCTTTCTTTATTCCCGCGGCAATTGTGAACCTCGCTGCCGGACAGGTTTCAATGCGTTTCGGCGCGAAAGGTCCGAACGAAGCTACGGCGACTGCGTGCACCACTAGTGCGCACTCCGTAGGAGATTCGTTCCGGATCATTCAGCACGGCGACGCTGATGTCATGATCGCCGGTGGCTCCGAAGCGGCGATCACACCAATGGGCGTTGGCGGATTCGCTGCCATGCGAGCGCTCTCGCTCCGTAATGACGAGCCTGAAAAAGCTAGTCGGCCCTGGGACAAGGATCGCGATGGTTTCGTAATCGGCGAGGGTTCCGGAATTCTAATCCTCGAAGAACTGGAGCATGCTCGAGCGCGCGGTGCAAAGCCGATTGCGGAAATCGTGGGCTATGGCATGAGCGGGGATGCGTATCACATCACGCAGCCAGCGCCCGAGCACGAAGGTGGGTTCCGTGTCATGCGAAACGCCGTTCGTGATGCGAAAGTCAGCCCCACTGATATCGGCTATGTGAACGCGCACGGGACTTCAACGCCCATCGGCGACACGCTTGAGGCCCATGCTATCCGAAACTTCTTCGGCGATCATAAGCTCGCAGTGAGTTCGACCAAGTCCATGACCGGGCATTTGCTTGGCGGCGCAGGGGGACTGGAAGCGGGCGTCACCGTACTCGCGCTGCGCGATCAAGTTCTGCCGCCCACCATCAATCTAGAAAGTCAGGATCCCGGCACGGGCGAAATGGATTTTGTGCCCAACCAGTCGCGCAAAGCGACACTTGAGTATGCAATGTCAAATTCGTTCGGCTTCGGCGGGACCAACGGAGCTTTGCTGTTCAAGAAGTGGACGGAGTAGCCGCCTCATGCTGCTACAAAAGTCTTTCCTATTTTCTCGCCAGCACGCTGTAATTAGCCGTGAACTGGTCGTTGCTCGTCAGATGGGCGGACTCGAGTCCCAGTGCAAGCAAGTTCAGGCAAGGACAAATCGTAACTCCGTGGGCTTTTCTGGCCCCAGGAAAACCTGACCAGCCAGTGCAGCCACAGATTGCTGGCCCGCAGCAAACCGCCAATGCTCGAAGTCTCCGGAGCAATCTCTACTGCGGAAAATTGTGAAAGCGTCGTACGGATGCCGCCCGGCGTAAAACGCCAGCATTCTTCATCTACGAATCGCGGCGCGAATGCCGCAACACTCATGAATACCCCATCCGGCTTGAGCACCCGATGAACCTGCGCCGATGCTTCGATGGGCTGCCCAAAATACTCGAATCCTGCGTGGAGATCACTACATCGAATGTGTTCTCCGCGAACGGGAAGAGATTCTCCGCGGGCCACCACATCCACCAATCCTGTGCTGAGAATATCGCACGCAATATAGCTCTTGATTCGATTTCCAAACAGTGGCCGGTACGGCTGATATCGCCCGCCGATGTCGAGAACGCGTAGTGATGTGCCCGGAACCGATTTGATCCAGCGCTCGAAGATCAATCTTCTCGCGCGGAGCACAAGAAAATTTGGATTTGTGAGGCGGGGATAAAGACGGGTTTGCTCAATTTTTGATAATTCCGTCCGCTGAACCCTGGTCATCGAGGTGCAGCATACCAAAAGTCGCCATCTCCTGATGGACCCGAGTTTTGGATCAACTTCGTCAAGCGATCAGCGCTTTACAAGAAAATGACGGATGATTTATTCGGGTTTAACTCTGCCGTAATCAGCGATTGTCTAGACTGCTCCCGCCTTGAAGAACAGAAATGAAAGGCACATAGGAGCAGAGCATGTATTGCACTTCAACGCTGAAAAGCTGGCAGCGATTTGCGCTGTTAGCGTCGCTGTTTGCAATCTTGACCAATAACTTTAATGCGTTTGGTGAGGGCAAAAAATCCGAGCCGGTAAAACGCGGCAAAGCTACGAAGATCAAAACCGAGTCGCCGATTAAGCACGTTATTGTTCTCATTGGTGAGAACCGCACGTTCGATCACGTTTTCGGTACGTACGTTCCCAAGAAAGGCGAGACTATTTCGAACCTGCTGTCGAAAGGCATCGTTAATGCTGACGGAACGCCGGGCCCTAACTTTTCGCTGGCGCAGCAGTTTGAAGCGATAAAGCCGTTCCAAACCGAATACTTCATCAGTCTGACTCCCGAGCAGAAGAAGCCCTATTCCACACTGGCTGCGCCAACACTGAACTTTGCGCTGCTTACCCCGCATTTTCCGCCGGGAACACCGGCGAGCCTGTTGGCAGCGGTGGAGCCGTCGCTTGAGCCTCAGGACCTGAAATTGCTCACAACCGGCGCGGCCAGCCAGTTCTCGCAGGATTTCATCCTGCCCGACCCGGACACGAGGATCAGCAATTTCAACAACCTGCCGAATGGGCCTTTCCCGCTGGAAGGAACGCAACTGCCCTACGACTCCTATACCGGCGACACTACGCACCGCTTGTTCGAGATGTGGCAGCAATCGGACTGCAGCGTCGCGAATGCTACACCGGAAAATCCGTCGGGATGCCTGAACGATCTTTATCCATTTGTGATTACCAACTACACGAACCAGTTCGATCCATTCTTCAAAGGCATCGACGACAACGGCGGCGGCAACTCGATGGCTTTCTACAACGTTCAGAAAGGCGACGCGCCATTCCTGAAGCACCTGGCAGATGAATATTCAATGAGTGACAACTTCCACCAGTCGGTCATGGGCGGTTACACAGTTGATCTAAACTTTGACGGCAACTTCACCGAATGCGGGGAAACTGCACAGCCGGGAATTGCGCCCATCGTGAATTATCTGCAGTCGCTTCCCTATAATCCCAGCCCGAACTGTGAACCCGGGCACTATTACATGGTGAACAATGACAATCCCGGATTTTTGCCCGACGGCAAGATTGACACAGCCGGGATCGCAAATGGCGGATCTGTTCCTGCCACGAACGTTCGCACAGTCGGCGAAGCGCTCAATGAGAAGGGCATTTCATGGGCTTACTATGGCGGCGCCTATCACGCGGCTCTCGAACTGGAGCACAATCCCAACACCACGAACCCAGCCTTCCTGGTGGGGGCAGCCTACTGCAATATCTGCAACTTCGAATCCTACACGCCGGCGATCATGGGCAATCCGGCGCAACGCACGGCGCACATCAAAGACACGATCGATTTCTTCAATGCGATCGAAAGCAACACTCTTCCTGCGGTCTCGTTCGTGAAGCCTGATGGCTTGCTCGACGGTCACCCGGCTTCGTCGAAACTTGGCCTGCTGGAGGGGGTGACGAAGAAGATTTTCGATCGCCTGAAAGCACATCCTGATCTGATGGCCACTACAGCGTTCATCGTTACGATGGACGAAGGCGGCGGCTACTACGACTCAGGTTATATGCAGCCGCTGGACTTCTTTGGCGACGGGCCGCGCATTCCATTGATCATCGTTTCCAGCTTCACTAAAGGCGATCACATCAACCACACCTATACCGACCACGTTTCGATCTTGAAATTCATCGAACGGAATTGGGGGCTGAAGCCATTGACCGCCCGCAGCCGAGACAATTTCCCCAATCCGGTTTCCGTAGGCAATCCCTACGTTCCGACCAACAGCCCGGCTTTGGGTGACTTGTTCGACATGTTTAGCTTCGGCCAGCACTGACCCATCGTTTTGGCCACATCCGATTCAGACCCACCTCCCGCAGCCCGACGCGGGAGGTGGTTTTTTTTTGCAACAGTCGCAAACTGCTGCGGAATCAGCAGATTTCCTGCCTACAACTGCCTCGGGTTTTTCGAGGGCGAATCCTTATTACTTCCGACATACTTCTAGTCACCTCAAGTAATTACACCTACGTGTCCGATATTGTCCTTATTCGCGATTGCGGTCGCCGGATTCCCGCGCCAGAATGGGGTTTCAACGTTCAGGCCCTAGTCCAATGCGTAGCGAGGCCGGGATGTGACTCGAAAAAACGGAGAAAGCCTTGGGAAACTCCCTAGTAGCGCTGTCTTCCACGAAGAAGTTTTCAGCCCGGGCCGCGCTGGTTGACCTGCAGGAATCCTCACGTAGTATGCTTTCCGAGTGTTTCCGCCAGTTCGGCATTGATGTCGTCACTATGACCGGCGAAAACAGCAAGCGGCTTTCGAAAGAGAAATTCGAAGCCTGTGTGATTCGCGTGGGTTCCGAAGCCGAGAACGTTCTGGAATCGGCACGCGGCTCGCGATCCAACAACCGCATGATCATTTATGGCCTCGGCGGCAGCGCGAAAGAGGCGTTGAAATTATCACGATATGGCCTGAATGCCGTGTTTCAGGAACCGCTAGAGCGGCCAGCTGCCCTGAAACTCGTCAAGGCCACACAGATGCTGGTATTACACGAGTTCCGTCGCTATGTGCGCATCCCAGTGATCACAGAAGTCTCGTTGATATCCGGGCAGAATCGTTTCAATGCCAGCAGCGTCGAACTGAGCACGGGTGGAATGTCGCTGAAGAGCGACCACGTCGTGGCCAACGGCCAGGCTGTCGAAGTTTCATTTGCGCTACTTACGTTGCCACGCTTATGGGTTCGCGGCACCGTGATCTGGCACAAACCGACGCAAAAAGCTTTCGGCGTCCGGTTCGATGCTAAGGATGACAGACGCCTGCGGGTGAAAGAGTGGGTTGAGTCTTATCTGGATTGTTAGCAGCCCAGCTTTACCTAATCTCAAAACCGCGGTGTTTTCTCGCATTTTTTTCGCGGAGTACGTTCACTGGAGCCGATCGGGGTTTGAGTGTAATCGCCTTATAGTTGGTCAGACCGCAGAGATCCCAACATAGGATTTTCACAGCAGCACAGGCTTTTCCGGTGTGTGGAAATCTGCGTTTTCGGGGATGGGGTGCAGGGGAAGGGGCGCCCTTCCCCTGCATCAGCAATAGAGAAGCCCCAAGATGGTCTGATTTCTGTTTTCTTTCGGCAGAGGAAAGATCTGCATTGGTTGTGCAAACGAATGCGGATGAAGGTTTCCGCTGGCTTCCTACAATGGGAGCCATCGAGGCGTCCTTCGGTTACGAGTCTAATCGCCAAACACGTGATGTTTGAAATCAGAATCTCGAGCCGTGGGGCGCGCTTTGCTTCCGAAACGAATACTCAGATGAAGTCCGGAACAAGATGGTAGAGAGGGCTCACTATAAGGATTTCGCGGGAGCAAGGCCAGCCTCTGCGTGGGTTGATGGGCAAGGAGGACGAAGAGACGACTATGTCAGGTAAGGAAACTGTGCAGGCGGAGCCGGAGTTTGTCGCCTTTGTAGGCATCGACTGGGCCGATCAGAAACATGTGTGGTGTTTGCAGAAAGCGAATTCGACGCAACGAGAAGCTGGAGAACTGGAGCACAGGCCGGAAGCCGTCGAGGCCTGGGTGGGGGAACTGTGTCGACGATTCGGGTATGGTCCGATCGCGGTGGCGGTAGAGCAGGTGAAGGGCGCGCTGGTATATATGTTGCGCAAGTATGAGTGCCTGCATCTGTATCCGGTGCCTTCGACCATGTCGGCGAGCATGCGAGAAGCGTTGTATCCGTCGGGAGCCAAGGACGACCCGCGGGATGCGGATGTGCTGCTGGAACTGCTTGTGCTGCACCGGGACAAACTACGCCGTTTGAAGCCGGATAATGAAGCGACCCGGCGGGTACAGAATCTGGTGGAGGAGCGGCGCAAGCTGGTAGAGGAAAAGACGGCGCAGCTGAATCGTCTCACCGGATACTTAAAGGTGTATTTTCCGCAGATGCTGGAGTGGTTTGCGAAGTTGGACAGCAAGTTGGTGTGCGATTTTTTGGAGCGCTGGCCGTCGTTGGAGGAGTTGCAAAAGGTTCCGTCCGCCGAACTGAAGAAATTCTTCCGCCATCGGCGCGGCCGGCACGGAGAACTGACCGAGTGGCGGATGCATGGGATCGGCCAGGCGACGCCGGCGATACGGGACCGGGCGGTGATTGAGGCGAAACAGACCGTGGTGCAAGTGATCGCACAACTACTGCGCACCTTACTGGAAGGGATCGCGACGCTGGAGCGCAAGATCGCCGAGGCAGCGGAAGTGCATCCGGATTTTTTCATTTTCCAATCGCTTCCGGGAGCGGGAGCAGCGTTGGCGCCACGCTTGTTAGCCGCTTTCGGTTCACAACGCGATCGTTACAGCCGTGCCGAAGAGGTGCAGAAGTATAGCGGGATTGCGCCGGTAACGGAGCGGAGCGGAAAGAAGAAATGGGTGCACTTCCGCTGGGCGTGTTCCAAATTCTTGCGGCAGAGTTTTCACGAATGGGCGGGACACTCGATCGCGCAGTCGGTGTGGGCGCGTGCCTACTACCAGCGACAGCGCGAGCGCGGCAAGGAACACCATGCCGCGGTGAGGGCGTTAGCCTTCAAATGGATTCGCATCGTGTTTCGCTGCTGGCAAGACCGTGTGGCTTATGACGAGACCAGATATCTCACGGTCCTGGCCAAGCGCGGTTCGCACCTGACCTCTGCCTTCGTCGATGTGGCAGTGAGCATGTGAAATTATTGTGGAATTCTAAGTGAACGTCGACGCTGGGTTAGTCAAAAAATGATTGACAAACATACTCAGACATCTGATTGCGACAGTTGACGCGAAAACGGCTACAATCTTGGGCGTCCGCACTCTGGATATGTCCCTGAACACACAGGAAATCCAAGCTACGCGTAGTGACCCGATGGTTACCCCGGTAGTCACGGGATGGCTCCTTGTCCTCTGCATTCTTCTCACGCTCGTGTACCCTGCTAGCAGCTTGTATGCGATTTTCTGGCAGGCCGCTCCGAAGCTTGTAGACGCTCACAGCGACACTCGCATACTCTTGCCCGGCGTCTACTCTGGTCTTTTTGCTGCCGTCGCCATTTTTAGCTTCCGGGCCGGACTCAATCTGTGGCTCGTGAAGCCGGACGCGGTTAGATTCGCGAGACGCTATCTCTTGACATACTTGATTGCGAACATCGCGTATTTTGTTTTCTGGACGCTCGTTGTCCGACCAACTCAGATGCTTGGCCTTGCTGAAATGGGCTGGTATCACGTGGTTGGTCCCATCGCGTCCACGGCTCTGTGGTACTTCTACCTAGAACACTCCAAGCGTGTGCGGGACACGTATCGCCATGGATAGGTTATGTCTCGAATACGTAGAACACGCGAGGAAATTCTCGAAGAACGTCGCAAGCTCAAAGCGGAATATGGCGATTTGTTCGATTCGGTGGCGGCACTCTTGTTTCGACATGATCCAGCCGGAGTCAATTTCGAGATAAATCCAGACGAATATCAGACTGAGGCGGGAACCATCTTGCCTCGACTACATGGCTGCCAGTCCGAGGACGAAGTGCGTCAGGTTATCCATGAGGAGATTGTTCGGTGGTTCGATGGGGCTACCGCTGGCCCTGAGGAGCGTTACGGAGAGATTGCTTCTGAGGTTTGGCAGCTCTGGCTATTAAAGAACCCAGCGAATCGTTGACCAATATCTCTATAGCACCAACTGACCCTGCGGT
>QHZW01000057.1 GCA_003224815.1 Acidobacteriota bacterium | reverse complement strand
TACGAAGGGGCACGAAGTTACACCTAGAAAATCCACAGCGGGCGAATCCTTCGTGTCCGTTCTTGTCCTTTGTGGTTAGACTCTTTTGATTTCCACAGATTCCGTTTTCAATAAAGTCCAACCGTCACAGGATCGACTGACTAGTCGCTGTCAATCCCACTTACGTGGCAAACGCGTTCATAGAAAATCCGTTATCATTCTGTGCCGTTGACAAAATTTTCTGAGCGGCTAAAATACGCGACGGTTTTTACATCTAAAATTTGCTCATGACTACCGAAACTCTCGATTCCGTTCTGCTCCAGACTGACTTTCCGGACCTAAAGCTGTTTGCCAGCGGCAAAGTGCGCGATGTCTATGAACTCGGCAGCGATCGCCTGCTGTTCGTCGCGACGGATCGCATCTCTGCGTTCGATTATGTGCTCGCAACCGGCATTCCGCACAAGGGACGCGTCCTGACGCAGCTGTCGTTGTTCTGGTTTGATTTTCTAAAAGACATCGTACCCAATCATCTCGTCACCGCAGACGTGAGCCGCTATCCGAAAGAAGCTCAGAAATACAGTGACCAACTCCGGGGACGCTCCATGCTGGTGCAGCGCGCAGAAATGTTTCCCGTCGAGTGCGTGGTACGTGGGTATCTCTCTGGTTCTGGCTGGAAGGAGTACAAGACGAATGGCAGCATCTGCGGAATCAGGCTGCCATCGGGGTTGCGCGAATCGGACCAGTTGCCGGAACCGATCTTTACTCCGGCAACGAAGGCAGCAACCGGGCACGATGAAAACATTTCGTTTGAACACATGAGTAAACTCGTTGATCCGGAAGACGCGCGCAACCTACGCGACCTGAGCCTCTCGGTTTATAAGAAGGCGGCCGATTATGCACGGCAGAAGGGCATCATTATTGCCGACACCAAGTTTGAGTTTGGCCGCACGGCAGCGGGCATAACGCTGGCGGATGAGGTGCTAACGCCAGATTCATCGCGCTTCTGGCCGGCTGACAAATACTCGCCGGGCATGTCACAGCAGTCATTCGATAAGCAGTATGTGCGCGATTATCTGGAAGAGATTCGCTGGAACAAGCAGCCTCCCGCGCCGGCCTTGCCGGTCGAGGTGGCGCGCCGCACTAGCGAGAAATACGTGGAGGCCTACCGGCAACTGACGGGGCGACCGTTGGATGTTTAGCAGAGTTGAGGTTGAGGGCTCCGCGTGAACATTGCCGATTGGATCATCCTGCTGGTGCTGCTGGTTTCGGTTGTCCAAGCGGCGAGTTCGGGATTTTTTCAGGAAATTTTTGGTATTGCCGGGCTGGTTTTCGGATATCTGATCGCAGCCTGGCAGTACCGGCATTTGGCTGATCATTTTGCGACCTACATCAGTTCGCGCTGGCTCGGAGAAATCGCAGCTTTTCTAGCGATTTTTTTGGGCGTGATGGTCTTGGCCGGAGTTTTGGGCAAGATTGTCCGTTGGGCGATGAAGGAAGCGGGGTTAAGTGTTATAGACCGTTTTCTGGGCGGAATTCTGGGGTTGGTGCGCGGCTGTCTGCTGATCGCCATTGTTCTGGTGGGCATGACGGCGTTCACGCCCACCTCGCGTTGGCTGCAGAACGCGAGTCTATCGCCCTATTTTCTGGTGGTGGGACGGGCGGCGATTTGGGTTGCGCCGACAGAATTGCGATCACAGTTTTACAAGGGGCTGGATTATTTGCGTAAGGCACAGGCCTCGGAACATTCACAAGGCAAGTGACGTTTACATCTAACGAGCTGACTTAACGAAGAAAAGAGAGAGAACCGTGAGAGATCAACTGGAAGCGCTCGTACAGCAGATGTATCGCAGTAATATTCTTTATTCGGAGGCAGTCCGGGAGTTCAAGCGCAGGTTCATCTCGACTGTTCTTCAGGAAAACAAGGGCAACCAGTGCCGCGCAGCGAAGCAATTAGGAATGCATCGCAACACCCTGAGCCGCACAGTGGATGAACTTAAGATTGACGTCCGTCAATATCGCGATGGCGGCAAACGCCCGCCACGTGGAGCGCGTCCGGCAACATACGAAAAGAAGATTGCGCGGTAATGCGCTGAATATTGCTTCATAACCAGCATTATTAATGCCAGCAAAATTAAGGCAGCCGTTTTTGCGGTTGCCTTTTTTTATTTTGATTTTAGCGAGCTACTGCGGTTTACGCTTCGTCGCCGGGCGGCGCCGCGCGGCTGAAGGCTTCTTCGGCGCGGGCTCACCGGCCTTCTTCAACAGCTTGCCGTTCTCCAACGTCATCATGAATGGAGTTGGAGTGTAGGCATTAGGCGTACCTTCAAAGTCGAAGGTGTCGCTCGCTTTCGGCATACGCGCCGCAGGAATCGGGCCGGTCATCCTCAAGGTGATGTCAGGCCGCTTTTGCTCGATGTCATCTTGGCTTGCTGCAATTTGCAACTCAGTGTTGCTAGTTGCTTCAATGACATTGCCTTCCATCTGCAGTGGAACGTTCTTGATCACATCCCAGACTTTCGCCTGATCTTCCGGCGTTCCCGCGGAAAGCACCAGTTCCCACTCGCCAAAACTAAGTTGCTTAATCTGATCCGGTGTCTTTCCGTTCACGATGTCATGTGCCTGCTGTGCAGGCGTTGGTGGAACGTATTTAGCGATAGTGAATCCTGCAGGCGGGGTCGGGCCAGAGGATTTTGCCGTCGCTAGCACCTGGTCCGCACCTTCGTCAGAACCGTGATAATTTTTGTAAACGGATTGGAAATATTTCTGAATCTGCGTCTGCGCCGCAGAACCTGCCGGGGCGATCGAGACTGCGTATGCGAGACAGTACAACCCATTTACGCTGTCCGGAGGAGTGGCAGATAAGTAAGCCGTACATAGAGGATAGACATTCTGCAGGTCCTTAGGATCCTGGTCTACCGCGGCTTTCATATATGCCTGGGCGTGCTGATAATCCTTGCTCTGCAAAGCTGCGAATCCGCAGCCGCCGTTGAAAATCAGCGTCGTTTCTTTTTTCAGTTTGTCGAAATCTTCCGCTTTCATGCCGGCGGGCTTCTGGTCCGCCTTCACGGCGTCCAAGCCCTTGGCGCAATATTGCTGCAAGTCGGCGAGATTCTGTTGAACGTTCTGCTGACCCATGACTGCCTGCCGTGCAAGAAACGTTAGAAGCGCCAAAGCCCGCAGGTTGTTAGGATCGGCCGTGCTGAGCCGCTTTGCAGTATCCACAACTTTGGCTTGATTGCCCGCAGCCTGGTACGTGCTCATCAGCTGTTCGAGCGCGGACGTTTTCATAACGCTGTTCGGGTATTGCGTCAGAAACGCTTCAAGAGCGCTGATCTTGGCATTGTTGTCCTGCTGCTGAAGTGCGGTGACATACGCGTTGTATTCGGCCGGGTCTTTGATCGTGGGCGCCTGATCAGATGGATTTGCCCCACCTGCGGCAGGTGGGTTCTGCGACGGCGCCGGAGTTTGCGCACCCGCCGCTATGGCATACGCAAGCAGAATCGCCAGAACAGTTCTTTTCATTCCATTGCTCCTCGGGCTCTCAGGGATTCGAAAATTTTTCAGGATACCGGCCGACGCCGAGCCCGAATCCAAGACGTGGATGGTTTCAGCGCGGTGCGCTCCCGGGATACGGCTGGGAATACTTGGCACCTCTTCCGCCCACCGAGGCAGAAGCTTCCTTCCGGTGAGCGGGATTATATGGATGCGCTTCAACTTAAGCAAGTTTGTTGGCTCCAACGCGGTCTGTTTATTTTGATGCTAAAGTGCACAGGCGTGATAGTTTTCGCGTCAAAACGGATTTTGTAGGGTTGATGTAATGGACAAAAGCACTCTTGAAGGACAAGTCGCAGTCGTAACCGGCGCCGGCCGCGGCATTGGCGCTGCTATCACGGAAAAGCTCACTTCGATGGGCGCGATAGTGGTGCTTTGCGGCCGCACAGAGAAGACTCTGCAGGCCACTGCGTCCAGAATTTCCGCAAATAACGGAAACGCACAGGCGAGAACCTGCGATGTCGGTAATCACGCGTCAGTCCAGGAGCTCGCGCACTGGGTTACAAAGACACTGGGCAGAGTTGACATTCTGGTGAACAACGCCGGCGTAGCCGAACCAGCCGGCCCACTGCATGTAATGACACCGGAAGCGTGGGAAAAGGTCCTGAATACAAATCTGCGCGGTGTTTTTTACTGCATTCGGGCGTTTGCGCCGATGATGATCCAGTCTGGGGGCGGCCACATCGTCAACATTTCTTCGCTTGCGGGCAAAAATCCTCTGCCTAACGGAGCGGCTTATGCAGCTTCGAAATGGGGACTTAACGGCCTCAGCTATTCTGTCGCTGAAGAACTTCGCACTCACAACATCCGCGTGTCGGTGGTGTGCCCGGGATCGGTGGACACCGAACTAAGCCCACACACGGGCAAAACTCCCAGCAAGATGTTAAGGCCTGCCGATGTCGCGCATGTGGTCGGAATGCTGGTGCAGCAGACGCCACAATCGTTCGTGAGCGAAGTCTTGATCAGACCTACGCAGAAGCCCTGAGTTACTGTCGTTTTCTCGAAGATCCCCACCACAGTCAATTCTGTTCTGCGCCAGAGCGGAACGGTGCTACCATCCCGTGAACTGTTGGCGTAATGACACGCACTCGCCTCGGGCTGCTATTACTGGTCTTGGTACTCGTATCCGCACAGGCTCGGGCACAAGATGACTACGACGATCCCGATGATGATGATAGTGAGCTGCCTGGTTCAGCCGCACTTTCCCTGCATTTCGACAAGTTGGGCGGAGCATCGGTAGGTTTCGGCCTTCCCGAAAGACCTGGAAACTGGGAGACAATTCGGCAAAGCCTCGCTGCCACTCTTCACTGCCCTGCGCAAAACTTCATCCCTCCTTTTCTCGACCGCGGAACGCAGGACATGGTATCCGGTTGGCCCGCAGACAGGCGGGACAAATATCTCGACTATTTTGCCGGCTACCAGCGCCGGCAATTGATCGCAAAGTGTGGTTCCCTGCTTGGCTGGAACGGTTCCGGGCGAAGTGGAAGCATAGAGTTATCCGCTCTCATTCCCCAGTTAAAGCAGGCAGGAATCCAGCAGTTGTGGGTCAGCATCTCGTACCCGCCAGCCAAATCCATCGAATACAGCAAACAAAATCTGAGTTATCCCCCGCAGAACGGTTTGCGTTTCTTCACTTACCAGCTTGCGACGGATAGCCCGCGTCCTGCTCCCATCCGAATTTCATTTGGACTGGGGCGGCGGCTCTATGGCAGTATCGCGACCGCCCTCGCATTCGTTTTGTTCCCGGTCGCGGTGACTCTATACATGAGGCGAGCCGCACTGGTGTCTGGCAAGCTTGATCCAACCGCTGCATGGTTCAGCTATTTCCGAACTATCAACTGGTGCATCAATGGCGCCATGCTGCTTTGGATCACTTCAGGACTCGGGGCCCGGCAATCAGTGCAGGATTCGATCACCTATGCAATCGCTCCCGGTTGGATTGCTACGCTGTTGGACGTTTTCGTAGTCATCGGCCCGGCGTTTCTGGTCTATCTCGCGTGCGTGGCAGTCTCGTATCCGCTGCATGTGCATCTCCGCGGCTCAACCTGGACACGCCGCGAATTCCTATTGCAGCAGTCGGTCAATGTCGGCGCGCAGGCCCTTCCATTGATGTTCTTCCTGGCAGCGGCTGCAAACTTTTCGAAGAGCGGAAGTGTCGGGAGCATTTTCTTTGTCATGGCACTGCTCAGCTTTTTCGTCTTCCGCAGCCTGAAAATGCGTGTGGGCAAGTCGTATCCTCATGCTCTCACGCGAGGTGAGCTGCGGGATCGGGTTTTCACGCTGGCATCGAAGGCCGGCGTCAGCATCAGTCAAATTTTTGTTCTGCCCACAGGCAAGAGTCAGGTGGCCAATGCATATGCGTCTGGCAATCGTGTCGTGATGTTTACGGATTACCTGCTCCAGCACCTGACTAAACGCGAAGTCGAGGGGGTTGCCGCCCATGAAATTGCGCACATTCAGTTGGGGCACGTAGGAAAACGTGCGCTTACATTTTATGCGGCATTGATCTTGCCGGGTCTTCTCAGCGGATTCATACAGGGTTTCATCCATTCGAATTCGCGGGGGCGTACCTCTGCGGTCGGAGCGATCGGGCACGCCTACGCCGCGGCAACCTGGTTCTGGCAATGGTCGCAGCGCGATTTCATTCTGATGCTGCTTGCGCTGCTGGTTTTCTATTGTGTTTCGCGCCGCTTCGAGTACGCGGCCGACGAGCGCGGCGCCGAGCTCACCGGAGATGCAGAGTCCCAGATCAGCGGTTTGCTAAAACTGAGCCGCTTGAACCTCATGCCTATTCAATGGGGCAAAGGCACGGGAACCTGGCTTACGCATCCTTCAATGGTGCGGCGAGCGGAGCGGATTGCAGCCTCGTCCGGAATGCCTGCGGATCAGTTACAGGCGATTCTTGAGCGGCACCGGATGGAAGTGCAAGGGGGCCCGCATGCAGCGCCCGCGAGCGATGATCACTACGCCATTCCCGAAGCCACCGATCCCGAACACCTTGCTTCGGCCGCGAAGAAGCATGGCAGTCATCAATTCAAGCTCTGGACCTCGCTGCTCATGCACGTTGTCCCCCCGGCGCTTTTTGCACTAGCAGTTCACGGTTTTGACCTGCAGGGCAATCCGGCGGTACTGGTTTATTTCATTGGAGCGGTCCTCACTCCGATTTTGTCGATCACGTATTCTGCAGTGCTGGGTGTTCAAGGAAGACATGCCGAGAAGGTCCGCCTAGCGGACCGATTTCGACGCAACGGCGTGAGCGTAGGCGATACCAGCATCGCAGTCGGATTCTCCCCCGGCGCGGTGGTCCGCTTTTACGGCACAAATTATTACAACTGGGACATCGGTTTGCTCGATCTCAGTGACACCGGTCTCTCTTATCACGGCGAGCAGATTCAGTTCTCAATCTCGCCCACACAGATTGACGGGATCTGCATCGGTCAAGGCGGTCCCAGCTGGTGGAGGTTTCCCCGCATCTACATTCGTTGGAAAGGTACTGACGGCAGGCCTTCAGTGTTCAGCATCGCAAATCTCGAACCGTGCTCAATCCGGGAACTGCGTCGCCGAACCGACGCGCTGTTCGCCCATTTAAATCAATGGCGATCTTCATCCATGGGCCTCAGGTCTCATTCCGATTCGCTGCAAGTGCCTCCAGGAATCAATGAGATCACAAGCCGGTTGCCGCGCGAATTCGGCGGGCTGAAAATAAGTCTCACGTTAGCTATTTATCTTGTTCCATTGGCAATGGCGGTGAATGCAGTCCTGAGAATAGATTCGCTTTGGTACATCCTGAGTGCTGTAGCTCTGACCCGATTGCTTGAATCAGTTCCCTTCTGGCGCTTCCATGACCGGCTTCTTGATTTTTCAACGCAACGCCCAGAGATTGCCGTCGCGGCAAAGGCGAGCGATCACTAAGAAGTTGCGACCTTTAGTCCTTGAATAGATCGTCGAACGCCTTTCGGGCGCTGGTAGGCTTTGATGCTGCCCCGGTCGAAGTCTGCTTTTCGACGCGCACGCTGATCGAATAAGACTTGCATTCGTTGCGAGCGTCTTTTCTGGCAACCCGCTCGGGAACGGGCTGCATACACTCGAAGCGCCGGGAGGGATCGAAGTACATGCATTGTTTGCAGGAATGGAGTTCGAACGTGCACTTAGGGCACTGCCCCAGCGGTTCGGAGAGCATGGTCAGCAAAGTGCCGCATTGGGCGCACCGCGAAACCTCGTGAGTGCCCGGCATTTGCATCGGCCTGGGGCCAAACGAAACATTCTCTCGCTTGTCGCACCGCAATACAAGCCCGAGGCGAATTGTAAATCCCCAAAGCGGGTGCTAACATCCGTTTGTTGCAATCATTGCGGGAGGCTGTATATGTCTGAGCGTAATGGAAATGGGGCTCTCTGGTTTCTGCTTGGTGTGGGTATTGGCGCAGCTGTCGGAATTCTTTACGCACCGCAGTCTGGCAGTGAAACACGGGAAATCTTGATGGCCAAAGCCGAAGAGGGCCGGGAGTTTGTGCGCAAACGCACCAAAGAAGCGCGCGAGCAGGCGGAGCAGTGGGCCGAGAAGGGTAAAGCAGCCTACAATTCGCAGAAAGAACAGATCCGTTCGGCGGTAGATGCGGGACGGCAGGCCTATCGCGAAAAGACTGCAGCCGGCAAAGTGGATGCGGAGAACTTGTAGCATCTAAGCTGGGAACTATGGACAACACGCTCCTGACCGTCTTCATCGCCGTGACTGCGGCCGCAGTCGTGCTGCAAGCTGCAATTCTCGCGGGAATGTTTTTCGCAGTGCGGAAAACCACTGCGAAAGTCGAGTCGCTGGCAGAAGAAGTCAAGACGAAGGTCCTGCCCACTGCCGAACTCGCGCATTCGATGATGCTGGAGCTGCGTCCGAAAATCGAAACCGTTGCAGACAACGTGAGCGTTTCGACGACCATGCTGCGGACACAACTGGAGCGAATCGATGCCACACTGACCGACATTGTCGATCGCACGCGCCTGCAGGTCATACGCGCCGATGAGTTTGTGAATAACACAATGGACAAGCTCGAAGAGACACGCGAGGCGGTGCAGCGCACGGTGGTTTCGCCTGTCCGGCATATTTCAGGACTGATGCACGGAGTCACAGCTGGTGTGGAAGCCTTCTTCTCCCGCCGGCGCACCCGCAGTTCGTCGAACGTTCAACAGGACGAGATGTTTATTTAGCTCAGCTGCTGCGCGATACCTGAAATCTCGCTCGAAGCCCATCCGGAGATGCCTCTCTACGTTTACCCGATCATCCTCGCCGGAATTGCGGTCTGGTTTTATCCATTCATAGGCGCGCACCATGCGACGCCACCCGCAGCCACAGTCAATCGCAGTTCGCGTTGGGGAGTGCTGCTCCAATTCATTGCGTTCACGCTGCTTTGGCAGGGACGTTTCTGGATACGGCCTCTTCTGGCGTGGCGAGTCCTAGTATGTGTTGCGTTGTTCGCTCTGGCGGCCCTGCTGTCGTGGACATCATCGCGGGCGTTGGCGGGGCAACACGCATAGACGCGGCGCTCGGCGCCGAGCATAGACTCGTGCGCTCCGGACCGTATGCGCTCGTCCGGAATCCGATCTACACCTCAATGCTGCTGGTGCTGTGCGCCGTCGCAGTTGTTATTACTGGATGGAAGCTGTTCGTGGTTGCGATGATCGTTTTTATTATCGGAACTGAAATTCGTGTGCGGACGGAGGAGAAGCTGCTGGCATCGCACTTTGGAGATGAATTTGAGTCTTATAGGAAGCAAGTGCCGGCTTACATCCCGTTCTTCTAAAGTTGGAAGCACGGGCGTCCCCGCCCGTGCAAGATGTACTCAGCTGATCCACCCGCCGCCCACGACCACATCACCTTCGTAGAAAACGGCCGCCTGGCCCGGCGTGATGGCGCGCTGGGGCTCGTCAAAGGTGGCCAGAATCTCATCTGCGCCGGTCTTCTCGATTGTTGCCGCAGCGGGCTCGTGGCGATGGCGGATTTTCACGGTCACGCGCATCGGCTGACTGAGATCACTCACAGAGATCAGATTTATCGTGCGCACGAGCAGCGTCTTTGAATACAGCTTCTCCTGATCGCCCACAACCACCTGCCGCGTGTCGCCCTGGATCTGCAAAACATAAAGAGGCGAACCGGTGGCAACACCCAATCCCTTGCGCTGGCCAACAGTGAAATTATGAATGCCAGCGTGCTCGCCGATCACGCGACCATCGGTCGTCACTAGTTCTCCAGCCGTCTCAGGAAAAGACTCGCCCTGCTCGGCGAGATAAGCGTCAAGAAAATTCTTGTAATCGCCGCCGGGTACAAAGCAAATTTCTTGTGAATCGGGCTTCTCGGCAAGCGCCAGCCTGTGCTTGCGCGCCAGCTCCCGCACATCGGGCTTGGTCATTCCTCCGAGTGGGAATAACGTGCGGCTGAGCTGCTCCTGCGTGAGGCCGAAAAGAAAATAGGTCTGGTCCTTAGAACGATCTGTCGGGCGCTTGAGCAGCCATCGCTCGCGCTCTCCGTCGAATTCGACGCGCGCGTAATGTCCGGTGGCGACAGCATCGGCGCCAATCTGCTGTGCGACTGTGAGCAGCTGATCGAACTTCAAATGATTGTTGCAGAGACTGCACGGGATCGGCGTGCGTCCGGAGAGATACTCCTTAACAAACGGCCGCACTACGTCGCGCTCGAACCGATCCTCATGATTGACCACGTAGTACGGAATCCCTATCGTCTCAGCCACACGCCTAGCGTCGTAAACGTCATCGAGCGAGCAGCAGCGGCCGGTTGCCGCCTCGGGCATTGCCTCTCGTCCGGCCAGGCGCCGCTGGTTCCACAGCTGCATCGTCAGTCCGACAACGTTATGCCCCTCGGCGCGAAGCATGGCCGCAACGGTCGAGGAATCAACTCCTCCCGACATGGCAACGGCAATGGTGTTGTGATCAGGCATGTGAAACAGCTCTTAGCTCTCAGCTACTCCGGAAACCGTGATCGAAGTGAGCCCGTGCAAGGGAACGAGAAGCGCCACTCGCGATTCCGGCGCCTCTGCCAATAGCTGGTGGCTAAAAAGCTAAGAGCTAACAGCTACAGGCTTGTTTTTATTGTACAGAGGCGACAGCTCGCGTAGTCGTTCGACAGAGGCTGGAACCAGCTGAATGGCGAAGTCAACGTCTTCAGCTGTGTTTTGTTTGCCCAAGCTGAAGCGAATGCTTGCGCGGGCGCGATCGGGACGCAAGCCCATTGCGGTGAGCACGTGAGACGGCTCGATCGCGCCGGAAGAACAAGCCGCTCCGGTTGAGAGCGCGAGTCCTTTAAGATCAAGCGCGATGATCAGCGCTTCGCCTTCGATGAAGTCGAAATAAATGTTGGTAGTGTTCGGAACGCGGGGCACGCTTTTTCCATTCAGATCGGCTCCGTTCACACCAGCGCTCTCCACGATGCCCAGAATCGCCGTCTCAAGCCGGTCGCGAAGTGCAGCCGTATTACGATCTTCGCCTTTCGCGAGCCCTTTTGTTGCAAGTTCTGCAGCTTTGCCGAGTCCCACGATTCCGGGAACGTTCTCTGTCCCGGCACGCCGCGAGCGCTCGTGACTTCCACCGTAGAGCAGCGGCTCGAGCCTAGTTCCCTTGCGCACGTAGAGCGCTCCCACCCCCTGTGGAGCGTGGAACTTGTGCCCTGATATGGAGAGCAGGTCACAACCGATGTCCCTTACGCGAATCGGGATCTTCGAGGCGGCTTGAACAGCGTCCGTGTGGAAGTAAACGTCAGCTTCGGCGCAAATTTTGCCAAACTCCTCGACTGGTTGGATTACTCCGGTTTCGTTGTTGGCGTACATGATCGTGATCAGCTTTGTATTCGGACGGAGCGCTCGGCGCAGATCGTCGGGATCGACTACCCCCCGGCCGTCCACCGGCAGGTACGTGACCTCAATTCCCTTCCCCGCAAGGTGCTTGCAGGAATTAAGCACGGCGTGGTGCTCGACGGTCGAGGTAATCACGTGATCGCCGGACTGCGTCAAACCGAAGATGGCCAGATTGTCAGCCTCGGTGCCACCGCTTGTGAAGACAATCTCAGCAGAGCGGCACCCCAGCAACGTGGCGACTGATTCGCGAGCGCGCTCGACAGCCGCCCGCGTCTCCTGCCCATGGTGATGAATGGAAGACGCGTTGCCGAAGTGCTCTGCATAGTAAGGACGCATGGCGTCCAGCACCTCGGGCAGCACAGGAGTCGTGGCGTTATTGTCGAGGTAAACCCGCCGCATGGGTCTATTTTACGCTTCCCGGGTGGAGCGACGGGCGAGGGACGCCCGTGCGCCCAAACCGATTAACTTTGGCGCCGCCGCTGGCTCATTTCGCTGCCACGCGTCCCAAATAGAATTTGAAGAACGCCTGCGGATCGGACTTTAGGCAGACCTGCGCGTTTGGTGCACCTGAGCCCCGATTTGTCACTCCCTTTTCGTCCACAACAATGTTCATCGGCTGAACCGGGCAGAGGGCCGGGTCGTCAACAAAAGCAATTGTCATCGGATCGTATAACGTCGGCGTCTGCTGTCCCCACTGGTGGTACAGGATGGTGAGGGCATCCGTTAGCGGCGTGCCCTGCCGGAAGAGGAATTCCCGCCTGACCTCATCCAACTTAAGTTGCGTCGAGTCCAGCGGCATGACAAAGACCGTCACGCCTGAAGCGAAGAGCTTCTGCGCGGCGGGCGGATCATTCTTTATGTTCCACTCCGGCTCAGCTGGAGTCGGCGGGCCATAGGGATCACCATAGCCGCGATCAATCGATCCGCCCATGATAACCACGCGCTTCAGCTTGCGAAATATCTGCTGATCTTTATCGATCATCGCGCCGACATTTACCAGCGGGCCGATGCTGACCAACGTGATCTCGCCAGGGTTGCGGCGAATCTGATCGAGAATGAAGTCAACAGCTGCGGGATGCGACGCACGCACGAAGTGTCCACCTTCAGCATAAGGCCGCTGGCCGAAGCTGGTTTTCGAATCGGTGTGAACTCCGATGGCTACGGGGATATCCTGGCGCCCGGCCTCGCCCAGCAAGCGATCGACGAGCTTCGCCCGCGTCTCCACGTCACCGAATGCGGTCGAGATGCCAAGGATCTGCAGCTCCGGGCTGCGGAGCGCGAGAGCAACAGCGAAGGCGTCATCTATGTCATCACCAATATCCGTGTCGATGATGATTTTTTGCTGCGGCGCGTTTTGAGCTGAAGACAGCAATGCAATAAAGAGGATTGCCGCAATGAGAATTATGGACCTCGATGGTTTCATTGGCTGGATGAGAATACAGCATGCTAACGCACAAAAAGGTCATATCCGAATCGCATTTATGGAACTTTCTTTCGTGCGCGTCCTGGTAGTTGAATCGGGCCCGCTTGCGCAATTCCCTTCCCGCCTTACATACTGTTTCTTCTCCTATGAAAATTACACTGTCTCTTTCTCCCGCTCCTCAGCTTGAAACCGAATGCCTCGTCGCGGTTGTGCTTGATCGCGAAGATAATGCCCGTGGCGACAAGGACAAAACCCAGCCATACGCATCCACCGCCGACACAGCCGTGCAACAAGCTGCCAACGATGTCATCTCTTCAGGCGACATCACCGGCAAGAATTTTGAAACGTCGTGGCTGCACAAACCGGCTGGACTGAAAGCCAAACGTCTTCTGCTGGTTGGTGGCGGCAAGGCGAAGAAATTTTCTTCCACGGATCTGCGCAAATTGGCCGGCGCGGCGGTACGCGCGCTGAAGTCACGCAATTTGCGCAATCTGGCCTTCGTCGCGCCGGATGGAATTTCCACGGAAGAAGCCGTTCGCGCAATTGTCGAAGGCGCGCTGGTCGGCGACTTCGATCCCGACACCTACAAGAGCGACCGCAAAGATCAGAAAATTGATTCGCTCACGGTGGTTGCGACGGGTGATCAGAACGCACTTCAACGCGCACTTGATGACGCCCGCGTCGTTGGCGAGTCGCAGAACTTTACGCGGGAACTGGTCAACGAGCCATCGAATCGCATGACGCCCACGATACTGGCCAATCGCGCGCGGCAAATGTGCCAGGAAACCGGGCTGAAATGCGAAGTGTACGGCGCCGACAAGATCAAGGAGCTGAAAATGGGCGCGTTCTGGGGCGTGGCTCAGGGATCGGACGAGCCTCCGGCACTGATCGTCATGCGCTACGAACCCGTAGGCGCGCCCGAGAAGCCGGTGCTGGGGTTGGTCGGCAAAGGCATTACCTTCGACACGGGCGGCATCTCGATCAAGCCCGCCGACGGCATGGAAAAAATGAAATACGACATGGCCGGCGGCGCGACCATGATTGGCGCGATGCGCGCGATCGCGCTGCTCAAGCCGAAGGTCAAGGTGATTGGGATTGTTTGCGCGACTGAAAACATGCCGTCAGGCAAGGCGCAGAAGCCGGGAGACATTCAAACCGCGATGTCGGGCAAGACCATCGAAATCATTAACACTGATGCTGAGGGTCGTCTCGTCCTCGCCGACGGTCTTTGTTACGCACGCCAGCTCGGCTGCACGCATCTGATAGACGCAGCTACGCTGACAGGAGCGGTCGTGGTTGCGCTCGGTTACGCGAATGTTGGCGTGTTTTCCAACGATACTTCGTTCTACGAACAGTTTTCGCAGATATTGTCTAAGTCGGGCGAGAATATGTGGCGCTTGCCGGTCACGGACGAATATCTCGAAATGACTCGTTCGAGCATCGCCGATCTAATGAACACCGGCGGAAGATGGGGTGGCGCGAGCACGGCGGCCGCGTTCCTGAAGGAGTTTGCCGAAGACACTCCGTGGATTCACTTGGACATTGCCGGCACCGCGTGGATGGAAGATAACAAACCCTGGATCGCGAAAGGGCCATCGGGAATTGCGGTGAGGAGCTTGGTAGAGTTCGCGCGCGAGTTCGCAAGTCATAAACCTTGAACTGCAGAGCACGCCGAGATCGCAGAGAGGAACGGATGAACTGTGACTCAGATTGGTGAAACCCGGCACCCTCACTGGTTTGTCATTCCGAGCGAAACGGGTCACTCGCTTGTGGACGATCCATGCAGTCGAGGAATCTGCATTTACAAAAACGTATTCGTCTATCTGGGAGGATTCCGATGAAAGCTCTTTTCGTGGTTGGTCTCGTTATCCTTGTGCTCGGAATTCTTTCCTTCTTCGTTCCCGTGCCGCACACGGAGCGGCACGGCCTCGATGCCGGAGATATTCACGTCGGCGTCAACACGCATCACGACGAAATGCTGCCTCCCTATGTCGGAGTGATTTTGATTGTGGTGGGCGGAGGGTTGATGGTGACGAGCCGTAAGCGAGCTTAGCTCACATCACCGCCGGCGCTTCAATTCCCATCACCGCCAGCGCGCGAATCAACTCTCTTCTCACCACCGCCGCGGTCGCCAGCAGGAATTTCTTTCGAGAACCGTCCGGCTCGATCAAGATCGGATAACGATGATAAAAAGTGTTGAACATCTGCGCGAGTTGAAATACATGCTTCGCCAGATATGCCGGTTCTGTTGCTGCTATGCACTGATCAATTACGTACGCGGTTTTCGATGCCGCCAGCCAAAGCTCCCACAGATCGTTAGAACCTTTGCCCGTCAGAAAATTGGCGGAGTCCGAAATCTCGGCAGCAACATTCTTCCCGAACGTCTCCGCATCCATCCCGCCCTTGCGGAAAATGTTTGTCGCGCGCACGACGGCATACTGCGCATAAGGTCCGGTTTCGCCCTCGAAGCTGAGCGCGTCTTTAAAGTCGAAGGCGATTACCGATGGCTTAGTGTACTTGAGCATGAAGTAGCGCAGCGCACCGATGGCGATCTTTTCGGCGATATCCCGGCGCTCGGCTTCGGGCAGCTCCGGATGGCGCGAACTCACTTCCGTGGCCGCCGACTCGATCAACTTATCGATTAAGTCATCGGCTTTGACGCCGAAGCCTCTGCGCCCTGAGACTTCAACGAAAGGACGCGACTTGTCTTCTTCTGAAAGTTCATAGCCCAGCTCTGCAGCGCACCGAGATCGCGCAGTGCTTCCTTAACTGTGTTTTGCGCTTCTGATTGCCGTACGTCGATGACGTTATAGTTTTCCGCTACACCACCGAAATGCGGATGCTCGGGCTCGCCATGTTCTGCCGAAATCCAGCACTGATGCCCGTTCGGATACGAATAAAATTTTCGATATCCGAAATCCTTCCCCAGAAGGCCGAACTTCCACATGTGATAAGCGATATCTTTGCCCACGTAACCGACCGTGCCGTTCGAACGGACGATGACTTTCTGGTCTTCCTCGGAGACCAGTGACTTCATTTCGAGGTCACCAATCCCAATATCGGTAAGGGCGTCTTCAAGGCTTTTCTCAGCGTTCTCGGCGGTTAAAGATTTTGAAGTTCCCGCCCTACGCATGACCCAGCAGCATTTGTTCTTACCTTCAGTCTCAAACGTCAGCACTCCTGCTTCCTTTAGCTTGGCAAACGCCGCATCCCAGAAGTGCAAATGCAAAATTTCGCTCTCACGAGGCAAAAAGTCATACTTGATGTCCAGCCGATCCATGGTTTCGAGATGCCGACGCAAAACGGCCGTTGAAATCAGCTCGGCAACCGCAGCCGATTCGTTTCCGCCGCGCTCGAGCTCGTGCAAGGTATCAAGCCGCACTTTTTTGTTCTCGGGGCTCGCTTCGTACCACTGGGAAACTTTCGCGTATAAATCCCAGCAGTAGTAATCGAAGCGGGGCTGGCGCGCGAGCTGCTCAATTTCTGCCTGCGATTTCTTCTCGATATGCAGAAATCCGACCACCACGTCTGCCACCTGCACCCCGGTGTTGTCGATGTAGTTCTGCACGTCCACTTCGCGCCCCGCGAATTGCAGCAGGCGCACAAATGTGTCGCCAAGAATTGCGTTGCGGAGATGTCCAACATGCGCAGCCTTGTTCGGATTGATGCTGGTGTGCTCAACCAGAATTTTGCCGGCGGCCACTTCGGCCGCGGGTTTGTTATCGCTTACCAGCGCTGCAGTGACTGCGGCACGATTAACGCGGGCATTGATGTAGCCCGCTCCGGCAATTTCAAATTTTTCAAAGCCCTCGACTGGGCCAATACCCGCAACAATCTCTTCCGCAATTTTTCGGGGAGCCTTTCGAAGCTTCTTCGCCAGCTCAAAAGCGAGGGGCAGCGCAAACTCGCCGAATTCCACCTTCGGCGGCTGTTCGATGATGATTCTTTCCAGTTCCAGGCCATACTGCCGGTGTAAAAACTCGCGCATGTGCTCGGCCAACCGGCGTTCCAGATGTCGGTACAAGACTTCTCCTAAGTGGGTGAGGGGAAATGCAGATTTTAGCAGAGGGGGCAGGCGTCGCCCGTCGTGTGTCGTTCGTCGTGCGGAGATAACCGTTGCGCTAGCCGCTGGGCCGACAGTAAGCAGGAAACAAGAAACGCCCTTAAAATCTAAACCGGGCCTCGCGATGCTTCGCCGAACAGCGTACGACGAACGACGTACCTTGGCCTCTTAAGCAAACGCCTACGACGTTACCTATGCGCATTGCCTATTTAGACTGTTTCTCCGGCATCAGCGGCGATATGTTCATCGGCGCCCTGATCGATTCCGGAGTTGCACCCGAATTATTCCAGCAAACTGTTGCCGCCCTGAACCTGGGTGCAAGCCTGGAAATTTCCCGCGTGAATCGCAGTGGGATCAGCGCTACCAAAGTTGATGTGGTTGTAGATGGAAAGAAAGATTCGCCACGTGAAGCGCACGCCAGCGAACCTCACGAGCACGGCCATCCGCACGATCATCATCATGATCCTCATCATCACCAACATCCTCACAGCCGGGGGCTAAACGAAATCCGCCAAATCATCAATGCGGCAAAGATCAGCGGATCCGCTAAGAGGACAGCAATCGAGATTTTCGAAACGCTGGGCGCTGCGGAGTCGAAAATCCATAATGTGCCGATCGAGGATATTGATTTCCACGAGGTCGGCGCGGTGGACGCATTGGTGGACATCGTTTGCGCCGCGGTTGGAGCCGAGGCGCTCGGCGTTGAGGAATTTATCTGTTCGCCGCTTAACGTTGGCAGTGGGACTGTGAAATGCGCGCACGGAACGTTTCCCGTGCCTGCGCCAGCAACCGTCGAATTACTAAAAGGCACCCCCGTTTATTCGTCAGGAGTGCAGGCAGAGCTGGTCACGCCAACCGGGGCGGCAATTGCGGTGACTCTCATAAATCGTTTCGAGTTATTTCCGGCGATGACGGTCGAGAAGTCAGGCTATGGGGCGGGTACGCGGGACTTCACTGGCCATGCAAATGTGTTGCGGCTGACTGTCGGCGAGACTACTGGTCGAAACACCGCGGGCGAGGGCGCCCGCGCTACACAGACACCTGTCGCACAGGTTGAGACCGTCACCGTTCTTGAGGCCAATCTCGACGATTTGAATCCGCAGGTGTTTGGATACCTAATGGACCGGCTTCTTGAAGCCGGGGCACTCGATGTTTTCGCCGTCCCGGTACAGATGAAGAAGAACCGTCCTGGCACCCTGCTGAACGTGCTCGCGAAGCCCGAGGATGCCGACCAGATCACAAAGATTATTTTTGACGAAACTACAACGCTCGGGGTCCGCCGCCGTGAAGAGCAGCGTCAGGTGCTCGCACGTCGGTGGCAAGGTGTTTCAACTCGTTTCGGCGACATTCGAATCAAAATCGCCAGCTTGAATGGCACCGTCACCAGCTACGCTCCCGAATACGAAGACTGCCGCCGCATCGCCGCCGAGCACCGTGTACCATTGAAGATGGTCATGCAGGAAGCGGTGCAGGCCTACCTGCGGCATCTCCCAGAAAAATGACGCCGTCGGCTCTCGGTCGTCGGCCTTCGGCAAAGGATTCTTGCTGAAGCCGAGGGCTGATGACCAACGACAAACTTATGGCAAAAACCTTCTACATTACGACCCCTATCTACTACGTGAATGCCCGTCCTCACATCGGGCATACCTACACGACACTCGCTTGCGATGCGATTGCCCGCCGCCAGCGGATGATGGGCGAGGATACATACTTTCTAACCGGCACCGACGAGCACGGACAGAAAATTCAGCGAGCCGCTGAAGCTGCTGGCAAAACTCCTCAGAAATTTACTGATGAAGTTTCCGCCGAATTCCGCGTGCTGTGGGACCGGATGGGCATCACCTACAACGACTACATCCGCACAACCTCCGACCGTCACAAGATTGGCGTGCAGGAACTGTGGCGACGCATCCGCGACAATGGGTATATCTACAAGGGCAGCTACACCGGCCAGTATTGCGTTTTCGATGAGATGTACGTGGAAGTGGGCCCGGGTGAACCCTGTCCGGAATGCGGCCGCCCCACTGAGACGGTCAAAGAAGAGAATTATTTTTTTAAATTGTCTGCCTTCGCTGAGCCGCTGCTGGAGCTCTACAGTCACGCGGATTTAATTCGTCCCGAGACCCGCCGTAATGAAGTAATCGCCTTCGTGCGCTCGGGGCTGCGCGATCTTTCCATCAGCCGCTCGACATTTTCATGGGGCATCCCGGTTCCCGATGATCCGAAACACGTGATCTACGTCTGGCTCGACGCGCTCGCTAATTACATTACTGCGCTCGGATACGGGTCCGCTGATTCCAGCAAGTTCGAAAAGTACTGGCCCTCGGACGTGCACATGATCGGCAAAGAGATCGTGCGTTTTCATTGCGTCTACTGGCCGGCATTCCTGATGGCCGCGCGCTTGCCACTGCCGAAAGCAATCATCGCTCACGGCTGGTTGTTGTTTGAAGAAAGCAAAATGTCAAAGTCGCGCGGCAATATCGTGCGTACGGAAACGATTCTCGATGTGCTCGGCGCTGACGCCTTGCGCTACTTCCTACTGCGTGAAGTTGTGTTCGGACATGACGGGTCGTTTTCATTTGACGCGCTGGTGCAGCGTTATAACTCCGACCTCGCCAATGGTCTCGGCAATCTTGCCAGCCGCACGCTCGCTATGATCACCCGTTATTTCAAAGGCGAGGTGCCGTATCCCTCGCAGAAGGCGGCGCACACTGGCGCCGAAGATCTGGTTGCAGCTCTGGCAAAGCACACCATCAGCGAGTTTCATGAGCTGTTTCAGCAGTATCAGTTTTCGCGAGCGCTGGAAATGGCATGGGCGCTGGTCGCAGCAATTGACAAATACATCGTTGAGAATGAGCCGTGGGCGCTGGCTGAGAAACAAGATGAGCATAGCCGTGCGCGGCTTGCGACGGTGCTCTACACATCGGCGGAGGCGCTGCGCATCGTGACTGCGCTCGCACATCCGGTGATTCCGGAAGCCACGGCTAAGATCTGGACACAGCTCGGGCTGGGTGACATTGCGAAGGTCTCGCTGGCCGACTTGCGCTGGGGACAACTTCCTCTCGGCACCAAGCTAGGCAAAGTCGAACCGGTATTCCCGCGCGCCGACAAGAGCGCCATTGAAAGAATGCAAAAGATGGAAGAGCAGCAACGTCCTGCGGAGCCGGACACTACTGAGGTCGCGCAACGCGCTACTGAGGCACCGCCTGCCGCTGCTGGAGCCGGGCCGAACGGAGCATCACAGGGTTCGGCGCCTCTCAACAAGGCGGCTGGAGTTGTTCCCGTCGCTGGCGCCGATGGCAAGATTACGATCGACGACTTCGCCAAAGTGGAATTGCGTGTCGCCCAAGTTAAGGTGGCGGAAAGAGTAAAGGGTGCGGACAAGCTGCTGCGACTTGAAGTCGATCTTGGGACCGAGACGCGACAGATTCTTGCTGGAATCGCGGAAGCCTACGCCCCGGAAACTCTGATTGGGCGGAAGATTGTCATTGTCGCCAATCTTGCTCCGCGAAAAATGCGCGGACTGGAATCCAACGGCATGCTGCTCGCGGCCTCGCTCGAAGGCGGAAAACCAGTCCTAGCAGGGTTTTTGGAAGATGTGCCGGTAGGGGCGAGACTGAAGTGACTGTGTGGCGCGGACATTCCTGTCCGCGTTTGGTTTGGCCTTGAACTAATCACCTCAGGTCGGACAAGAATGTCCGACCCACACGGACTTACTATTCCCATGTTCATTGACTCCCACTGCCATCTTGATGGTCCGCGCTTCGATTCAGATCGCGAGCAGGTGATCGCGCGCGCGCAGGAAGTGGGAGTAATGAACATGCTTGCTGTGGGTACGGGAGACGGTCCCGGCACGCTTGACTGCGCTGTCAAGATCGCCGAGCGGCATGAGTCCATTTACGCGACGGTTGGCATTCATCCGCATG